>JBFFBT010000154.1:0-14043 GCA_041560255.1 Myxococcota bacterium | reverse complement strand
TGGGCTGGACAACGACTGTAAAGTGGCTACGCCGGACGGTAGCGAAGATCCGTTATTGGGTACGGCCTGCGACGGGCCGGATAGCGATGAATGCGCGGATGACAGCTATACGGGGTGTACGGCCGGAAGCTTGGTGTGCAGTACAGGAGCAGACAACATAGAGGTATGTGATGGGCTGGACAACGACTGCAAAGTGGCTACGCCGGACGGGAGCGAAGATCCGCTGTTGGGTACGGCCTGTGACGGGCCGGACAGCGACCTGTGCGCGGATGACAGCTATACGGGCTGTAGCGCAGGCAGCTTGGTGTGCAGCACCGGCGCCGATAATTTGGATGTGTGTGACGGGGTGGACAACGACTGTGACGGAGCCAGCGCGGACGGCACCGAGGATCCGCTTTATGGCACGGCCTGTGATGGCGCGGACTTGGATCTGTGTGCCGACGATAGCTACCAATGTCCGGCCGGAAGTCTGGTATGCAGCACCGGCGCCGACAACCAGGAAGGACCGGCCGGCAACGTAAGCTGCACCGACGGGACCGACAACGATTGTGACGGGGCTACCGACGCCGCGGATGCGGGCTGCGATGCGGTGTGTCCTTGGTTGAACATGAATTACCTGCATCGAAAAAGACTTACAGTGGCAAACACCGCCGGCAAGCAGGCCCGAAGCAGATATACCGTAACTTTCAATCTCGATCACGCATCCCTTGTCTCGGCCGGTCAATCCCGATCCGACGGGGCCGATTTGAGGATTGTATACTGTAACGGAGCAGGCGGTATCACCGAGCTCAACCGGGTGGACGAGTCTGTGTACTCGACGCCTGCCGGGACCTCGAGCTTCAATACCGCTTCGGCGAAATTGTCCTTCCGGCTGACCAATGCCGTCTCGGCCGGATCGTCGAGCAATGCGTACTTCTTGTATTACGGCAATGCCTCTGCGGGCGCCGCCCCGGCGTCCCCCGCCCAGGTGTATGATTACTGGGAGCCGTTTGACAACCTAAACAACTGGGAAGACAGATGGATGGTCGTGCCGCCGGTATATTATGTCTCTGGAGGGATACTGTATCTCGAATCATTGGATGTAAATGGTGGGGATCTTCTCATGCTATCAGATCCATATGGTTATAAAACGAGTTCGATTGGTTTTGCGCTACGAACCAAAGCCATGCAGTTGGATACCCATGATGATCTAGCTCCCGTGGGTTGGTATCTCGATGACTTTTGGGGTGACCGGTATGATTTGGCCTCCAAAACGTCGACCAACCGTATTCGAGAGTGGGATGGCCCGACTACCAATCCGGGTGGACCTGGCAGTTATGTTGCAACCGATTCGGGCGCCAATCCGCCGGTTGCCGGCCAGTGGTATGTATATGAAGCAACCGTAGATGCAAATAACTATACGTTTTTACGAAATGGTTTGGAGTTTATGACAGGGACTGATTTCACATTGACACAGGGTTATGTATTTCTAAGTGGTGAGGATGTTAGAGGCCGTTGGGACTGGTATTTGATCCGTTTGTTTGTCGATCCCGAGCCGGGGGTTACTTCTGGCGCGGTTCAATCTTTGTATCCGTAGGGATAAGAAGAGACCGAGTCGGCGCTGTCCCCCAAAGTGAACGCTTACGGCCCCGGTTGGTCTCTACCCGAATGGGCCGGAAGAGTCATTTTGACATCTTATGCAGTATGTGGTAAAGATTGCGAGCGTGCAATGAAGTGGTTGTTGGGAATAGGGTGACCGTGGCTTGGTTGCATGAATAGAAAAGGAGACAACCATTTAATCCCTGTGGACATCACCAATGCGTACGGTCTACTTTGAATTAGACGACAAGACCAAAGAGCTTAGAAAAAAAGCTCAAGCAAACAAAGAGTTGTCCCGCCAATTCCATGAGAAATTGGAAATCTCCTGGATCTTTCACGAAAACGCCCTGGATGGGCTGATCTTGGATGTGTATGATCTCAAAGCCGCCCTGGAGCATGAAAGCGGTGAAGAAGGGGTGTTGATCCCGACCTATCAGCGTATTCGCAATCACAAAAACGCCATCGAAAAAGTAAAGAAAACGGCTACCTCGGCATCCAGAATGCCCAATTTGACCTTCATCAAGAGCTTGCACGTGGTGTTGTGCTACGGGATCATCGACCAGCAGGGCGGAGTGTACCGCAAGGAAATCCCCATCCATCGCACCTATTTTCACGAAATCATCGCGCCCAACCGCATCTCCTACCAGATGAACAAGTTGATAAGAAGCTTCAAGACCAAGGAGTTCAAGCAAAACCACCCCATTTTGCAAGCTTCGCAGGCCCATCACCGGTTGATGAACATCTTTCCATTTGACGATGAAACCGGGAAAGTAGCCCGGTTGGTGATGAATTACTTCATTCTTCGGGCCGGATACCTTCCGGTGATTATCCCGGATGTGGAAAGACAGCGCTATTACGATGCGTTGAAGGCCGGGGGCCAGGCGGTGCACAGCCTTTTGGTCGAGTGTGTCGAAAAAATGTTGGATACCTCGTTGCGCTTTTTCGACGAAGAGGGCCGGGTGAGCTGGTAAAAAGCGCGGTCGGACCGGGGATTTCTTGACATCTGTACGCGTGTTCAGTACAATATCTTGCGGGAGTATATACACATGCGTCCACTGACCGATCGACAACACGATTTGTTGCGTTTTATCGAAAATCATCTCAAAGAGCGGGGATACCAGCCTTCGATACGCGAGATGGCCGATCACATGGGCATCCGCTCCACCAACGGCGTCAACGATCACCTCAAGGCGCTCGAGCGAAAAGGATATATCAAACGGCACATGGACTCGAAGTCGAGAGCCATCACCTTGGTCGAACGGCCCGAAAACGCCGGTCCGCGTACGGCCGGGCACCCTTGGGAACGGGTGTCCGATCGGGTCGATCGGGTCGTCAACGTGCCTTTGGTGGGCAGGATAGCGGCCGGAAAGCCGGTGTGGGCGGAAGAGAACATGGAAGATGTTTTATGTTTGGATGCATCCTTGACCGGGCCCCATCCAGGAGTTTTCGCTCTTCGGGTCACTGGTGAGTCCATGGTCGGGAAGGGAATTTTAGATGGGGACTATGTGCTTGTGAAACCTCAAAAAACCGCCGAGTCCGGCCGGATTGTGGTGGCGCTGGTCGACGGCGAGGCCACCGTAAAGACCCTGCGGGTAAGACCCGACGCGGTGGTGTTGCAGCCTGAAAATCCCGCGATGCAGCCCATTGAAATCCAAAAGGATGATACCACCAGTGTCGACATTTTGGGTGTGGTCATATCGGTTTTTCGAAAAATATAGCCTGCTGGGATCAACAGACAAAATATAGCGCCGATCCGCCGAAAAGGGTCTTGGGGGGCAGGCGGATTGAGACAATCAGCCCGAAAAAGCCGTCTTGCGGTAAATCCGGACGAACCATTGCATCTTTTCGAAAGAAAGCATACAAAGGAAATCTATTTGGTATGGAGTGTGAAACCTGGTCGAAGAAGGAGACACCGCATGTACAGGCTTGGTTTGGTTGGCTTGGTTGTCATGATGGCTGGTTGGGCGTATGCCGATGTTCCGACCTGCCCCCCCGGAACCCAACAAGACGGAGCGGCGCCTCCGATGGGCCGAGAGCTTGGCTGTCGTAAACCCGATGGAAAGTGGCATGGATCTTATACCATGTGGCATAAAAACGGCCAAATCGCCGTCGAGGGTACGTATCAAGACGGCCGGCAGGAAGGCATGTGGACATACTGGAGCGATGTAGGCGGCCTGTTGTCCCGTTGCGCTTTCAAGCAGGGAGAAAGAGACGGAATGTGTATCACTTGGAGTGACTCGGGCGCCATGGTGGATAGCACGGCCTACCAAAAAAGCCGCAAGCACGGCAAGCAGATCCTGTGGTGGCCTTCGACCGGGAAGAAGAAACTCGAGTGTGATTATGTGCAGGATGTGCTCGAGGGCGGCTGTCAAGGCTGGTATCCGGACGGCGTTTTGAGTTTTTCCGCCGCGTATAAAAAAGGAAAAAACCATGGAAATTGGGTGGCTTGGTACCCGGACGGAAAAAAGAAAGAAGAAGGCGGTTATCTTCGGGGCCTGCGCCATGGAAAGTGGACCTATTGGTACGAAAACGGCAACAAGATGATGGAGGGACCCTACAAAGAAGATCTGCGCCAGGGTGGATGGAGTATGTGGAACGATAAGGGCCGGAAAACTTCGGAGGGAGAGTTTCAAGCCGATAAAAAACAGGGCGCATGGACTTGGTGGGACGAAAAGGGAAGTTATACTAAAGAGTTATATAAAGACGATCGAAAACAGTAAAAAGTAGGATCCCGCGTGCCTTGGGGTGTGAGCGGCGTTGATCCTACGAGCATGCTTGACATGAGGTGGTGTGTTCGGATACCAAAGGTTTGATGAAAATGGGACGAAGAATAAATTTTCTTGATGACCATCCTTTCGATCGCGGGCGGAAAGTCCGCTTTCAGTTCGAGAAACAAGAGATATCGGGATACGACCGCGAGCCTCTGGCGGCGGCCTTGATCGCTTCCGGAGTGCGGGTATTCGGCCGCAGCATCAAGTACCACCGACCCCGGGGTCCCCATTGCATGCGGGCGCATTGCTCGAGCTGCCTCATGCAGGTCGACGGTATGCCCAATGTGCGCAGTTGTCAGACCATGTGCCGCGAAGGTATGAGCGTCGAACGCCAGGGTGGTTGGCCGGGAAGCCAGTGGGATGTGTATCGAACCGTGGATTGGATGACGCCCAAAACCCTTGAGCATCACGGGATGTTTACCCAGAGTGCGGTAATCAACCGCGCCGCCATGCGGGTGGTGCGATCGCTGTCCGGACTGGGTATGGCGGCTGACGTCGCTACGGCCGGGCGTTTGGACGCTCAGGTGGGCTTTTCACGCGTGAAACCGGACGTGGTGGTGATCGGCGCCGGGGTGTCCGGCCTTGCGGCCGCGCTGGCGGTGGCCGAAAGCGGTTTCCAAGTGCTTGTCATAGAAAGAGAAGGATTACCCGGAGGCCGTTTGCTGGATGGATCGGTGCAGTTTACGGGCGATGGAGCCGAGATACTTTCGGGTTGGGATGCGTGGCGAAGGATACGCCCCGCTTGGGACGAAAGGCCTCAAATCCAACTGCATGCCGAGACAACCGCGCTGGCGGTCTTTTTGGAGCAACACATACAGGTGTTGGCTTGCGGATCGAGCGATTGTATGGAGATTTTACCCAAACGCTTGATTGTGTGTACGGGAGCCTACGAGCAGGGGTTGGTGTACCCCGGCAACGATCTGCCGGGCATCTTCGGCCTTAGGGCCTTGGATCGGTTGGTGTTTCGCTATGGCGTGGTGCCCGGCGAACCGATGATCATTGTGGGGGAAAGCGATCAAGCGCTGCGCTTGGCTTTGATGATGGCCGAGCAGGGTGTCCGGTTGGGAGGAGTTGTCACCCAGCGGTGTGACGGAGAGCTCGTCCATCGACTCATGGGTCGAAATATAGCCCTCTACCAGGGCAGAAAACTGGTGCGGGCCCACGGTGGACGAGGGATCCAGAGATTGGAGCTCGATTCGCAAGAGCAGCTCGATTGCCGGGCTTTGGGCATCGATGCGCCCAGTAGTCCTGCCTATGAGCTTTTACACCAAGCGGGTTGCGATGTAACTTTTCGGTCGGAAAGCGGTTTCATGCTGATCTCCGACGATGAGGGCCGAACCCGCCGCCCGCATGTCTTTGCCGCGGGCCGGTGTACCGGCACGATGCCTTTGGAAGAAGCCCGCCTGCAAGGAGAAAGGGCCGGGCTGGCTTGTGTCCAGTCTTTGAAAAGCGCGCGGATTCAAACGAGAGCATCGAGCTCTCGCTAGCAGAATCATCTCGAAAAGGGGAGCGATGATGGGAGCAAAAACCCTTGTCTGCCGGTGTGAGGATGTGAGCCTCCTGGATTTGGAGGAAGCCTACAAAGAAGGATTTCGTGATATGGAATCCCTGAAACGGTATACGGGCTATGCCACCGGTTTTTGCCAGGGCAAAGGGTGCCAGGCGCACGTGGCCCGGTTTTTATCGCAAAAATCGGGTGGCGATGACAAGGTTACAAACCCAACCCGGACCCGTCCCTTGCTGCATCCCACGCCGGTGGCCATGTTTGCCCGGGCGGGAGAACCCGAGCTCATCGACGTGACCAGGCTTGAAGCCGATACCCAAAAACCGCAAACCGGGGAGGACGCAGAATGAAAGATCGGGCCGAATTGGTGATCATCGGGGGCGGAGTGGTTGGTTTGTCCTTGGCGTATCACCTGGCTCGACTCGGGATGACCGATGTGGCCGTGTTGGAGCAGCGCTTTTTGTGTTACGGCGCCTCCGGCCGAAATGGGGGAGGCGTGCGCCAGCAATGGTCCACGGAAGACCATATCCGGCTTGCCAAGCAGAGTGTGAAACATTTCAGGCGGCTGGCCAAAGAGACCCAATACAACATCTGGTTCAGGCAGGGTGGCTATCTGTTTTTGGCCCGGGATGCCGAAACCGCAGCGTTTTTAGAAAAAAATGCAAAACTTCAAAACAGTTACAAAATACCAACCCGGGTGTTGCCGCCCTCGGAAGCCAAACGGATCGTGCCGGATCTCAATACCGACGGCATCGAGGTCTGTGCGTACAATCCTACCGACGGGGTATTGTTTCCCTGGCCGGCCCTGTGGGGCATGGCCAAGTATGTAAGCAAACGGGGTGTGGAGATCAATACCTACACCCAGGTGTTGGGCCTCGATATCCAGGGAGGTCGAATCAATGCGGTGGTGACCAATAAAGGCAGGATCGCCACCCGTCGGGTCGTCAACGCGGCGGGGGCTTGGTCTTCGCAAATCGCTCGAATGGCCGGACTGGAGCTTCCCAACAAACCCTACCGGCACGAGATATTGGTCTCGGAGCCGCTGAAGCCGTTTTTGGATCCCATGGTGTCC
Source organism: Myxococcota bacterium (assembly GCA_041560255.1). Lineage (GTDB taxonomy): Bacteria > Myxococcota > B64-G9 > B64-G9 > B64-G9 > JBFFBT01. Next base: position 7,118 of record JBFFBT010000154.1, on the reverse strand, counting down.
GATTTGAAAACCGGCACGTATTTTTCACAAACCATGCGCGGGGAAATCCTGGGTGGCATCTCGGATCCGCTCGAGCCATCCTCCATGTACACCGGATCGTCCTTCCGGTTTTTGGCCCGCATGTGCGCATCCATGTCCAAGATCATGCCCCGGTTGGCCGGGGTGAAAGTGCTTCGGCAATGGGCCGGTTACTATGATGAGACTCCGGACGGCCAACCGGTTTTGGGGCAGGTGGGAGAGGTGGATGGATTTGTGCAGATGAACGGATTCGGCGGTCATGGATTCATGTTGGCTCCGGCTATCGGCGAGATCACCGCCAAATGGTTGCTTCGAAAATCCGACCACGAAGTGTTTTGCAAATACAATCTGGATCGCTTTAGCAAAGGAGAGATTCAGAAAGAAACTTTTGTCATCGGCTAGTGATGAATCAAATGACCAGACGGATATAAGATTTGTTCCATGAAAAAGGAACATGAAAACGGCCAGGACGAGCGGATTAGGGATGAGGCCAAACAGGTCTATGAGCGTTGCGCGGGAGCGCTCTATGCGCATCTCTTATATTTGATGCGCAGCGAGGCCACCGCCCAGGAATTGTTGCAGGAGACCTTCATCCGGTTTTTGTTGTGCCGCAAACGCGGAAAAATCATTCATTATCCCTACACATACTTACACCGAGTCGCCACCCGGTTGGCGTACAAGCAGATGCGCCATGAGAACGTACGCAGAAACCGCGAGATCGATGCGGACGATCTGGAGGCGCCGGATGACGAATGGCGCACGGATACCTGGTCGTTGATAAAAAAAATATGGGACCGACTCAAGCCGAAGGATAAGATCGTCGTAAAAGCATTGGTGGTCGACGAGATGACGCCTTCCGAGATTGTGAAACATACCGGTTTCACCTGGGGCTCGGTGCAAAGAAGAGTAAATAAATTCAAGCTGTTAGCACAAAAACTACAAATTGATCGGAAAAATAAATAAAAAAGCGATCAAAAATGATCACTTGAGACCTCTATATGGGGACTGAGGCTTTTCCGAGGGAGCATCGCTACATCATGAGCAAGAAAAGTTCAAGTCAACCTGAGCCAAGCGGAAGGGACGTGTGCCCTCGTCGTTATGAGCTTGTCAGGGTGGTGGTGGGCGAAGCCGATGCGGCCGAGGGGGATGCAGTACTGGGTCATGCGGCTTCCTGCCCAAGATGCCGAAATATGCTCGAGCACTTGACCAAACAACGAGACGAATACAAAGATCGGCATCCATTCGAGATGCGGTTTCAAGACATATTGGATACCGCTTCGCATCGCCGCCATCGCAGACAGCTCATATTCAGGTTGGCGCCCATCGCCTCGGCGGCCTGCGGTCTCCTGCTCTTGGGAATTTTTGTCATCGGGGGTGATAGCCCAAGAACTGAGATTCGTACCAAGGGGGGGACCAAGGGGGGGGTTTCTTTGGATTATCGGGTGAGATTGGACAACGGACACCGGGCCGGTAAAGAGGGTGAGATCCTGCACGAGAATGATCAAATCCAGTTCACCTACCGTGCGGACGAATCCAGCTACTTGTTCTTGGTGAGCATTGACGAACGAGGCCGGGTGAACAATTTTAATCACCAATCATCACAAAACAGCCTGCCGATCAAACCAGGTGGGCGGCACCATGTCGAGGGCAGCATCATCCTGGATGATTCGAAAGGCCCCGAAAGGGTTTTCGGGATTTTTTCGGATCGAATCCTGCAATGGGAAGACGTCAAAACCGCCGCCGAGCAGGCATTCGGCGGGGTCAAACAGGCCGGTCAAAGCATCAAAGAAATCAAAAAACTGCCCTTGCCGTATCCCCAAGCGAGCATATTGTTGATGAAACCATGAATACCGCGGCGCAGCGCCCGACCGCCACAGCGCTCTATTGTGAAATAATAAAATAGTTTTCTTACAAGATTGCGTCGGGGTTTTGGGGTCCTTCGGCGGGGTATGTGCATTATGCTTTGATTTTTATTTGTGCTGTGGTATATCCACCTGGTACACTATGAGTAAGTAATACCAGGGAAATCGCAGTGTGTAGGGCGACACGTAAAGGTTGGGGATGGATGGTGCCGATCGGTTGGCTCACGATGGTGGTATGGCCGGGTTTGTTGTTTGCTGACACAATGCGTTATGCGGTGGTGGTGGCCAACAATGACGGGGGCGGCGATCGGGAGATCTTACGTTACGCCGAGGACGACGCCAGGCGTATGGTGCGGGTGCTCGAGGATCTGGGTCGGTTTTTGCCCGGGCAGACCCGTACGTTGTTGGGAGTCGGCCCCGAACAAGCGCTCAATGCCGTAGGGCAGCTATCCGACGAAATCGCTGCAATCCCCGAAAATATCGAAACCCTTTTGTTGGTGTATTACTCCGGGCATTCCGATGGGCACAGTTTGTTGATGGGCTCGGAAAAGCTGGGGATCTTTGAGCTCAAACAGGCGCTCAACCGCTGCGATGCAGACGTAGTGTTGTTGATCCTGGATGCCTGCCACGCCGGGGCGGCCATACGAGAGAAGGGTGGCCGCAGCGCGCCCTCGTTTATCCATTTTGGAGAAAAATCCAAAACCAAAGGCCGGGTGATTTTGACCTCGACCTCGGCCTCGGAGCCGTCCCAGGAGTCCGACGAGGTGGGAAGCTCGTTTTTTACCCACTATCTGGTCTCCGGAATGATGGGGGACGCGGATCAAAGCGGTGACGGCCGGGTGACTCTCACCGAGCTGTACGGCTATGCGTATGACCGCACCGTTCACCGGACCATGGACACCATGCCGGGCGTGCAGCACCCGGGTTTTTCGTACGACCTGAAAGGCGAAGGCAGCATCGTGATGACCGATCTCAACACCGGACAAAGCGGCATCCTGCTGCCGTATGCCTCTGCAGGCACCTACCTGTTGTACGATCGTAAAAGAAAAACCGTGGTGGCCGAGCTGCAAAAGACCGCCGGAGAAGAACGACTGGTGCCTCTGTCTCCGGGCGCCTACACCCTCAAGAAAAGGCTCGACGATTATCTGTTGGTGGTCGACGTAAAGATCGAGCGGGATCACCTGTTGGAGATCGGTGACGCGAAGATGCGCAAAGAGGCCTATGAAGACGTCAACGCCAAGGGCTGGGGATTGGACCTTCGCAACACCCTGGCGGACGTCGAGCTGGGACCATGGTTGAATTGGACCGTGTTTGCAAAAAGCCCCGCGGGCGGAATATGGTCATATCCGGCCGGAGGCGTGGCGCTGAGCTACCGGGGCTGGCCGGATCGAAAATGGGCCGTACGGGCGGCAGTCAGCCTGGGAGGCTGGAACGAGTCCGGCATACATGTGCAGAACGAAAGGATACCGTACCGGTTGCTGCAAGTAGGAGCCGACCTTTCGTTGGGCAGAAGGTTTTTCTACGGACCCCTGGTGGCTGAGCTGGGGGCCAGGGCCAACCTGTGTTTTCTGCAAAGACGTTTTTCACTCGAGGGAGACATTCAAACCACCGATGAGACCTTCGGCGTAGGAGCCGGGCCCCATGCGGCCGCCTCCATCCGGATTGGAGCGGTGCGCATCAGTCTGGATCTGACGAGTGGGTTGATGGTGTTTCCTACCGCGGAAAACAATTTCATCCCCTATCTTGCGGCCGGGCTCGTCATGGGCCTGGGGATGGATTGACAGCATCACGCGCCCGAGAGCGGACAATCACAACAGGGGGTGGGATGGAGTAGGGCATGAAAGCATTATGGTCCCAAGCGATCATCCTGTCGGCCGGTATAGCCCTGTCGGCAGCGGCCTTCCAGAGCGGATCCTGCGGTCTATCGGACGACAAGTTTCTACAAGGGGAAGGAAGTATAGCCGGTCAAGTAAAATCGAAAGGCAAGGCCTATCAAGGCGCCGAAGTCACCTGCGTGGGATGCCCGCCTGCCGGCTACAAAACCGTCAAGACCGACAAAGACGGCCGGTTTCGGCTCGAAAACCTACCGGTGGGAAAACGAGACATCCTCATCCGGGCGCCCGAAGAAAACATGGGTTTCAGGGGGCAGGCCCGGATCGTGGCCGGAAAGGTCTACGACATGAAAACCGTCAGCCTGACCGATGCGCCCGATCTGCCGATCTTGATCAAAGATCCGGACATACCTGTCTGTAGAGCCAAAATAGGGCTCAAAGAGCTGCCCGGAGTGGAAGCCTATACGGATTTCAACGGGGAGGCGACCTTGCCGGGTGTGCCCGGCGATGGTTGTTATGAGCTGAGGGTGCTGGAAAACGAAAACGGGTTTGTCTTCAAAAGCAAACAAATATGCTTTCAAAACACCGGTGGACCCGTGAAACAGATCTCCATGGTTCCGGAAATTGGAGAACCTATTTATCAAGCTCAACTTCATAATGCTTATGCAAGATTGAGCTCGGTTTTGGATGATCTGACAAGCTGCGAAGGCTCGTGCCAGGTGCCGGACTGGTGGTTGGAAACATCGGGGATGCCTTGCTGTCAAGGGATAATGGCTGGAAGTGACACCATGCCGGTTCAGGAAAAATATATTGAATTTGTGGTCAAAAATATCAATACCTCGGGTGCGAGTAGACAGGGTATTTGGAAAAACATCCATTGTCCAAATTCGCTCGAGATGCAATCCGACTGTGAGCAAAAAAAATGCCGGTGGCGCTCCTCGCTCGATCTTGATGCGTCGCGCTTGTTGTGTCACGGCGGTATTTCCAGCACCCAGACCAGCGGTGATTGCAACCGCAACTTTACTTTCGCCTCGATAGACGCGGATCAAATCGTACAAAAAATGTCTGAGCTGGATCAATGCCTGGATACATCCTTGTGCCCGGAGACGCTCGAGCCGCTCGACGAACGATCGATCTATGTATTGATTCTGTTTAATGCATATGTGGATCCACCCTGTGATTTGGAGCTGTTTGTCGACAACGGCGGAAGATGTGATTTGTATTTTCGATGTGGGTTGAGCCCTGTGTCTGATAAAGTCATCAATCTGATCGGATCGTGGTTTTTATACCGGTTTTCATTTACCAGCCAACCTCCGAACCCCGGGATTTGCGCGTACGATGCATCAATTGCCTGGTTGGATGCAAACCACGCAACCTGCCGATTTGCAATAAGCGAGTAAGTGCGGGGTTTGTATCGATCCAATCGATGGGCGGCCAATCCGCGGGCGCACTCTGCTGTTGCGGTTGTCCGCGATCCTTGCTTTCATATCATAAATACGCTGATCCATACATCATCCATAAATAAAATTATTATCTGATAGCGTTTTATTTGAAGTTTCGATTTGTATAGTCATTTGTTGATGTTTTATTGATGCGATGATTTTTTTGATTGAAGTAAATTGCAGATATGCAGTGCAACGATCTTTTTGGATGTATCTCGTAGTCGTTGAAATCAAATAGATTGGGTATCTATGATTTTTGTAGGGGCAGGCTGTACGCCTGCCCCTTTTTTTGTTTGCCCGGTTTCAATCCCACTGAAACATATATTTTATACCGATCAATCTTCACTCGCGAGCGCCTCTATCTATCTGAATAGGCGTAATTCTCACAGGCCTGCGGGGATCTCTGCGCTGAAAACCAGCTCGGGGGGGAGGAGGATTGATCTATGCTCAAGCAGGCCTTTTATGCGGGGTTTTGTTTTGCGCTGTTGTGTAACGGATGTATGAGCAACGACATGGAAGGAGAGTGGGGCGATGCGAAGACGAAAATGCAGGAGGCGTCGTTTGACGCGTGGGTGGAGCACGGGAGATATGGAGAAGTGTTGATAGAAGGAAAAGAGATCACCGGGGAGAGACAAGAGCGCAGCCTGCCGGGCGCAAACCGCGGGAGTGTAATAAAAACATATATCGATCCTGCGGTGTATGAAAAGATGCAAAATATTGACGAGGAAGAAGAGGTGGAGGTGGTATTGTCGGTACGGTCCAAGCACCGTCTGTCGAAGCTGCCGCGGTATGACAGGAGCTTGTCTGTCGATCACAATGACAATCTGGAGATAGCGGCGAAAAGAAAAGCGATCATGAGCCGGGACGCGCGGGCGAGGAGCGCCGAGCGAAGGGCGCTGCGGGAGCGTATCGAGCACGCCGGAGGCGGGATGGTATCGGAGCACGCCGCCGGCAATGCTTTGGTGTGCAGGTTGACCCGGGGCATGCTGGAAGAGTTGTTGGCGGAACATGCCGAGATAGCGTCTGTGACCGCGTCCACCTATGAGAAGCCCGTGCAGTTGTTGAAACCGGTTACCAAGTCGAGGTATGTGGTCGATACGATCGAGTTGGGGAGGCTGGCGCAGAAATCGGATCAATATGTGGACAACGGATATACGGGATACGGATATCGGGTAGGGTTGTTGGACACGGGGGTGTATGCGGATCATACGGTGCTCAAGAGCCCGGATCACATCGACATCTGGAAAGACTGCGGATGGACGGTGTATGCAAACTGCAATCTGTATCCGGTGGGGTTGTACGCCGGGAGGTACGATCCCGGGGATGCGGAGTACGACGGAGGACACGGGACGGGGATAGCCAATATATTGATAGGCAACGCGAACAACGGGTATGCGTACCGGGGAGTAGCGATGGACGCCTGGCTGGACAGCGCCAATATCTATATCGGTACGCATCACAACGTGTTGTACGAGCCCGCGGCCCTGAGGGGGCTCAACCGGCTGGCGCCGTACGACGACGTGATCGTGGCGAACTTTACATTTGATCAGACCGACGAAGGAGCGGTGGCATCGGCGGCGGACGACCTGTATGATCAAGGCGTGATTATGATCGCGCCCGTGGGGAATAGTCCTGCTGCTCCTGCATACTCTCCCGCCAATGCGCACAAGGTCATCGGGGCGGGAGCCTACTACGCGGATACGGGTGAGGATGACGTGGCGGCCGCGGGCGTTCCTACCGATAATCGGATCAAGCCGGATGTGGCCGGACCGACGGAGGTAATCGCCGCGCGCAATACCGGACCTACCGACATGCAGTATACCAACGGGACCTTGGCGGCGGCCGGGTTTATGGGAGGAGCGGCGTTGTTGTTGAGGGATTATTATGACACCCGAAACTGGTCGTCGGATCCCGGGGCGGTGTATGCGGCGTTGATTACGTTTGGAGACAAGGGCGGATCGGAC
>JBFFBT010000153.1:0-14094 GCA_041560255.1 Myxococcota bacterium | reverse complement strand
TCCACGCTTCCTCTGGGTGATACCTCACGATACCTGGGATTTCCCCTTGCGCTTTGCTAATCCTTCACCTCCGTCCGGTTGGATAGAGGACTTTCACCTCTAAGCTGTTGAACATGCCCGGCACACATAGATTCCGGCTTAAAGCATGCCGGAATGACATTATTTCCAAAAGCCACAAAAAGTTAAATCCCGGCTCAATCAAATATATGCACACATTTTGTTGTAGTCAGCTCATTTCGTGCGCTCTCAATACATCGTTATATGCAACGTCGGGGTACAATTACCGTATTTTTTAAATTTTATCATTCAAATAACCCAAAAATCTATTCCCTCGGCGCACAGGAATGACGATGCTTTCCAACGTGAAATTTCAATGTGTATCGTCGGCATAACTTGCAATTGCCGAGCTTTTTGGCAAAATCCTATCGGCGACAAAAACGGGAGTGGTGCGCTTGTCCTTCGATATCATTTTTGTTCTACCTTATGTATTTTCGGATCACCCGTCATTTCCGGAGGGTTTACTCAAAAGAGCGCTCGAATCTCATGGATTTTCCGTCGGGATCATCGAACAACCTTTCTGGCAATCCAAAGAGTCTTTTTCCAGGTTGGCAAGACCCAATTTGTTCTTCGCGATCATATCGGGGCCCATGGACTCCATGGTGCTCAACTATACCTCGCTTCGAAAAAGACGCCGCGAAGATCTGTACCAACCGGACGGCAGAGCTTTTTTCGAAGATTATCCCCCCTCGATCCACTACAAGATCCGTCCCGATCGAACCTTGATGGTGTTTTCCAACCGTATTCGAGAAACCTACAAAGACGTTCCCGTCGTGATAGGCGGTCTCGAGGCCTCTCTCAGGCGTTTTGCCCATTATGATTTTCAACAGGACAAGTTGCGGCGTTCCATCTTGCTGGACAGCCGCGCTCAGCTGCTCGTCTACGGTCCGGGAGAAAAACAAATCGTCGACATCGCCCGAAATTTGAAAAGAAAAACTTGCATCGAGGATCTTGCTCTACCCGGAACGGCCAAAATTGTACAGCGCATCGATCCCGACCTACCCGCAACCCTCTTGCCGACCTTCGAGGCCATTCAATCCGACCCCGGCCTGCTTCTGCAGACCCAGCTCTTGATCGACCGTGCCATGCATCAAAACCATTGCATCGTTCAACCCCACGCCGATCGTTACTTGATCTCCTATCCCCCAGCCTCGTATACATCCAGCGACCTCGACGACATCTATGGATTGAGCTATACCCGCACGCACTTAAACAGCCGGATCTCTTCACCGGCCCTGCAGATGAACCGTTTTTCGATAACGACCCATCGTGGTTGCGGTGGTGGATGCAGCTTTTGCTCGATTCGCGCACACGAAGGCAGGCGTATCATTTCGCGCCACCCCGATTCGATCGTGCAGGAGATAAGCAAGCTTACAAAACACCCAAACTGGAAAGGGAGCATATCGGATCTGGGGGGCGCCTCGGTCGAAATGTATGCCGGAGAATGCAACCAAAAAGAATGCCGAAGAGCATCCTGCCTGCACCCCGACCAGTGCGCGCAACATTCGTTTGCAAAAGCTTATTCGGCGCTTTTGAGCCGGTGCCGTAAAATCAAGGGAGTGAAAAAAATCTTCGTCGGCTCAGGCACGCGCTATGATGTCTTGCTCACAGCGCCCGATTTGCTGGAGCAAATCATGCGACACCACGCCGGGCGGTTTCTCAGGGTGGCCCCGGAGCATACCGAAAACCATATCCTCTCTCTGATGAGAAAACCCCCTTTCGAACGTTTCGAAGCATTTGTGGATTTGTTCAACGCCATCAACCGCAAACTCAAAAGAAAAATCGAGCTGGCCGCATACTTGATTATCGGCCACCCCGGCGAAAATCGGCAGGACGTCACCAACATGAAAAACAAACTTCGCGCATTGGGCGTATCGATCTTGGACGCCCAGGTCTTTACTCCATCGCCGGGCACGCTTTCGACCGCCATGTATGTATCCGGTCTCTCACCCACGCTGAAGAGTCTTACCATCCCAAAAGAAATAAAAGAGCTGACCCGACGAAAAAAAATCATCCAATAAAGACATCCGCGCAGGACCATTGCCATGGGTCGTGCGGATGTGTTACGATTTATTTGGATGACGATGGGGTGATGCGATATGCCACCACAGCCCCTACATGAACAAGTCGCCACATTGCTGAAGACTTGGCTCGGTAAGCACAACGCGAAAAACGCGGTGAAGATGTTTTGCAAAAGGGCGCTCAATCTGACCCCCGAAGAGCTCGAGCCCGGCGATCTACCTATCCTGCTCGATGCTCTCAGGCCCATGTTGCGAACCCTGGTCGGAGAAGTATCCGCTGAGATGGTTTTAGATGATATACGTAGAAAGCTTGGTTGAATCATGAAAATGCGAACCCTGATTCTGATGCCCTTGATCTGGTCGGTTGCCGTTTGTGCTACCGGATTTCTCCTGTTGGGGAAGCCTGTTTTTCAAATTTTTTGGCGTATCGAGCTGGAAGCCGCCAGGCTGGCTTTTATCGCGGGATGTCTTACTTGCGCTCTGACATTTCAATCCGGTGACTACCTTCGCCGCGCCTGGATTTGCTTGGCAATCTCGATGGCGATCTATTTGTCGCGCGATGTTACCCTCTATATCCTGTCATTTGGTTTTGGCACAACCATGTCCGATTTGATCAACTCTTTTATGGTGATTGCCGGCAATACACTCTTCGTCATCGGGATGTATTTGCTCGCGCGCGCCTGGAAAGTAGCCGAGCTCAAACTTCCGGGTTCCAAACAATCCCAGCGGACGACCTACGCGATTGTCGCCGCCCTGGCGATAACCATCGCCGGACCGACTGCCTGGACAAATCTCATCGGCCTGATTCGCGGCGACACGATAATGCTCGTAGATCTCGCCTCCGCTCTCGGAGACATTATTTCTCTTTGCTTGATCACTCCTTTGCTCTTGACGGCCCTGGCGCTTCGCGGTGGTCACTTGAGCCGGCCGTGGTTTCTTTTGGCCGCCAGCATGCTGGGATGGCTGCTGTACGACGCCGCGACACTGGCTCCCATGATCGGCGTCGAGCGTGAAATCGCCAAAATATTCACCGAAACTTTCCGCGCTCTGGCATGCCTTTTTGGTTGTTCGGCCGGTCTCGCCCACCGCCAGGTCGTAATCCGGATGCGCTCGGTGCAAAATCTCATAGCTCATTGACACTTCTATCATAATTGGCATAAAGTATCCGCATGTCAATCATGCAAATCCATAACTGCGACGTCATCGAAGAAATCGGCACCGGGGGAATGGCGGTGGTCTACAAAGCCGTGCAGAATTCTCTCAACCGTCCGGTAGCCATCAAAGAGCTGAAAGAAGAATACTCTTCTGATCAACAAGTGGTCGCCCGATTCATGCGGGAAGCTACTTCGCTCGCAGCGCTGCAACACGAAAACATCGTGCAGATCTTCGACTTCGTAAAAGAAGGCACAACCTTCAGAATGTTGATGGAGTATGTGGAGGGCATCGACTTGTTCGATGTTCTGGAACACGTAAAAGTCCTCCCCCCTTCGGTAGCCATGGTGATCGCATTGGCGGTAACCCGGGCGCTCGAATATGCCCACTACCGCGGCATCATTCACCGGGACATCAAACCGTCCAATATCATCATTTCGAAAAAAGGCGAGGTCAAGCTGATGGACTTCGGAATCGCCCGCGATGAAAACCTGGGCGATCTGACCCGCCCGGGCACATCCCTGGGTACTCCGGCCTACATGTCGCCCGAGCAAATCATGGGAGTCAAGATCACTTTTCGATCCGACGTCTTTTCTTTGGGCGTGGTATTGTATCAGATGCTGACCGGACAAAAGCCGTTTCAGGAGGACTCCAACAAAACCATCATGCACAAGATTCTCAACGGTGAGCTTCAACCCCCGCGGGCCGTCAATCCCAACATCCCCCGCAAGCTCGAGCGTATGGTGCTGCGATGTCTCGCCAAAGAACCCATGCAACGCTACGAAAGCACCGGTGCATTGCGCAGAGAAATAGAAGCTTACCTGGGCAGTCAAGTTAAGATTCATCATTGCGCTCGGCTCGTGATCTTTCTGCAACACAAAAACCTCATTTCCAAAGAAGAAGCCAAAAACTTCGTCAGCCGTCGATTGCTGAAAGATCGCCATATGCTCAGAGAAGACGACAACCTGCCCCCCTCTCTCTCGTACAAAAAGCTGGCTTTACTTCAAGGTGGTTTGGGAGCCGCTGCCCTGCTCATGGCCCTTTTGGTCAACCTCTCGTCCAATACACCTGCGGTGGCTTTCGGTTTTTCCGGCAGCCTAAAAATCGTGGTCAACCCTTGGGCGGAAATCTACATCGACGGAGCCCATGTCGGCACCACTCCGATTGCCCGACCATTTTCACTCACCCCCGGAGTACATAAAGTTGTGCTGAAAAATCCATATTATGACGAAATATCGAAAATGGTCTTGATCGAACCCGGCAGGCTGAGAAAATTGGCGCTCAACCTTACAAAAAACAAGCCATAAAAGCCCATCCCGAGGTGAGGTACGTGAAACTCAAGATTTTTTTAGGTATTTTGTTGGGGTGCGTCACATTCTTTCTATGCCCGATCAATCCATGCCGGGCACTCGATTACAAGCCCAAACCCGGTGAAACCCTTTCCTTCATCGCTCTTTTGCATTATGGCAATCCCGATAAATACATTTACCTTTCCACGGCCAACGCGATCGCCGATCCAAACAAAATCCCTGAAAATACTACCCTATGGGTGCCGACCGTGTGGAAATACCGTATCAAAAAAGGAGACTATCTGGCCAAGCTGGCCACACAGTATCTCAGAGACGCCAAGCGCAGCGATTTTTTGAGGTGGCTCAACAAGATCCGGGATCCGCTCGACATCAATCCCGGTACGCTCATCACCATGCCTTTTGTCTTGCGCCATAAAGTGCTACCGGGAGAAACCCTGTTCAATCTGGCTGAAAAATATTACCAGCAACCCAAAAAGATCTTGGGATGGCTTCGCAATTTCAACCAGAAAAAATCAAACCAAATCAAAACGGGTGAGATCATCGAGTTGCCCATTTTCGATGAAGAAGCTTCCTACGCCAAAGTCAAAGATCGACTCAAACGCCATGACAGTCAGGAAAACCAACCTCAAAAAAATCCATCCGAACATACAAAAAAGTCATCGAGCCTTGAGGCCGACCCTGCAACCTCCAAAACCACGTCACCTGCCGGTACATCATCGTCCTTTTGGAGCTTTGATTTGCTGTCTTTTCTCGATAGAGGCGAAAACCACAGTGATCACAGATTGTCCGATACCGATCTTGTAAAACTCGCCATAGATCTATATTGGAACGGAGAATACGAAGAAACCGAAGAAATGATTTCAGAGGCAATCAAAACCCGCACACTTTCCAACGACATCGAAGTCAAGCTCATCGAAATCTCGGCTTGGTCCCTCGTCGCGATGGACAGAATCCGAGAAGCCGAGAAACAATTTCATCGCTTGCTCGACCTCAATCCAAAACGTTCGATGGATCCTGTCAAAATATCCCCAAAAATCATATCCGTCTTCGAACAAGCCCGAAGCAGTCATCAACCTCAAAAGCAACCTTGAGCTCGGATTGATGGCCCTTTGGTCCAAGACCTTTTCCTAGACCTCGACTCCGGACACACGAAACCCTTTCCTTCCGAACCTCGGCATGCTAGTCTGCGCCCCGCCATGAAACGCCGTCACACCAAATGGAGACAAGATCTTGCATCCACAATCATACAACCCGACCAACTCGATTTGCCCGAATCCAAAGCGGCCAAGATAGAAGCGGTTTCTCAAGATTTTCCGATGCGTATTCCACCTGCTTTTCTATCTCGGATGGATCTCGAAAACCCCCGGTGCCCCGTTGCGCTCCAGGTCATACCGGATGCGCGCGAGCTCGACCTCCACGGAGACGAAGACCCCCTGGAAGAAGAAAACCACTGGGTAGTGCCCGGCATCGTGCAGAGGTTTCCCGACAGGTTGCTTGCCCTGGTGTCCTCAAGCTGTCCGATCCATTGCCGTCACTGTAACCGCAAACGCTATTGGAAAGGAAGACAACAACCGGTCGCCGGTCCGGATGAGCTGCTGCTCGCTTTAAAAAAACGCCCCAAGACCCGTGAGATCATCTTCAGCGGCGGCGATCCTTTGATGCTTGCGGACAATCAACTGGCCCGCCTGCTCGGTATCGTGCGCGACACCCCCAATATAGATATTACCCGTATTCATACGAGAGTTCCATGCTCCCTGCCATCAAGAATCACAACCGGGCTGGTTGGTTTGCTCAAACGCCATCAACCTTTATGGATGAGTGTTCAATTCAACCATGCAAGCGAGCTCGGAATTGCTCAAAAACAAGCCTTGATAAAATTGCGCAACGCCGGAATACCGGTTCTCAACCAAGCAGTCTTGCTGCGCGGCATCAATGATTCGGTCAAGGCGCAATACAATCTAGGAAAGGTCTTGCTGGTATCCGGAGTGAAGCCTCATTATCTTTTCCAGCTGGATCGAGCCGCGGGCACATTGCATTTTCAAGTCCCCACCAAGAAAGCCCAAATGCTGATCCATCGACTTCGATCCAGGTATTCCGGGCTGCTGATTCCCCATTTGCTCCTGGATTTACCGGGAAATGCCGGCAAAGTATCGGCCGCACCCAGCGCGGTGATCGACACGACCGACCGAGGCTCTTGGTATCTTGCTCCAGACGGAAACCGGATCTTTTACCCCGAAGATCGAAATGCAGGCTGAAGAAGGATTTTCTTGCATGTTCGCCTGCCATTCGACATGATCTAGTCGGTTGTCGTATCAATATGATCATACGGATACGTCGACATGCAAAGAAGGTGTAAAAACCCTTGGAAATAAACAGGTATCGATTATGACATCTACACATTTTCCTCCGGGCAGATTGGTTATCAAGAAACAACCATTCGACCCATCACTCTATCAACAAGTCGATAAGATGATGGCCGACGGCCGTTGTCCGGATGGGAGATTCGAAGTAGAAAACCACGAGCTTCGCCTGACATGCCTGATTCATAAGTCGTCCCCCCATTTGGCCGGCTGGCTCGAGCAAGGAGAATATGGGTGGATGCCCATCAAAGAGTTCGTTCTGCGAGCCACCCAGTTGAGCAATGCGCATTGTTCGCTCATTTGCACCGAACCCACCCTGGTGTTGCTGGCGGCAGTGCATTTTCGAAATCGTCCCGAGTTGCAGGCATCAACCGAGCTTCTGGATCTCGAGCATGTCCTGGACACTTTGGCCAAAGACCAACAGGATGCTGCTCTGGCTCTCGAGCGTGACGACCACAGAACATTACTCTTTTTACAAAAAGGCATTCCGGCTCGAATCTATTTTGCCGACCCATCCACCGCACCGCAATCCGGCGACATCCGAACACGATTTTTGGAGTATGCGTTCCAGCCGGGCGTAAAACCGGGTAAAGTCGAAGTCTTCAAACGATTGAAGATTGCACCGGACCTGGACGCCGGCACTTCGCTTTCTCAATTGACACGAGCTTCCAAACCACCTCCCCCCATTTCCGTACAGGTCCGCTCGGGAGGGAAAATCGCGCTGCAACGCTCTTTTATGCCTCCCACCATGACCATAGGCCGGGATCCTCTTTGCGAAATCCGTTTGGACAACCTGAGCGTCAGCCGCAAGCACGCGAGAATAACCTGGGAGCAAGGACATTTCATTGCAGAGGATCTCAACAGCTCCAATGGGACCTCCCTCAATGGAAATCCCATCACCAAACAAATCATTACTCCTCAAGATCGCCTCACCCTGGGAAAATTCGAGATCACGCTGGTAGAATCCGGCCGGCTCGGCCATATCGATGCAACCATCATTATGCCTTCCTGCCATCAAATACCGGGTTATCTGGTAGGAAAAGATGTCGCCATCCCGCTCGGTCAAACATTGACCATCGGCAAAGCTCCCGGAGTCGACGTGGTCGTACGCGGATTTCGTGTAAAGCCCTTGCATGCCAAAATCAAAATGGATACGGGCAACACTCTGCGGGTAGAATGCCTCAGCAATGCCCACGTTCTCATCAACGGAAAAAAAACCCGATCCGCAAAGTTGCATTTTGGAGATAAATTGGTGGTGGGCCGCACCCATTTTACGGTTACGCCCAACATCCAAACCGAACCACCGGGATTATGAACTCAACGCTTGGGTTTGGGTTTGGCCCTGGCTTTGGTCGGTCGCATCAAAGCCCTTTTTTTGCGGGATGCCGCCGCGGTAAGCTTTTGAATTCTTCGTTGAACCCTGCGCTGTTGCAAGCTACAAAATCTTTCCATCCAAGCCGCCCTTTTTTTGTTGCCCTTGTATCGGATCACAAAGCCCGCCAAACGCGGTTCGGATTTCAATATACTTCCAACTGATTGCCGGCATTTGACAAAATGTTGCGAAGCCTCTTTCACGAGAACCAAGGCTTCTTCCGGATCTTTGATACCCAAAGCCTTTCTCAGATTGGCATCAGCATCGGTGAGCCATTGGTTGGCAACCTGCAACAACTCTTTTTTTCTCCAACAGGTCATCCGCCGGGATTCAAATTGCAGGAGCTGCTTTTTGGATACAGCGGCAAACGACTTCCAACTTGATTCGCCTCGATACTCCATCTCTGCATCGATCTGGGCACCGATTTCCTTAATGCGCTCCTGCAGGCTTTTAAAAGATTCGGCTTTCTCCGGTTTCTGTTCACATTCGTCCAGTGTTTTTCGCACTTCATCCAGCTTTCCGGAATAACGATTTTGAAGATTCTGGATGTTTCGCATCCGCTTGTCTTCTTCAATCTCTTTCTCGAGCTTCTTCAACGCCCCGGAAATACCCTCGAAGTTCATGCGCAATGCAATGAAATCCGATCTGGCTTGAATCAACGGCAAGCATCGTTTGTACTCATCCCGACATACAGACATTCTATCTCGGGCCTCATCCGGCTTTTTCTCACGCACCAGCTGATAGAATTTCTCCAAGTTGATATTCACGCGTTCGTAGCAAAGCTCGCCCCGGACCTCTTCCACTCGATCTTTCAATAAACCGTATTCCGGATAGGCCGACAACTGTGACCGATTTGCCTTGATGCTCACATCGATTTCTTCAAAGATCTCTTGAGCCTGATCGAGATTGTGATCATCGAGGGCCGCTTGCATCTGCTCCAGACGGCTCTCCAAAACATCGACTTGACTTTGGATCTCATCGACATCGAGCCTGGTCGAATCCGGTTTGGCGCACCATGACAAACAAATCCCAAGGCAGGTCCCCAAGGTCCCGTACAGAGCGATATGGTACAATGTTCGGAGTGTTTTCATGATCTCTCTCCCGCAAGATACTGTATGGCGACGTTCGTCATCATGAGAATTCCGGGCTCCAACGCAACATGACCAAAATCAAAAGTCGGAGTATGCACGAAGCTTTTTCCTCCCGTACCCAGCCGAAACAAACATCCGGGCACACCCCCTTGCTCTTCCAGATAATATGAAAAATCTTCACTCCCCATGGTGGCAAGTCTTGCTTCCAGCACATTTTTCGCACCAAGCACCCGCACTCCCACTTTTCTGACCAAGTTCATCAAATCGGGATTGTTCTTCACTCTATGACAACCCGGTTTTATCTTAACCCGGGCTTCTGCTCCCAAAGCTCGCGCGCATTCCACGGCAATCCGTCTGACGGCTTTGCAGATTTTCGACCTGACTTGGGGGTGGCGCGTCCGGATGGTTCCTTTGAGAAAAGCTT
Organism: Myxococcota bacterium; assembly: GCA_041560255.1. GTDB lineage: Bacteria > Myxococcota > B64-G9 > B64-G9 > B64-G9 > JBFFBT01. The sequence continues at coordinate 4,307 of JBFFBT010000153.1, read as the reverse complement.
CGTCCGGAATGACATTGGATCGGGAACCCGCCTGGAAACAACCCACCGTAACCACCGCTTGATGGTAGGGCGCTACGTTACGGCTGACTATCTGTTGCAAAGCGTTGACGATATGAGATCCGATAACGATCGGATCGGTTCCCAAATGGGGATACGCGGCATGACAACCACGTCCCTGTACCATGATTTCAAAAACATCCGAAGAAGCACTCGGAATCGAGTCGAGCTCGATCCGACCCACACCGACCTGCGGGCGGGCATGCAGGGCGAAGACGGCATCGATTTTCGGCCGGTGCTCGAGTAAACCTGCACGAATCATTTTCTTGGCGCCCGAGCCGTTCTCCTCCGCGGGTTGAAAGACAAGCTTTACTGCGCCACGAAAACGGTTTCGAAGCTTGGATAACAGCTTCGCCGTGGCCAATAAGATAGCCATGTGTCCATCATGTCCACAAGCATGCATGATCCCCGGATGAATCGAAGAATACGGCAATTTGGTGTTTTCTTGAATCGGCAGGGCGTCCATTTCCGCCCGTAAGGCAACCGTTCTACCCGATCTCTTTCCGTGAATCAATCCGATCACACCCGTTTTGGCCATACTGTCGGCCGCCACATCCACATGCCAGCCCCGCAGCTTTTCTACAATCAATTCAAAGGTGCGCCGTTCGTGCAATGACAACTCGGGATGCCTATGAAGATCTTCTCGGATCTTACGAGCCTCATGCAAGATTTCTTTTGGTATTTTTCTAATCAATTCAATCCTAACGATTGAACCATTCAGTCATGATCCCCACTTTGGCCTGTTTTGCTGTCGGAACCCGACCGGAAATCCGATCCCGGTTGCATGGTTGGAGCCGGTTGGGTGGCAAACCAATCGCGAATATACTGCCCATACAAAACCACCACACCCATTGTAATTATGGAAATCAGGGCCATGGCGGCCAAGCACCCCATCAATCTTTGTCCGGTTTTTGCTTCCATGATCGTATCAGGGCTAAAAATGAAACAAAACACCGGCATTCAGATGCAACACGCGTATATTATAACTGCCTTCAAACAGGATCTTGTATTTTGTCTCAAAGAAAAATCCCAAATTGCTGACGATGTTGAAACTGATACCCCCCATGGCTCCGACATTAGCCAAGGTATCGTCACCAACCGTAGTCAACCCGGGCACCACCCCGACATACAGGTCCACGACCTGCATAGGAATGATAAATTTAAACGCCAGCGAAATATCTGTAGCGTTCACATCGTCAAACTTGTACAGCTCCGCCGAGGGAGAAAGGTGAAATGTCCAAGCCAACGGAATATTGACATAAAATCCCCAATTGAAACTCCCGTCCCAATCCTCGAAACCCACATCTTCCGAATCACCCTGGGGAAATGAAGCACCCATCGATACACCCAATCCCACCGATTGTGGATTCTGATTCGCCCAAGCATTTGAAAAGATCAAAACCCAAATCAAACCGGCTAATCCAATCCGCCCAATAGCACTCATGGTATACCTCTTTTCTATCAAAAAGTTTCGTTTGTCGCAGAGCAACCCACATCGCGCTAGTCGACATCATCAATATGGCGGCGCATACCCGCAAAATCCATTACCATACTATTCCATCGGGTCTACCGATTCAAGGATTGTGATACATACCGGCAGACGAGCTCGCGCTTTTTCGGATAGGATTGACAAAACACCCGGCAGAACACCTGAGAGGGTTTTGAAATATTCATCACCTTGCGGGCAATGATTACCAGCTGAGCTTTGCCGAAATACAAAAACCATGACTCAAGGGAACTGCCCGGATTACCAGACTATCTTTCGGCTTCAACATCCAACCCGCCCAGGCCAAACCTATGGTGGCCAATACGGCCCCACCCGCAATGAGTTGGTTGCGGACCAACCGCGTACGGGCTTCTTGAGCTTCTGCTTGCATCGAGGTGTTGTCATAATCCTGCTTGGCGTCCACCGCCAATACCAGGAACGTAGCCGCCACGGCCCCCGATATGGCGGCTCCAACCCAACAAGCTACGCTCGGGGCGCGGCTGTCTCGAGCATAGACACTCATGACATCCGAAGACTCGTCAAACGCCACTCCGATCTCACCTTGTTTATCAATCCAACCCCGATAATAGGATGGGCCAAAGCGGGTGGCAAACAAGTGCTTATGGAGGATCGAAGCAACCCTTCCACGCGATTTGGTTGTATCCGCGGATTGAAAGCCAAGCTCCTCGAACCAGATGACATCATCAAGTGGTTCCATCAAGGCTTCCCGCTCGCCGGATTTGATCCACATGCGCTCCTTTGCAGGCAAGAGTATTTCCATTCGGCTGCCCAACTCCGGGTGAGCGTCCAACAGGCGTATACCCTTTTCGGTCTGTATCGAGAAACGAGCCCACGGCCATGCTCGTATTTTCAATCGTGCAGAAACCCGCATCCAATCAAAATCCAGAATCGGGGTGTTATGGTTCAGCAACGGCGGGAATGAGACGACATTGGGAACCATCTTTCGATCCAAAACAGAGTGGTTGGCGGCTGAAATAAACGCGGCCGCTTCACTGTACTCGATCCGGCCGTCATGGTTGACATCCGCAGCCCCTCTGAGGGCGCTCAACAATTCGTGGGTAAACACACCGGCGCGAAGATGCGTCCACTCCAGGGTGGCCTGATCGGCGGAAGTGGCCACCAAAGCACCCACATGCGGATGCCGCCTCAAGATAAAGTCTGCAAACAAACCTCGATACTCTTTGGAAGACAACCTGCGTATCCGGGTAGCTTGCTCCCTTCGGATCGCACCCCGCCAATCGACAAGCCCTTGGGCATGACAGGCGTCGATAAAAAGATGGATGGCATCCGCAGGCAGATTCATGATATGCTTTTCAAACCATCGCCCGTCCAGATACCCATTCAACATTGTGAGCCTGGCGCCACTCGAAGCGGCCAATCCGTGTCCGGAATAGGAAAAATACAAAACTACATTTTTCCCTTTCTTTTTTGCGTTTCTCATATCTTGGGCCAATTTGGCCAGCAACTGCCGTAAATTTTCGGGATCGGGAGGTATGCACTCATTCGCCAAATCGGGATGCAGTTTTTGGCTGTCTGTATCCATGATGGTAACCAATCTGGAATCCCGTGCAAATGTGCGGGTAAATGCATAGAAACCAACTGCGTCGTCGTCTGCGTACTGCAAATCGGATAAAGATGTTTTATCCGGGCTTTGATTGAATCCGACATGAACGGCATACACCGCCGTATCCCCGCCGGCGGCGAACCCAGGGTTCAGCTGGAAGATGATCACCAAGCACAGGGTTTGTGCCGGCCTTATCACATTTATGCCGGATATCGGCATCCCTCCAGGCCGATTGAGAAAAGCTTTCAAATACAACCACCTCGAAACACGCCGCCTAATCATAGCATACACAACCTCCTATTTGGTTCCTACGGCCGACAGGAGATTTGGGTCACATTTGTTTTCATAGATATTCTTCGTTTGATCGAGCTGCCGGTCGAATGGCTTTTGGATGATTACCCCTATTTCGGCTTCGATTGGGGGGCTGGTCTTCACAATCAACGATCCTCCCGAGAAGTTTTGGAAATTTGGAAAGACGAGTTTCGAGCGGCCTATCAAGAGAAAACTATATTGATTCTGACCATGCATCCATTGGTAATCGGACACCGGTCGAGGATCGACATGCTCGAACGTCTCATCAAATACATCCGAACACATCCAGATGTTTGGTTCGCCACCCACGAACAGATTGCCCGATGGGTCGCAAAAATGATGAAAAAATCGTGAGATGCCCCACCGATCATGATGATGCCGGTTGGTTTTTTGGTTCGGAGACGGGTGGTATGGTTTTTCTATTTCGGTTTTTGATCCCTTGTACAATCAAATAACCCGACGTGGCCAATAACGCCAAAGAAAAAAACTGTCCCGCCGTCCAGCCCCAATATGTTTTGTCGGCGGTACGCAGTGCGTCTAAAGAAAACCGAATCGGAGCATACACCAAAAGAACCAAGGCGGTGTGAAATCCGTCAAAAGGTTTACGGTTTTTCAATCCATACAACAACAGGGTCAACAAGACGGCCGTGAGCATCTCATACAACCCGAGATTGTGACGCACGACCCCGTGACCATCTTCCATCCCCAGGAAAAAATCGGTCTTTCTACCCGGATGATCGAATACAATCGTACAGCCGAGTCTTCCCAATATCCAAGCCGGAACAAGGCCAAACAATACTGCTTCAATATATTGCATAACCCGGCCTTTTTGCTTTCTGAAATACAACCAAGCGCCCAACAGACCGC
>JBFFBT010000152.1:0-14120 GCA_041560255.1 Myxococcota bacterium | reverse complement strand
GTTGCGCACCGGTAAAATGGGGAGCTCGGCAGGTATAATGATGTCCTTTTCACCGGAAGTATTGGGTATGATCTTCGATTTGTCTGTGATTTCCACGTCTTCCTTTTTTTTGTCTGTCATGCCTCCACCCCGAAGTTGTTGATCAACCATTTATAAATATGGTCAGTATGCCAGAGTGTGCAAGTCTTTGGCCAAAAAATATACCATAAAAAGTATAATATTTTTTCTCGCTTGTCCAAAATAGATCTACAGAAAGATAGAATACATCGTGATTCCCAAATCCTGAAGGTAAGAATACGGATTGAAACCAATTTGAGAAATTTTCTCCAACACCCTTTGGGGATGAGGGATTTGCCTGGTTCCAACGACGTTCTAGGATTCTTCGATAACCGCTAAAATTTCGTCTTCACGTACAATGATATGCTCTTTGCCGTCCAACTTGATTTCGTTCCCGGAGTATTTCCCGAACAAGACGCGGTCGCCCTTTTTGATATCCAATTTATGCAGTTTGCCGCTTTTGTCATGGTTTCCGGGTCCCACCGCGATAACCTTGGCTTCCATTGGTTTTTCCCTGCCAGAATCCGGTATGATGATTCCTCCCTTGGTTTTCTCTTCCGAATCGATCCTTTTCAGCAACACTCGGTCATACATAGGTTTGAATTTCATGTTGTTTTTCTCCTTTCTTCTAGGATAGTTATAAATCCATAAGCTCCATGCTGGTTGCTTCGGGCATATCGCTGCCAGCGTTTGGTCAAAGGCATTGCACGTGACTGCAACGGCTGAAATCAAGCCGATGCAGTAGACCCATACAAATCAAAAGCTATAAAATATTCATGCTTATCGGCTTGTCAAGACCTGATGCTCGAGGGTCCATATTCAGACGCGAACCGGTAGCCGATAAGTTTGTAAACCAGACGTGCGGCCAAAAACTCGGTAATGTGTTGACCTGCCAGCGGTAGGCATTCGACCAGGTCGGCACCGACGACCTCTCTCTGAGCGAATACCGCTCTGAGCAGGCCGGTGATTTCATACCAGCTGAAACCGCCTGGCTCCGGGGTTCCAACTCCTGGACAAATCCCAGGGTCCATACAATCCAAGTCCAACGTGATATATACTTTGGGGCCTAGCCTTGCGATGATCTGATCAATCCAATCCGGGTTGGATCGGATTGTCCGCATGCTGAAAGGCGCGAAATTTGTAGACTGCATGGTCTCGAATTCCTCGGCCGAAAAGGATCGGATTCCGGCAGAGACAACATGGCATTTCTCCAGCATGCGACTGACCACACAAGCGTGCGAATATCGGCTTTGTTGGTACGAATCTCTCAGATCTGCGTGCGCATCGAGATGCAATACACTTATGTCGGATCCCGCCCACGCAATCTGGGCCTCGAGGCATCCGACCGACACCGTGTGCTCTCCTCCGAGGCATATTAAATATTTGCCGGTTTCGACGATCGGCAAGCAATAGTCTCGGACGGATTTCACCATGTGCTCGGGCCCCTCGACATTCGGCTCGAGGGGCTCTAAAGTTGCGATTCCGACCATGGCGGGTTGATATAGAAGCTCCTCGTCAAATAGCTCCAACTGCGAGGAGGCTTGGATGATTGTTCTGGGCCCATCGCGGGTTCCGGGTCGATAGCTCGTGGTAGCATCGTATGGGAGCTGTCCTATCACCGTCTTGGCGTGAGAGATATCACAAATTTCCAAGTCCGGACCGGCGAAGCAGAATTGGGAGGTATTGGGTGTGGCGGTCATGGTTCTAATCCAACCTGGAAGCCGTCAGGTCTTCGGAGTGCTTGCCCGAGACTTTCTCCGTTCGGCCGAAAGAGTGGTATTCGCTGCTGCAGCCGTCATCCGATGGCTCTCTGGGTGTACCGACTCCCTTGGTAAAAAATATTTTACTTGATATAGTAGCCATAGCGGGCCCTCTTAATCATGTGAAAAATCGGACTGGACAAATAATATAATGACATCGCCGACGTCAAGAGAAAATCCGTTTATCTCCAAAAAACTCTGGACTCGCCTGCACGGGTTGGATAGATTGTTTTGCCTTGGCTGTTTTGGAACGAACGTTATATTTTTCGAGGATATAGCGTAATTATGGCGAGATTGCAAGACATAACCGATCAAATGCTCTCCCACAATCCCACCGTGGATGTAGAGAAAGTCAAGCAGGCATATGTCTACTCGGCCAAAGTCCACCAAAACCAACCCAGGCGATCCAATGAGCCTTACTTGTCACATCCGATGGGAGTCGCCCATATTCTCGCCCGACTCGATTTGGATGAAAACTGTGTAGTGGCCGGATTGTTGCACGACGTTTTAGAAGACGAATTGGCTTCGTTGGATGAGATCCAGGAACTATTCGGGTCTACAGTGAAAAGCTTGGTCGAAGGGGTGAGCAAGCTCTCCAAGCTCACATTCTCGACCGGTCGGCAAAAGCAGGCCGAAAATGTGCGCCGCATGTTGGTCGCCATGTCGGAAGACATTCGGGTGATTCTCATCAAGTTGGCCGATCGGTTGCATGAAATGCAAAATCTTGCCCGGCTCAACCTGGAAGAGAAAGAATCATTTTGTCAGGAAGCCTTGGACATTTACGCTCCTTTGGCCAACCGGCTTGGTATTCATTGGATGCGGGTGGAGTTGGAGGATCTGGCTTTTCAGAATATCAACCCTGAAAAGTTTCAGGAGATTTCCGAACAGCTGGAGCGTTTCAAACAGGAGCGGGGTGAATACATCCACGATGTCGTCGAAGTGCTTCGCCGTACATTGAAAGAAAACGAAATCAATGCCGAAGTGGTCGGAAGATTGAAGCATTTGTACAGTATACATCGAAAGATTGTAGATAAAATGATGGATTTCGATCAAGTCTACGATCTGGTTGCATTTCGCATCATTACTGAAAATCTGGGTGATTGCTACCGGGTGTTGGGGCTTATTCATGCCATGTGGAAGCCGGTCTCGGGCCGATTTAAAGATTATATCGCCATGCCCAAGATCAACAACTACCAATCCCTGCACACCACCGTATTGGGGCTTCATGGCGAGCGCGTCGAAGTACAGATTCGCACGCGCCAGATGCACAATGTGGCCGAGCAGGGTGTTGCAGCCCATTGGGTATATAAAGAGGGCGAGCGTAATTGGCGCCTAAAAGAAAAGAACCTGCAGCAATTTGGTTGGCTTAGGGATTTGCTGGAACATCAAAGCGAGACCAAGGACTCTGGTGAGTTGCTGGAGAGCATCAAGATCGATCTTTTCAGTGATGAGGTATTCGCCTTTACTCCGCAAGGGGACGTGAAAGCATTGCCACGGGGTTCGACGGTGCTGGACTTTGCATACTCGGTTCACACCGAAGTGGGTCATCACTGTGCGGGTGCGCGGGTCAACGGCAAGATCGCACCTTTGAGGCAGGTGTTGAAAAACGGTGATACGGTCGAGATCCTCACCAATGCGCACCAAAAGCCAAGCAAGGATTGGTTTTCTTTGGTGCGCACATCGAGAGCCAAAAGCAAAATACGATCCTTGATTCGCACCGAACAACGCAGGCGATCCCAAGAGATCGGCCGGGAAATTCTGGAGCGCGAATGCAAACGGGTGCGCGTCAATCTCAACCGTAAGTGGAAAGCCGGTGAAGTAGGAAAAGCGGCTGAGACCTTGGAATACAAGAATTCGGAAGAAATGCTGGTAGCGATTGGGTATGGCAAGTTGTCTGCCGGACGGGTGGTGGCCTTGCTTCAGGCGACCGAGCCCAAGAAGACCTCGCTCGATACATTGGATGAAGCCGCCCGCAGCGCCACGGTCGAAGACGCGAAGGTGATTCAACCAATCAGAAAGACCGGCATTCTGGTGCAAGGTATGGATGATATCCTGGTTCGATTTGCCCGGTGTTGTAACCCGATACCGGGCGACAGCCTCTTGGGGGTGATTACCCGAGGTAGGGGTGTTACTGTTCATACCGAAAGTTGCAAGCGCTTGCTGGACTCGGATCCCGAGCGGCGTATCGAGATCAATTGGAACATACAAAACCAGGAAAAGCATACCGTACATGTTCGAATCCGCTGTGAAGATCGTCCGGGATTGTTGGCCAACATCACCACAATTCTTTCCGAGTCGGGCATCAACATCAGCCAAATCAATGCCAAATCCGAATCCGGGGATGCGGCCGTCTGCAACTTGAAGCTGGGGGTCGTGGATTTGGGGCAGTTGCAGGATGTGCTGAGAAAAATAAAGAAGATAAAAGGGGTTGCCTCGGCGGATCGTGTGCAGTTATGATGTGAGGGTTTACCTCGCGGTCATGAATACAGATATGTTTCGAGGTCTTTTGACAGCGCATCCCATTGTGATTTATCATTAAAATTTTAGTGCTCGTTTTCATGACGGCGGTTCTTGGTTTGAATGTGCGCTGATTGAGAGGCATGCATGCAGGTATTCGATGCTTGCCATGATTTTGAAAACAGATACTTTCATGTAAGGTCCGGATTCTGGATCAGGTGGGTTGGATGGATATGGTCGAGACTTCTGCGGGAACCAATCGCATCGGAAAATATGAGTTGTTGAAAAAAATTGCCGAGGGCGGTATGGCCGAAATTTTTTTGGCCCGCCAAACCGGTTTGCATCAGTTTCAAAAAATTGTCGCCATCAAGAAAATTCTTCCTCATTTGGTCAACCAATCACAATTTGTGCAAATGTTTTTGGATGAAGCCAGGTTGGTAGCGCGTTTCAATCATCCCAATATCGTTCAAGTCTACGAGCTTGGCCAGGAAGATCAGGAGCTGTTTATCGCCATGGAATATGTACATGGCGAAAATCTCGGCACCATTATTCGGCGTTGTTCGCAATGCGACTGCACCATACCCATCGAGCACGTCGTGAAGATAGGGTCGGAGGTCCTCGCGGGGCTTCATTACGCCCACAGCCAATCCAATTTGGATGGTACTCGTTTGGTGGTTCATCGGGATATCAGTCCACACAATATTTTACTTTCTTTTGATGGAGGTGTGAAACTGGTCGATTTTGGAGTTGCCAAAGCCCGCAGCCAAATTTCGCAGACCACCTTGCCTGGAAAAATCAAGGGTAAATATGCGTACATGTCACCCGAACAATGCATGGGAGATCGATTGGATGGCCGATCGGACATCTTTTCGGTGGGTATCGTGTTGTATGAGCTGATTTCTTGGACCAGGTTGTTCAAACGCAATAGTGAGTTGGATACCCTTCAAGCGGTTGTTTCGGGAGATATTCAACCTCTTGGGGCGCTCAAACCCGGATTGGATCCCGTTTTGGAAGACATCGTCTCGAGGGCTCTCGAGCGCGATCCGAATCGACGCTACCAGACCGCCCAGCAAATGCAGTTGCAATTGGAGGATTTCTTGGTGTCTCGGAGTTTGAAGTCCAATCCGGTCATCCTGGGAGGGTTTTTGCAGGATCTGTTCGGACAGAAGTTGGCATCCCGCCGGAAAGTGCTGTCAGAAATGCAGGTCGAAAGCTTGGAGAGCGCTCTGGCCGCGGGCCAAGATAAAGACTCGAGCTTTTTTGGGTTTTTAGATAAATTTTTCGATGATCGGGGTTTCGAAGAAACCTTTGAGGACAAAAAGTCATCCGAATCGAATGCCGATGATGAAACCTTGAAAGGTTTTTCAGCCGATCGAGAGGAGACAACCACGAAAGAGGGCGTAGGTTTCGGTCGGGTTTTGACCAAGAAAATCTTGATGCGTTCTCAAAAACGTAAATCCCGCGGGCCTCATGACCCTCCAAGACCGAAGCCGCCCGAAGAGTTTTGCTCTGGTAGAGACCTGTCGGAGGTATCTGACTCGACTCGAAAGCAACTCGTCTTCCATCATTCCAACTTGGATGGAGATGATTTTTTGCCTGTTCGCAAACGATTCAATTGGTTTATCCCCGTATCCGCCTTGGTCGTCGTTGGACTTGTGGTGGTGTTTGTAGCGGTTTTTCATGCCTCGGATACCGACATGGTTGCTCCACCGCTGGGCCGAATGTTGGTATCATCCAGGCCCGCCGGAGCCGATGTCCTGTTTGATGGTAGTCGCCTGCCGGCGAAAACTCCCACCGAAATCGACAATGTAGCTCCCCGGGTCGAACATACAATCCGAATCGAGCTGCCTGGCTTGCCTGCTTGGGAGAAAAAGATTGTTATAACAGATACCCGGCGACCTTTGGAAGTCCATGCGGATTTGGATAAAAAACGATCTCAACAGGCGGATCTCTCGGGCCCGCCCATCATTGCCAACGCACCCGGTGAGGCAACCGCGACTTTATCAGTCAATAGCCGCCCAGCGGGAGCATTGATGTATCTAGATGGGTTGTCGAGCGGACTGAGAACTCCCGCAACGCTTCAGGGTGTCGCCGTGGGATGTGATCATATCATCTTGCTCGAGGGTAAAAAAAACCGATTGGCTTTTACCAGAATCAGCTTGACGGATAAACAGACCAAAAACCTCACACTGAACCTTACGGATTACCGGCTTCGCCTGCCGACCAGGATCGATGTAAGGGTCGAATCGCAACCCGAAGGCGCCCTGGTGGAGATAAACGGATTTCCGTTGAAAAAAACTCCCGTATTGGTGAGCTTGTTGGCTTCCAAAGCTTCTACCCTGCGTCTGGTTCTCGATGGGTATCGCCCGGTGGTCAAACAGGTGCGACCCGCGCCGGGTGTGGATCTTACTCTCTATTTTCAGTTGCAAAAGAAATGATCGATTCGAAACCCTTCAGGTGGGGCTCCAGCTCCTGCGCGGATAGATCGAATCTACTACGTGGCGTTCGAAGATGCATCTTTTTTCATGTTGCCGATGATCTCTCGGGCGCGTTGTAAGGCCAAAACGACTTTCTTCTCCCGTATGCGCAGTCTTTGTTCTTCTTTTTTCGAGGTTTCCAGTTTGGAGCGCATGGATTCAAATTTTTCTTTGGCCTGCTCGATGGCTTGCTGGTATTTCTCCATTTTCTTTTCAAAGGATTCTTTTTGTTTGCGTAACTCGGTTTCTTTTTCCGCCGAGCTTTTCACTCCCAGCTCTTGTAACTCGGTTTTGAGTGCAGCCAGCTCACGGTCTTTTTCTTTTAATGTTTCTTCGAAGGTTTGCTCGTTCTTATGGCTCATATCCTGCAGCTTCTTATCGTTGAACTTCTGGATACGATCCAGGTTGCGTTCACTCTCACTGAGTTGGTTTTTAAGGTTTCTGCATTCATGCTGAAGGTCTAAAATCTCTTTTTCTTTTTCACCCATGCGGGTCTGCAGGGATGCCGACGATTCGTTGGAGCTGTCGAGCTGCCCGCGGAGCATGGCCAGGTCTTCCTCGAGATCGGCGATGATCTCGATCTTGCCGGAAAGTTGTTGTCTCAAATCCTGGTTGGCGGTTTGTTGATCGGCAACCGATTGTTGTGCCTGCTCGAGCTCTTGTTGCTGCTCAGAGGCTTTCTTTTCGGCTTGTTTGAGTTTCTCTCCCAAAATGCGTTCCTGCCTCGAATACTTGAGCATGACCGTCTCGATTTTTTCCTCCAAAACGGTGATTTTTTCTTTGGCGCCGTCATAACGCTCTTGCAGGGCGGTAAGAGACTCTGTCTTTTCCGCGAGTTTCGTGGACAGATCCTGTTCGATCCTGGCATGTTCGTCTGTGGCGGCCGTGATCGAATCTCTGAGGGCATTGAATCTCTCTCGCTCTTCTTCGAGTTGTCTTTGCAGCTTTTGTTCTTCCGCCTGCGCGCAGGATGAGACTTCTTCCAGGCGGTGTTGCAGGCTTTGCATGCGTTGATTGAGTTGTTGCTCGTTTTCGTTCCAGGTAGAGCGTTCGGTGTCCAGCTGGGTCTCGACCTGCATGAGCTTTTCTTCCAGATCGGCAATCTTCTTTTGGGATTTTTCCTTGGTGAGTTTTAGAGATTCGAATGCCGCTTGGTTTTCTTGGCGTTCTTTATCGATGGATTCTTCCAGCAAGGCGATGCTGCGTTCACGATCTTCAATTCTGGCGTTGAGATCTCGTTCGCGTTGCTCGGAGTTTTGGGTGAGCTGCTGCATTTGTACAGAAAGCCTATTGTGTTGTTGCTCATGGTCGACTTCCAGTCGGGACAACTCGTCGGCATGCTGCTTTTCCAGAGTCTCTTTTTCGGATGTATACTTTTCGAGATTTTCTTGGAGCAGGTTTTCCATTTCGGAAACCTGCGCCTTGAGTTGTTCCATTTCTATGTTGGTGGCGTCCAAAGAGTCCTGCAACAGATCGGCTCGGCCCCGCTCGACTTCCACTTCTTGGTTGAGCTCTTCTTCGCGGTTTTCTTTTTCGCGGATGGTCTCGTCGAGGGATTCTTGAAGCATCTGAAGTCTTTTTTGTCCGTCGTCGATTTGTTCCAGATGATCTTTGGCCTCCTCTTCTTTTTTTTGGGTAAGCATGTGCAGGGTGTCTTGCAGCACTTTGAGCTTTTTGTTTTGGTCATCGATGGCGCGCTGCAAGTCCGTGCGGGTCTTGTCGTGCGTGTGGAGGTTGTCTTCGAGTTGGGCCGAAACCTCTTCGAGCTCTTGGTGGGTTTGTTTGAGATCGGCGGCGAAGTCGTTTCTTTCCTGCAAAGCCAGCGCCAGCTGGTTTTCCAGGGACTCGTGACTATCCTGGAGGCTTTTGAGCTTCAGTGCATATTCATCGGCCCGGATGTTCGCTTCGTTCATCTCCCGGCGGATTCGGTCCAGCTCTTTTTCCCTTTTCTTTAGATTTTTTCGAAGAAAAGCAAGCTTGGTATCAAATCCGGATTCTTCTTCCATCTCGATATCGAGGGTCTTTCTGGCTTGTAGGGGGGGAGGTTGCCGGCGCGGGCTTTTTTCCGCCGGCTCAAAGCGGGGTGATACATCTTGGGGCGGATCCAATGTATCGTTCTCTTGACCAATTTCTTCGACCATGTCCGGTTCGATGAGGATTGGCTCCACTTCTTCCAATTCGTCGTCCTGCAACGGCATGGATTCTTGCCCGGATGGATCGTCGCCAGGCATGCCGTCGGATGGCTCCGGAGTGTGAGACGGTTGGGCAGAGGTCAGGGCTGCAAATGCATTTTCGAGCTCATCTAGATTTTTCACTTGATCTTCGACTTCCTGGCCGTTGGATTGCGGTTCATCGCTCACCTGCAGTTCTTCTTCGGGCTTTTCAACGATGGCCGACAGCGTTTCCGTGATTTTGGCCGATAGAGGTTCGATGGAATCTTCTTTGATGAAATATGCGTCCGCCGGAGTGGAGTGTTGTTTGTGTTGGTGATAGGTCTCGGGCGTCTCTCCGGTGGATAAGATGAATATCGGCACCGCTTGCAGCCGAGGGTTTTTTTTGAGCCGGTTGCACACCGAGTAGCCGCTCATGCCGGGTAACTCGGCCGCCAGTAAAATGAGATCCGGCGGATCGCCGTCGGCTTTCGCGATGCCGCTGGGACCGTCCAAGGCCACGTCCATCCTGATTCGACGGTTCTCGAGATCTTCTCTGATCCGGGATTCGAAGGTAGAATCGTTTTCGATGATGAGAACGCGCTTATTAACCATCTTACCGGCCGTTTGAGGAAAAAAGTGCTTCAGTCAGTGAAACCCTTGCAAGATCCTATACTATGACCAACCGGCGACATCAAGAAAAATGAAGGGACAAATCGAAAAGAACATATAAAAAGGCACAAACCGTACGAGCTATTTGACGACGTAGACGAGCTCGATCTTTACTTCGTCTCCCGGCTTGAACAGATCGCAAGGATCATAGTGTGCAGCGAAGGCCATCGTGCCGCCCAACGCTTTGGGATCGGGAGGATCGCTTGGGGGTGTGTAGGTCCAGGTCTTGACGCAATCGCAGCTTGGATCGGCCGGTCCGTCGCAGGGCTGGGTTTGACCGGGTGTATTGCAGGAGTACCGCGGTATGGGGACGTCGTTGATTAAAATGTTGGCGAGCGCGGGATCCCGGATGGGCTCGCTGAGTGAATACAATCTCGGACATGTGATAAAACCACCCAATTTTTCCATGGTGTCGGAAAAATCGTTTTGGCAGATGGTGTCGATAAATCCGTTTTCTCCTTCAGCAAGGCCGAACATATTGGCGAGCTGGATGTATCGGGTGCCGGGATAGGCTTCGCAGGCTGCATCGGCGCAGTTTGGGGTGACGCAGGCGCTTTTGATATCCCATTTTCCAGCTCCCGCGGGGACATATTCGATCTGGGTGCTCAGGGGATCGTCGACATCGGTTACCCCCACGATGGCCGCGAACTTGACCAGGCTTTTATTGCCGTTTTTCAGGCTGAGCAGGTAGTCGTAATAATCCTTGACGGGTCGCAGATAATAGGGGTTGCCCAGAGGGTCGACCGTCTCTCCGAATGGATCTATGCCCTTGGCGGCGTAATAACAGATGTCCGCTCTGATTTCGTCGTGTTCCTCGACAACATCGTTGGGTTCGCCACAGTCTTCCTCGTCCGAGATGACCACCACGACAAGCACGGCGTTGTCCCGCAAAAAGCCTCCGTTGTACCCGCTGGCGACATGCGTGCTGAACGCCGGGATGATGGGGGAGAGGCCTCGTTCGAATCCGCAGCCGGTAACGCCCACGAATATGGTGCCCTCGTCTTCGGCAGAATCATAAAAGCAAGCTTTGTTGTCTTTCGTGACCACCCGGCAGCTCGGGTCGATCCGGTAGGTCGGATCTCTGGGGTTGGCGGCGGTGGTGATGTTTTCGGTCACCAAATCCTGAAATCGGCCCGACTCGCCCGTCTCGTTGATGCAGGATATTTGATTCGGCGTGGCGGGGTTGCAGGTACTGCATTGGGTGGAAAATTGGCCCGTCGTGATGATTGCGATCCGGTAATCGTCGCCGAATTCTGCTTCCAAGCTGTCCGCGAAGGTTTGAAAGGACTTGGCCAACTGGTCTTGCTCGCCCGCCATCGAATACGAGTTGTCCACGATGAACAAAATGTCGGCCTCCGCGGCCAGTGTTATGTTTTTGGTCCAGCGCTTTTCACTGAACGACGACGAGGGCACCTCTTCAAAAGGATAGGACTGGCAGTTGGAGATGAGCACACCGGCCGAGATCAACAAGGTGAAAAACTGAAAAGATCTTATTTTCCAAGGCATAGGCGCCTCCTTTTGGCTGTATCCAGGCAACTGTGTCCAAAATACCTCTGACAGTTGCAGAAACACCACCCTACAACAAGGTCGATTCAAAAATACCTCTCATATTATCGATCGGTTTGCATGCCGGCGTCAACCATTAGGAATGAAAAATAAATCATCTGTTGTGTGGTAATGTTACCCAGGTTGTTGTTCGGCCCATTAATGAAAAAATCATATTTATTCTATAATGTTAGGAGCGAAAGCGGGATCTGGATCGCGAATTGGATACCAAATGGTGCTATTTGCGTGGTATAAATGCCTCGATTTACAGGCGCATATCTTGAGCCGGCGCCTGGCGTGGTTTGTTTATGTTATATTTTTCAGTTGGTTACTAGAACAGCCCGGTTTCATGTGTCCAGGCATACATTTTGCACAATATTGCAGATGCTAGCTATCTAAAACAGTTTCTGGTTGCTCCTTTATGCCGGATGATAGGGAGCTATTTTTAAGAAGAGGTGGTGGGTTTATGTTGAAAGAGATGTTGCATGAAAATGAACCGACAGGGAGGTATTTGAGAAGAAATGAAAGACTTCGGCATGAAGACATTCATCCATTGAGCCGAATGATCGAAATGCAAAAAATGGGATGGTCGAATCGAGAAATGTATGAAGCGGGTCGGCAAGATGGTGAGTCGGTCAAACCTATGAATCTGACGGATGTGTTGTTTTGCATGAGCGAGCTCGGTCTTGGCAAGGCGAAGGTGATCCAGGAATCCAACTCACATGTCATCATTCATGTATACCAGTGTCTGTGTTGCAGGCATCCTTATTCCGACCGGGATGGGTGTGTGTATGTAGCTGGTTTCATCAGCGGTGCTTTTCATGCGATGGGGAAATCAAACCAAACGGTTGTTCGAGAAATGAATTGTGGTGGTGCCGCGGACCGTCCATGTGTATTTGTTGCCAGTTGGTAATTGGTAAGATGAGCCGATTTTATATGAGATGGATGCCGGGTCTTTACTTCCGGTGCGTGAATAGATGAAATAGATGGGATGGGTAGATGAAATGGTTCGGACAAGAAGGGTCCATGGTGTGGTTGGGGCCGGGTGTAGGGAAATGGGCGAATAGACGGGATGGAGTTGGTGGAAACTCTTGGTTTTCCATCAGATCCTTCTTGTCCGGGCCGGAATGTCGTATGAATTGCCTCGGGCATGTATCATGACATGATCGAGACCGAAGTTCCTTTGTAGCTATCCACATACTATATCACCGCTTGTTGTTGTTCCCCCCGCGCGAAGCGTGGGGGGAACAACCATCTAGATTTCACAGAAAGCCGGCAGCTTACGAAGCGTTGGATTACGTCTCTTCCGAGGTTGTAATCCAGCGCATTGTTTTTGTTGTGTTATTTTGTTTGTCCTATCTTGTTTTCCGGTTTTACCTAAGTTGACAAGACCGCCGTATTCTGATTGACTTGCAAAATGATTATCGGAGATGCTGATGACGAGAGAAAAACAAGAAAGACAAAAAATAGCTGAGTTGTCGAAGCTGGTTTCTCGGCATCCGGATTCGATCAAATTTGTCGATTTGGCCAAATTGTTGGTCGAATATGACGAGCACCAACGCGCAACGGAAATTTGCGAGGTCGGCCTCAAGCATCATCCTCAAGATGCGGATGGTCATTTGGTATACGGAAAAGCTTTGTTGTCCCTGAAAAGATTTGAAGAAGGGATTCGAATTCTCGAAAAAGCTTCTGCTTTACGTGTCAAAAGCGTCGATATCGCCCTCGAGGCCGCCAAGGCTCTCGTGTCGCAGGGCCATATTGAGGCCGGGTTGCATTTCGTGAAGAAAGCCTTGGAAATTGATCCGTCCGATCCAAGAGCCAAGGCGCTCGAAGAGTATATCAGAGAGGAAAACCTCGACAGCGATCCCGCCAACCAAACCCGGGCCGTATCGGTTGACGAGCTTCAGGAATTTGTAGAAGAATATCCCGGCCTGGGTAGGAGCATTGCTAAGAGCTCGAATAGGGTTGATCCCATGACTGTTTCTGCCCGGTCAATCGGACATGACGATGGAGAGGAAGAAGAGGTGATTTTCGATCACGAAAGCATCATCGAGGACGATGAAGATCAATCCACGGTCTTGGTGGATCTCAACGGTGCCGGATCATACGACCAATCCAGTCCGGATTTTGAGGTGCCTTTTGAAGATCCCAGTGATTACAGGGTGGCTGTGTATGAAAGGCCGGTGGCATCCGAACCGCGTCGGTATGGCGTCAGCCGGTCCAGGGAGGCCAGGTTGTACGATTATGCGCCGAGAATAGACTCCGGAAGAACCCAGCAAGTCAGGCATTACCCGACCAAAAGACGCAAGTTGAGCGTGAAAAGGGTGCTTCTGTGGATGATGCCTTTGTTCGTCGCCGGACTTGGCTTGGGGGCCTACCTGGCTTATGAGAAAATCCTCGCAAACCGTATCGATGTCATGCTCGAGCAGATCACTACCGCAGTGGCTGAGGATACGGCCGAAGGGGTCGCTGAAGCCGAGAGTATCTTGCATGAGATCGAAAAATTGGACGAAACCAACCAGCGAGCCGCGACCCTTTCAACTTTCTTATCGGCGCGAAAAAGTGACGAGCACGAGTCGGATCTGGATCAGAAAAGAGATGTTCAAAGACGCCTTGACGATCTTTCGGTCTTGAATGATACGCTTTCTTTGTCCAGCCGGGTGGATTTGCTGTGGGCCAGATACCATATCAGCATCAATCCCGTACTGCAGCAGGAGGTCAACGATTTGGTAAGGCGGCACGCCGATAACATCCGGTTGTTGTCTCTGGCTGGAGAATTGGCCATGCATGCGGGTCAATTGGATCAAGCCGAAGGATTTTTCATAAAAAGCCTCAAGCTGCAACCCGGTCAGGTACGCACCCTCAACCGGCTTGCCAGGCTTGAAAGGCAGAGAGATAGACTCCAGCCCGCGATGGAATACCTGGAGAAAGCTCTGGCGATACATGCATTTCATACCAACTCTTTGCTGGATCGCTGTGAGATCAAGATCCAAAATGGGGAT
>JBFFBT010000151.1:0-14131 GCA_041560255.1 Myxococcota bacterium | reverse complement strand
CCGGAGACAATGTGAACATGAAAGTGGAGTTGATTACGCCGATAGCGATGGAGAAAGAGTTGAGGTTCGCCATCCGAGAAGGTGGAAGAACAGTGGGTGCCGGCGTAATTACGGAAATTTACGAGTAAAGGGTGTTTTAAACGAGGAATATCGCTGAGAAGTGCATCAAAGGAATGTGTAGGGCTGGTTGAATGCTTCCTTTTGCGTATCGAGTCGGTTTTTTTCCGACTTACTGAGAGACAGGCGCCATGAATCGTGTTATCGTGACAATGGAGTGCACTGAGTGCAAAAATAGAAATTATACCACGACGCGCAACAAGAAAAAGCAAACGGAGAAATACAACTTAAACAAGTATTGCCGTTTTTGCCATAAACATACAAAACATAAGGAGTCAAAATAAGACCGCTATGTGGTTGCCGAACGAGAGAGGTTATGTTTGGCTTGGCAGGATCGAAATGGGTCAGTAGCTCAAGTGGTAGAGCAACGGTCTCCAAAACCGTGGGCTGAGGGTTCGAGTCCTTCCTGGCCCGTTTCTTTTGTGTGGTCATGGTTGTCGCCATGTATTTTGAGTGGGAGAAGTTATGAATCCGAACCGACGCTGGATAGCTTTGGGCTTTTTTTGTTTCGGCATACTCCTATGGGTTTTGGTTTCTAGGTTTACATCGACCCTTATGGGATGGGTTGGCGTGGAAGGTTACGATATAGCATTATTGGGCAAGCAGTTTACCTTGACGACGCTGTTTGGGTTACTTGTGGCTCTCTTTGCGACCATGTACGCATACCGGCATCCCACGGTTGCGACCCTGTCGAACGAGGTCATGGTCGAATTGAAAAAAGTAACCTGGCCGAACTCTAAGGAAACCCGTAGTGCGACCCTCGTGGTAATCATTACGGTGTTTATCATGGCTTTTTTCTTGGGCATGTTTGACTTTTTTTGGTCAAGCGTCATGGATTACCTCTATCCCAGCATCCAATCGGGTTGAGATTGGCTGATTATGTTGTGAAGATTGTCTAAGGTGGTTTGCTTCGATAGCGGGCCGCAGGCTGGTACCATGGAGAAAGTGAAGGTATGAGCGAGTCTGATCACAAAGAAGACGGTGCCCGGCAGGATGCCGATAGGGATAAGGAATCTTCCGCAGAGATCCAACCTGATTCGAGCACATTGGTATCGCAAGAAGATACTCAACTTGACGCATCGGACCCAGATGAAGACACGTCCCTGGAAGGTTCCTCGGATTCTGTACCTTCATGCCCGCCGCAGCAAGCAGATCAAGATGTAAATCTCGAACCTGGCGTTGATGATGAGGAAAAACCCGAAAAGAGCGATAAAAGTTGGTATGTCGTGCATACCTACTCGGGGTACGAGAATAAAGCCCGGCAGACATTGTTGGAAAGGATCAAGCGGGAAAATATGGATGATTTCTTCGGTCAAATCTTGATACCCACCGAAGAAGTCGTGGAGATGAAGCGAGGCAAGCGGCGCACCTCGAAAAGGAAGTTTTTTCCGGGCTACATGTTGGTCCAAATGAGGATGAATGAACAATCCTGGTATCTGGTCAAATCGACACCTAAAATTACTGGGTTTGTTGGGGATTCGACCAATCCAATCCCTGTCCCGGAGCACGAGGTCAAGCGTATCGCCAATCAGATAGTTCAAGGGGCGGAAAGGGTCAAGCCCAAGGTTGTATTTGAAAAGGGGGATTCGGTTCGCATTGTTGATGGACCGTTTGTGAGTTTTAATGGCGTTGTGGACGAAGTCGAATCGGAAAAGGGCAAATTGAGGGTGCTGGTAAGTATATTTGGGCGGGCTACTCCGGTGGAGATGGAATTTGTGCAGGTAGAGAAAATATAACCTCATCGGTTGAGTGACTTAGGGCGTTCTATGTATGTGCGCATCCTGGGTGCATTGAAAATAAAGGGAGTAGTAAAGCATGGCAAAAAAAGTGATTGGAACTATAAAATTGCATGTACCAGCCGGACAGGCGAATCCGTCGCCTCCCGTCGGTCCTGCGCTTGGCCAACATGGTGTCAACATCATGGAGTTTTGTAAATCATTCAACGCGAGGACCCAGGGCCAGGCCGGAATGATTATTCCGGTTGTCATCACGGTTTATCAGGACCGCTCCTTTACTTTTATTACCAAGACACCACCTGCATCCGTGTTGCTCAAAAAGGCTGCTGGAATCGATAAAGGCAGCCAAGCTCCAGGAAGAGAGCATAAGGGAAAAGTGACCAAAGAGCAGGTTCGAGAGATTGCCCAACAGAAAATGGCGGATCTCAATGCAATCGATATTGAAGCCGCCAGCAAAATTATCGAAGGTACTGCACGCAGCATGGGTATGGAAATATCGAGCTAGCTTGAGTTTAGGCTTTGTCCGATTGTGAAATTTCATGCTTGAGAGGCATGAACAGCTTGTCGGGTAGTATCGGCCGGGATGAGTTCGGTTCGTGAAACATAGAGAGGCAGGAGCAGATACGCTGGGATCGGATATGTGCGGCTGCGTTGACTGCCAGGAGGAACCAGATGTCGAAACGAGGAAAAAAGTACAATAACAGCATAAAAGAAGTCGACCGTTTCAAACACTATTCGTTGGAAGAAGCTCTTTCGTTGGTAAAAAAATGCGCTTACGCCAAATTTGACGAAAATGTGGATATTGCTGTAAACCTGGGAGTCAACCCTAAGTACTCGGATCAAATGGTGCGGGGAGCAGTCGTTTTGCCTCATAGTACGGGTAAAGCCGTTAGAGTGGCGGTATTTGCCAAAGGAGACAAAGCCAAGGAAGCAGAACAGGCCGGCGCTGATATTATTGGGGCTGAAGATTTGGCTGAGAAGATCGAAAATGGTTTCCTGGATTTCGACAAAACCATCGCCACTCCGGATATGATGAAAATTGTTGGAAAATTGGGTAAAATTCTCGGACGTCGAGGTTTAATGCCAAATCCCAAAGTCGGAACGGTCACTTTCGATATTGCCAAAGCTGTAGGCGAGTGCAAGGCAGGAAAAACTGAGTTTAGGGTTGAAAAAGAGGGTATCATTCATATCGGAGTAGGAAAGGTGTCGTTCAGTCCGGACAAACTAAAAGATAATATCCTGGCTTTGATAGAGGCATTACAAAAAGCCAAGCCGGCGGCCGCCAAAGGTGCTTATTTCAAAGCAGCCGCGGTTTCAAGCACCATGGGTCCTGGAATCAAGTTGGATGTAGGCGAGCTTACATCACTTTTGCAGTGACGAAAGTTTACGGATATTGAGTCGTTGATTGTTTTTTGGGGTCATGAAGCTGTTGTTGGAGCAACATACCGGGTCCATACGTATGGATCAGGTTTTTCCGGTCAAAGACAGCAGGTACCCGATGCGTGAGGGTCTAATGAAACGATGTGTTCGCCTGCCGAGACAGGAAAGACGCGGGAAACCATTCCTTTCCCTTTCCTTGAGCTTTGCCGGGAATAAAAAATTGATGGACGTTTTGGGGCGGTACGGCCCTGGGTCGCATCAATGAGGGAAAGGAGGTGAAAAGCATGACTGAGAAGATGAGCAAGGGCAGGTTGGACCGGGCTGGGAAAATTGATGCTTTGAAGGAGATTTTCCAAGATGTTCAAGGTGGTGTTCTGACGGATTACCGAGGTCTCCGCGTGGACGAAATAACGGATCTGAGGAATCGGTTTCGGGACAAAGGTATCAATTACAAAGTGGTAAAAAACACGTTGGCCAGCCTGGCAGCCCAAGGTACGCAGTATGAGGGTGTCAAAGATATTTTAAAGGGCCCGATAGGTATCGCCTATACGCAACAAGATCCTATCATGCCTGCGAAAGTGGCTGTTGATTTCGCGAAAGATCATGCGGCGTTGGAAATACGAGGCGGGTACATGGAAGGTACTTTGCTCAGCGCCGACCAAGTCGTTGAAGTATCGAAAATGCCCGGTAAGATGGAATTGATGGCACAATTTTTATCCGTGTTGAACGGACCATCACAACGCTTTTTGGGTGTGTTGAACGGGACGTGTCAGAAGTTCTTGGGTGTATTAAAAGCCAGAAGCGAACAATTAGAAGGGAACTGAACGTAATCGGCTTTTGGGTTGCAACAACCATTGCTGATTGTATTTGAAGAAGGAGAGTAGAATCATGGCGGAAATCACGACAGAACAATTGATTGATCACTTGAGCAATATGACGGTTTTGCAGTTGAATGAACTGAGAAAGGCATTGGAGGATAAATGGGGTGTTGAGGCCGCAGCCCCGATGGCGGCGATCGCAGCCGTTGGTGCTGCGCCCGCTGCGCAAGAAGAGGAGCAAACCGAGTTTACCGTTATGCTCGAAGCGGCCGGAGAAGAGAAAATCAAGGTCATCAAGGCTGTCAGAGAGCTAACGGGCCTGGGTCTCAAAGATGCCAAGGATTTGGTCGATGGCGCTCCCAAGCCAGTAAAGGAAGGCGTAGACAAAGCCTCTGCGGAAGAAGCCAAAAAGAAGCTCGAAGAAGCTGGAGCGAAGGTGAAATTGCAGTAATTGGTCTCATAAAATCATCGGTTTAATCCGAACCGGGAGCAGCGTATGACTGGTTTGAACGAGAAATCGTACCACCTGAAGAAAAACTTCGCGCGTCTAAAGAAAATTGTTGATATACCCAATTTGATAGATGTTCAGAAGCATTCATACAGCAAATTTCTTCAGGCGGAGCTTTCGCCCGATATCCGTCAGGAGATCGGTCTTCAGGGTGTTTTCAAGAGTGTATTTCCAATCAAAGATTTTAATGAAACCTCATCATTGGAGTTTGTTCAATACATTCTGGAAAGGCCGAAGTATGACGTAGAGGAATGCCATCAGCGGGGCATGACCTATGCGGCCCCTGTAAAGGTCGTGATACGTCTCGTAGTCTGGGATAAGGACGAGGAGACTGGTACGAAATCGATCCGAGACGTCAAAGAGCAAGAAGTATACTTTGGCGAGATTCCTATCATGACTGATAAGGGTACTTTCATCATCAACGGCACTGAAAGAGTGGTCGTTAGCCAGTTGCATCGCTCTCCCGGGGTTTTCTTCAACCATGATCACGGTAAAACGCATTCGTCCGGCAAGCTTTTGTTTTCTGCTCGGGTGATCCCATACAGAGGATCTTGGTTGGATTTCGAATTTGATGTCAGGGATCGTCTGTATGTGAGAATCGACCGAAGGCGGAAGCTTCCCGCGACGGTATTGCTGCGAGCCTTAGGGTATTCGGCTGAAGAATTGCTCAACTATTATTATGGTACCGAGCTGATCAAATTTGAGAAGAGCGGAAAATATTCCAAAAGTATCAATTTCGATAGGCTTGCGGAATTGAGAGCGGTCAGAGATGTCCGCGATCCTGAAACCAACCGTATTCTGGTGCCTAAAAATAGAAAATTTACGCCCAGGGCCATTCGTAGGCTCAAAGAGCTGGATTTAAAATATCTTCCGATTCAGAAAGAAGAAATAGTCGGCAAGGTGGCTGCCCATGATGTAATCGATGATGAAACCGGCGAAATCATCATGGAGTGTAACCAGGAGTTGACCGAATCGGGTATTGAGACGTTAAGAAAGCATAATATACAGGACCTGGAAGTGTTGTACATTGATGGTCTCAATGTCGGACCCTGGTTGCGCGATACACTATTGGACGACAAGATGAGTTCGCCCGATGAGGCGTTGATTGAGATATATGGCAGGTTGCGCCCGGGTGATCCTCCGACGCTGGAATCCGCCCAAAAACTTTTTTTCAATCTCTTTTTCAATCCGGAACGCTACGATCTGAGCAGAGTAGGAAGGCTCAAGCTTAATTATAAATTTGGACTCAACGAACCACTCGACAATGTAGTGTTGACGAAACAGGATATTTTGGAGACGGTTCGGTACTTGTTGGAGCTGCGTGACGGCAGGGGCACGGTGGATGACATCGACCACTTGGGCAATCGCCGGGTTCGCTCGGTTGGTGAGCTTTTGGAGAACCAATATCGTATTGGTTTGGTGCGTATGGAGCGTGCCATCAAAGAAAGAATGAGCTTACAAGAAGTTGAAACGCTCATGCCCCATGATCTCATCAACGCGAAACCCGTAAGCGCGGTCATTAAAGAGTTTTTCGGTTCGAGCCAGCTGAGTCAATTTATGGACCAAACCAATCCTCTCAGTGAAGTGACGCACAAAAGAAGATTATCGGCATTGGGTCCGGGTGGATTGACCAGAGAACGGGCTGGTTTCGAGGTTCGAGATGTTCACAATACCCATTACGGAAGAATATGCCCCATTGAAACTCCTGAAGGTCCAAATATTGGATTGATAGCCTCTTTATCGACTTTTGCGCGGGTGAATGAGTTTGGATTTGTCGAGACCCCGTATCAGACCGTACAGGACGGTAGGGTTACGGGAGAAGTGAGGTTTTACAGCGCATTAGAAGAAGAGAACCATATCATCGCGCAAGCCAACGCGCCGCTGGACTCGAATGGCAGGTTTGTCAATGAGACCGTATCGGCTCGTCATGGTGAGTTTGTTATTGTCACGCCCGATCAAGTAAGCTTGATGGATGTTTCTCCCAATCAGCTCGTTTCGGTGGCCGCTTCTTTAATTCCGTTTCTGGAAAATGACGACGCCAACCGAGCTCTGATGGGTTCGAATATGCAGCGTCAGGCGGTTCCTCTTATCAAGACCCAAGCACCTCTGATCGGTACGGGGTTGGAACCAATTGTCGCCAAAGACAGCGGCGTATGTGTGGTCGCGCGCCGAGACGGGGTGGTCGATTCGGTCGATTCGACCCGAATTGTCGTCAAAGGCGTGGGTGCCGACAGTGCGGATGTCGGTAGTGAAGTGGATATATACAATCTCATCAAGTACCAAAGATCCAATCAAAACACATGTATTACCCAGAAGCCGATAGTGCAGAAAGGTGACCATGTAAAGACCGGGCAGATCCTGGCTGATGGACCTGCTACCGAAATGGGAGAGCTGGCTTTAGGGCAGAATGTGGTAGTTGCTTTTATGCCGTGGGGAGGATACAACTTCGAGGATTCAATCCTGATCAGCGAGCGGGTTGTAAAACACGATAATTTTACCTCGATTCACATCGAAGAGCTGGATTGCATTGCAAGGGATACCAAGCTGGGAAGAGAAGAGATTACGCGGGATATCCCCAATGTTGGTGACGAAGCTCTCAAGGATCTGGATGAGAGTGGGATTGTGAGAATCGGGGCCGAAGTAAAACCAGGCGATATCCTGGTTGGAAAAATTACGCCCAAGGGTGAAACCCAACTCAGCCCCGAGGAGAAATTACTTCGAGCTATATTTGGAGAAAAGGCTGGCGATGTCCGCGATACTTCTTTGAGGGTTCCACCTGGAATCAGCGGAACGGTCATCAATGCACGGGTTTTCAGCAGGAAGGGTGTGGATAAAGACGAACGAACCCGCGAGATTGAAGACAGTGAGGAAGCCCGCCTGCTCAAAGATCAAAACGATGAAATAAAAATCATTACCGAATCGGCTCGAAAGAAGATCCAGAGTCTTTTGCGCGGTAAGCTTTGTGGATCCCGCTTGCTGGATTCCGAGGGTAATACCGTTTTGACGAAAGGCAAGCCATTTACCGACGAGATTCTCAGCGAGATCCCGGATACTCAGTGGCGTGATTTGCACACAAGTGATGAGAAGTTGAACGATCGAATTGAAAAGATGGTTGAGAATTACAATGAGCAGGTCGAACTGGTCAAAATGGTTTTTGGGGATAAGATCAACCGCATGAAGCGAGGCGATGAGCTTCCGCCCGGCGTCATCAAGATGGTGAAAGTTTTTATCGCCATAAAGAGAAAGCTGTCGGTGGGTGATAAGATGGCCGGCCGTCACGGCAATAAAGGTGTTATATCGCGAATTATGCCGGAAGAAGATATGCCGTATTTACCCAACGGAGATCCAGTGGATATCGTTCTAAATCCCCTGGGAGTTCCATCACGAATGAATGTGGGACAAATCCTCGAGACTCATCTTGGGTGGGCTGCCAAAGAGCTCGGACAACAGTTACAGCAGATGTTGGAGCAAGGCATTGGAGCCGATCCGGTGCGTGCCTGGATCAAGAAGATATATGCAAGCGATGAAATTGCTGATTTTGTTGACTCGCTGTCAAATGACGATGTGATTCGGTTGGCGAATAGAATGACCAATGGAGTTCATATGGCCACACCGGTTTTCGATGGCGCGAAGGAAGAAGATATACGTTCGTTGCTCAGAGAATCCGATTTGCCGGATAATGGTCAAACCGTATTGTTTGATGGTAGGACTGGTGAAGCTTTTCGTAATGATGTTACGGTCGGCTCCGTATACATGATGAAACTTCATCATTTGGTAGATGATAAAATTCATGCTCGATCCATTGGGCCATATTCGTTGGTGACGCAGCAACCTTTGGGCGGCAAAGCTCAATTTGGTGGTCAGCGATTGGGAGAAATGGAAGTGTGGGCGATGGAAGCTTATGGAGCTGCTTACACTTTACAGGAGTTTCTCACTGTCAAAAGCGACGATGTTGCTGGTCGCACGAGGATGTACGAAGCCATTGTCAAGGGTGAGCAGGTATTGGAATCGGGTTTGCCGGAAGCTTTTAATGTTCTGGTCAAAGAACTTCAAAGTCTGGCCTTGGATGTCGACTTAGTGGAAGAGGCTCGATCCAAATAGGAAAGGAGATCGTCTTGAAAGACATCTTCATTAATTTTTTTGAAAAACCTAAAGATCCTCTTAGTTTCTCTGCTGTTAAAATAGGATTGGCCAGCCCGCAGAAGATTAGGGAATGGTCATATGGTGAGGTGAAGAAGCCCGAGACCATCAACTACCGTACTTTCAAGCCTGAGCGGGACGGGTTGTTTTGTGCCAAGATTTTCGGACCAGTGAAGGATTATGAATGCAACTGTGGAAAATACAAGAGGATGAAACACCGCGGGGTGGTATGTGAAAAATGCGGTGTGGAAGTCATTCAGAGCAAAGTGCGCCGTGAGCGCATGGGACACATTACTTTAGCGACGCCGGTTGCCCATATTTGGTTTCTCAAGAGCTTGCCCAGTCGAATCGGAACACTTTTAGATATTACCCTCAAGGAGCTGGAAAAAGTTCTTTATTGTGAAGCATACATCGTACTCGATCCGGGTAATGCCCCGGCCGAGAAGATGCAGATCTTATCCGAAGAAAAATGCCAAAAACTCAGAGAAGAATTCGGCTCCAATGGATTCAGGGCTGAAATGGGGGCTGAAGCCATACGGGAGTTGCTCAAGGGTTTGGATCTCGAGCAGTTGGCGGTGCAATTGCGAAGCGAGATGAAATCCTCGTCTTCGGATGCCCGGCGAAAGAAGTTGGCCAAGAGACTGAAAGTGGTGGAGGCGTTTCGCGCGTCAGGGAACCAACCAGAGTGGATGATCTTGGAAGTCGTGCCGGTCATACCTCCGGATCTGCGGCCTTTGGTTCCTTTAGATGGGGGTCGTTTTGCAACCAGCGACCTCAATGACTTATATCGGCGGGTCATCAACCGAAACAACCGTCTCAAACGACTGCAAGAGCTTAATGCTCCCGAGATTATCATACGAAACGAGAAGAGGATGCTCCAGGAAGCCGTGGACGCTCTGTTTGACAATGGGCGGCGCGGCAAGGTCATTACCGGACCGAACAAAAGACCCTTGAAATCTCTTTCCGATATGCTGAAAGGAAAACAGGGGCGTTTTCGTCAAAATCTATTGGGAAAACGCGTGGACTACTCGGGACGTTCGGTGATTGTAGTCGGTCCGGAGCTCAAGCTTCATCAATGTGGCTTGCCTAAGAAAATGGCTCTTGAGTTGTTTAAACCTTTTATCTATTCCAAATTGGAAGAAAAAGGTTTTGTTACCACCATAAAAAGTGCAAAGCGGGTGGTCGAAAAAGAAAAACCTGAAGTGTGGGATATCCTGGAGGAAGTGATTCGCGAGCACCCTGTGCTACTCAATCGGGCGCCTACGTTGCATCGGCTGGGTTTTCAAGCTTTTGAGCCCGTGTTGATCGAGGGCAAGGCCATCCAGTTGCATCCTTTAGTGTGTGTCGCGTTCAATGCTGACTTTGACGGTGACCAGATGGCTGTGCATGTGCCTTTGAGCATCGAGGCTCAAATGGAAGCCAGAGTGTTGATGATGTCGACCAACAACATTCTCTCCCCGGCGCACGGAAGCCCTATCATCGTTCCCAGCCAGGATATTGTGTTGGGTTGTTATTATATGTCGAGAGAGCGGGCTTTTGCCAAAGGCGAGGGTAAGATCTTTGCCAATTTGGATGAGCTGAGGCAGGCATACGATTCTGAAGCGATTGATCTTCAGGCCAAAGTAAAAGTCCGCATGGATGGGAAGCTCGTTGAAACGGTAGTCGGCAGGGTGTTGATTTTCGATGTGGTACCGGAAGGCATACCGTTTGATGTCGTCAATCGGGTTCTCGACAAGAAGTCATTGGCTCAGATGGTGGATATGTGTTACCGAGTTGGGGGACAAAAACAGGCAGTTTTGTTGGCAGATAGACTGAGAACCTTGGGCTTCAGTTTCGCTACGAGGGCCGGTATATCAATCTGTATGGATGATATGCACATTCCCACTCGAAAAGCGGAGATTTTGGACAAAGCCAACGAAGAGTTGCTCACCGTGACAAACGAATACACCGAAGGTTTGATCACCGACGGTGAACGTTACAATAAGGTCATCGACGTTTGGGCCGAGGCTACCGAAATGGTGGCCACAGAGATGATGAAGGCCATCGGGTCCGAAGAAGTCAAGGGCCCTGATGACCAAGTTCGTAGAATGCCCAGCTTCAATTCAATCTACATGATGGCTGATTCGGGTGCCAGGGGCTCGCAACAGCAAATCCGGCAGCTCGCAGGTATGCGTGGATTGATGGCCAAACCATCGGGTGAAATCATCGAGACGCCTATCACGGCCAATTTCCGAGAGGGACTGACGGTTTTGCAGTACTTCATATCCACCCACGGCGCTCGTAAAGGTCTTGCAGATACAGCCTTGAAAACCGCCAACTCCGGTTATCTAACCCGCCGGTTGGTTGATGTGGCCCAGGATGCCACAATCAATGAAGAGGATTGTGAGACGTTGGACGGAATATTTATGACACCTTTGGTGGAAGGTGGAGAGATTATCCAGTCCTTGGCGGAAAGAATTTTGGGTAGAGTCGCCCTGAATGATATTAGAGATCCCGTTAATGGTGAGGTGCTGGTGCTGGCCGGTGAAGAAATCAACGAGGAAAAGGTACGCAGGATTTTAGATGCCGGTATCGAGAAGGTCCTCATACGATCCGTGTTGAGCTGTCGTTCGAGTCAAGGTGTGTGCGCCAAATGCTATGGGCGTGACCTTGCTCGGGGCATGATGGTGAATATGGGAGAGGCTGTAGGTGTCATCGCTGCGCAGTCCATCGGAGAACCCGGAACTCAGTTGACCATGCGTACTTTCCATATTGGTGGAACGGCGACCCGAAGAGCCGAGCAGAGCTCTTTGATAAATCGGACCCAGGGGAAGGTGAGTTTTCGAAATCTGGTAAAAGTTCCAAAGAAGGAAGGATCCAGAAAGTATTTTATCGTCATGAACCGTAATGCTGAAATCGCGATATTTGATGAAAGCGGTCGTGAACGCGAACGTTACGATTTAGTATATGGCGCCAGATTGTTGGTCGATGAAGATCAATTCATCGAACCCGGGAGCATCATGGCGGAATGGGATCCATTCGCCATGTCGATTCTTTCTGAAGTATCCGGGGTTGTGCAATTTGGTGACATACTTCAGGGTGTTACGATGGAGGAAAAGGTCGATGAAGTTACCGGTTTGATAAGCCGGGTCATTACCGAGTCGAAAGATCCAGACGCCCGTCCTAGAATATCCATTAAGGATTTGGTGGACCGTAAACGAACCCAGACGTTGCCAGGCAGCAATGCTATGGCGCGTTATCTTATGCCGGTGGGTGCCAACATTTTGGTCAACGAAGGGCAGGAGATAGAGGCTGGAGATGTGTTGGCGAAAATTCCGCGTGAAACTACGAAGACCAAGGATATCACCGGTGGTCTTCCACGTGTGGCGGAGTTGTTCGAGGCTCGAAAACCCAAAGATGTGGCTTTGATCAGCGAGATCGACGGTGAGGTGTCTTTTGGCAAAGATCTGAAAGGCAAACGAAGAGTCGTGATTACACCGGAAATTGGAGAGCAAAAAGAATATCTTGTGGTCAAAGGTAAACATATTAGCGTGCATGAGGGTGATCATATCAAGGCTGGTGAACCCTTGATGGACGGATCCGCCAATCCACATGATATCTTACGGGTCATGGGTGAAAAAGAGCTCGCGAAGTATTTGGTGAATGAAATTCAAGAGGTCTATCGGCTTCAAGGTGTGCGCATCAACGACAAACATGTAGAAGTGATTGTTCGACAAATGCTGAGAAGAATCCGGGTGAAGGATGTCGGAGATACGAACTTCCTCGTCGACGAGCAAGTGGATCGTTATACTTTTGAAGAGGAAAACGATCGAGTTTTGAGGGAAGGCAAGAAGCCAGCCATCGGTGAACCCATGTTGTTGGGTATTACCAAAGGAGCGCTTTCCTCGGAAAGCTTCATATCTGCATCCGCGTTCCAAGAGACAACCAAGGTTCTGACCGAGGCGGCTATTCATGGCAAGATAGACCACTTGACCGGCCTGAAGGAAAATGTGGTGATGGGAAGATTAATACCCGCCGGAACAGGAAGAAACGAGTACAAAAAAATGAGCGTCGATGTTGAACTCAGTGGCAATCGAAAGGAATTGCGAGCGGTTGTGACCGAAGAGGACACGTCGGCTACCTCTGCGTTGTGAAGATAAGGTATGGGAACTGTTGATTATGTCATCGGAATTTGCCACGGGGGCTTTCGGAGTATGATTGGTTTTGAGCCTGTAAGACAAAGAAAGCAATACGTAAGAATTTCCTTGACATATCTTTTGTACGGACCTAAACTCCAGCTTCCGTTTTTCGAGGAGACGATCTACGGAATGTGCTTGGATATAAGCAGGTGAGAGGGTTTTCGATGCCTTCAATAAATCAGTTGGTACGAAGAAGTCGTGAAAAAGTGAAATCCAGAACCAAAGCGCCGGCGATGAAAAAATGCCCGCAGGTACGAGGTGTGTGTGTGCGTGTGTACACTACGACACCCAAAAAACCCAATTCCGCTTTGAGGAAGGTTGCGAGGGTTCGACTGACGAACGGGTATGAGGTTACAAGCTACATCCCGGGTGTAGGCCACAATCTGCAAGAGCACTCGGTTGTGCTGATTCGTGGTGGCCGCGTAAAGGATTTGCCTGGTGTGCGTTACCATATTATTCGGGGAACGCTCGATTCGGTTGGAGTACAAGGTCGGAAGAGAGGCCGTTCGAAATACGGCACCAAACGTCCAAAATAACCGAGGGTTCGGTAGAAAACGCCCTCGCTTAGGAGTGTAAGAAGCATGCCTCGCCGTCGTGAAGTACCGAAACGTCCTGTAAGTCCCGATCCGAAGTTCCATGATCGGACTGTGAGTAAATTCGTATCCAATCTTATGACCAAGGGTAAAAAATCTTTGGCTGAACGGATATTTTATGGGGCCATGGATGTCATTCAGAAAAGAACCCGCGAGGAGCCTCTAAAGGTCTTTAAAAAGGCAATGGACAATGTGAAGCCCATTCTGGAGGTCAAGGCGCGCAGGGTCGGAGGAGCTACATATCAGGTTCCGGTTGAGATACGTTCGCAGCGCAGGAATGCATTGGCGATGCGCTGGTTGATTTCGTATTCGCGATCCCGAGGTGAGAAGACCATGATGGAAAGATTGGCTGCCGAATTGATTGATGCAGCCAACAATCGCGGAAGCTCTGTCAAGAAGAGGGAAGATACGCATAAAATGGCGGAAGCGAATAAGGCCTTTGCGCACTATCGTTGGTAAGTTTTTGGTTTTAAACATGGTCATATCCATGTTCTTTGAAAATTTGGGCAAACATTGATCATTCCTTAGAGATTAAGTGTATCGTGTGCAATTGCTTGGGTAGGGAGTGGAGGACGCATAGGGACCGATATCGCCGGAAGATCTGATTCGATAAATCAAAAAAAGAGAAGGGTCAAATGCAACCGAATGCATTTCGGGCTTG
>JBFFBT010000150.1:0-14186 GCA_041560255.1 Myxococcota bacterium | reverse complement strand
ATCGAGTTCGAGACCGAATTTCCTCTCAAATTTCGAATACCCATCTACGTGCTCCCACCATCGATTGCTCACTACGATCTATCCCAACAAGGCGGGGAAGGCAACATCGCATTTGGCACCTTGGTGGCATTTGCGGACGAAAACCACAATGGCACCTACGATTTCGGCACAACCGACAAAGAACCGGAGCTGCCGTTGGCCATGTCCGGTTTTCAAGACTACATACCTGAAGAAATCAACCAAGAAAGGATCCGCAAATCCTTCTACTTGATATATCTCAATGGGCATATCAATCTAGAAAACACCATCGGCCAACCATACACCCAGCTTTTGGCCGATCTGCCACAAGGATATAGTCTTTGGCTGAAAACCGAAAAAGTGGATCACTACGGAAACACTCTGGCAGTATCCAGGCATATCGCTCCTGTGACCACCGAAGTGGAGATGACCACCCAACCCGGTGTAGGCGGTGCAAGAGAATGGTGTCTTGAGCACATCAGTAGGACAGAAAGCTTGACCGCTCTACCCGAAAACGCCGTTTTGAAATGCAGCCAAGCCGGTCGATGGGTATCATGGGAAGATATTTGGCGCTCTACCGGATTGTGTCGGGTCAATTGGGGTTTTTTTACAAAATGTCTCGATCCTTCGATCATCGACCCACCTTTGGATTGGCCTTGTGTGCTCGATGAAGAGTAATTGAAACATGGACGATATCCAGAAATACTCCATTGATCTGGAAACGGTGCGAACAATGTATGAGGAGTTTGGCTATGCGGTTCATCGACGCTGTATGCAGCTCTTGCGCGACCGCACAGCCGCAGACGACATACTCCAAGAGGTTTTCCTGCGGGTGGTCAAATACCGGCATACCTACCGCGGTGGATCCAGGCTTGCCTGGTTGAAGCGCATAGCCGAGCGTTTGTGCCTGGACAAAATCCGCAAGGAAAAACCATCGTTGGATAACGTTTCGATAGATGATGGCTGCGAAACCATCATATCCGAACAATCCACGAATATCTCAGGTGAAGATCGTAGCTGGCTGATACAGATTATGACCAACGCACCCTTGCGCATACAAAAGGTCGTGGTGCTGCATTACCTGGAAGAAATGACCCTGGAAGAAGTATCTGCCGCCATCGGCTGCTCCAGCTCCACAGTAAAACGTAGGCTTCGAAAAATGCACCACATCGCCAAGAAACTTAAAAAAGATTATTCGAAACAAGGAAAATAAAATGCTATCCAAGCAGGCAAAACCCACAAACAGCCACCCAAGCGACTCACATTTGGCGATTTGGCTTCTCGAGGCCCTGGCGTTTGAATCCCATGCCATCCCCAGTGAAATGGTTCAACAATGTTCCCAACACCTGAATCAATGCAACCAATGTAAACAAGCGATAGACAAGTTGAAAACAATGCGTCATGAATTTCTACAAGCTCGTCCTTCACACGAATTCATCAAATCAATACACCGACATCTGAATCAACCCATAAAGCCTCAAATCGGTGTAGGTCGCAAGATCGACTTGCGGTTTTCCGTCGCTATGGGAGTCCTCAGCATACTGGCACTGGTAATTTTCTTTTTCATACTAAAAACCCAGCTGCCTGACTCTACCATCCGATATAAAGGCGCGGGCATCGATTTATCGCTTGCTTTGTATGTAAGCCGAAACGGCAGGCCGGCGGTCATGCATGCAGATGACCAACCACTTCATCCCGATGACATCATAAGATTTGCGGTAAAACTCCCTAATGAAGGATACGTATTCATCGCCAGTCTGGATGATAGCGGAGTATTTGCCCGCTTTTATCCTCAACCGGGCAACCAAAGCGCCTTTTTGCCATACCGCGAAGATCAAACCATATTGCCCGGAGCCATCAAGTTGGACGCTTTTATAGGAAACGAGCTCATCGCGCTCATCTTCTCAAACCATCCGATCGACGAAAAAACCATCCGGCATGCGCTGAACCTAGCGTATCGTCAATCCAAGGGTAGATTGCAAGACATCATGTCATTGGATTTGAACGCCCGGATTGTACTTGCCGTGATCCAAAAGGTACCGATCTGATGTTGTCGATGCTTCATTTCACGCTGTATCTGCTCAGCGCAGTAAACACATCCCAGCCCGCCTCAGAGATACGACTCGCGGTGGTGGTGGGCAACAACATCGGTCTTTCACATGAACAACCCCTCGACTATGCCGAGGAGGATGCAAAGCGATTTCACGAGCTGCTGCTCGACATCGGCTCCGTTGATCCAGATCGGGCTTATCTGCTGATTGGAAAAAAGGCTCACGACGTCCTCAATGCCCTCATCGAGACTACCGGAAGGCTGCATGAGCATCCCGGCAAAAACACCAGTGTCATTGTCTACATATCGTCTCATGCGGATGAAAGCTCTCTACATCTCAACGGAACCCGATTGATGATCACCGAGTTGCGTAATGTTTTGGATCGCATGCCCGCAAGATTCCGATTGGTAATCGTGGATGCCTGCCGGACGGCCTTGAGTCAAAAAACCAAAGGGGGCCGGCCGGTGGCCGAGGTCCCGGTCGCCATCGACAAAAGTGTACGAGTCGAGGGAGAAGTATTCATTACATCTGCAGGTCCGGGAGAACGCGCCCAGGAATGGACATATCTACGCGGTGCCTTGTTTTCCCATCATTTGATGACGGCGCTGCGAGGAGCTGCGGATTATGATGACAACGGGAAAATATCGTTGACCGAGGCCTATTCGTATGCATTTCGCACCACCAACGCACACGCCGTGCGAAAAAGCTCCACTCCGCAAAGACCGAGCTATGAATTTCGGTTTCAGGGTTTTGGTGAATGGACATTCACCCAACCTTCAAAAATGGGAGCATCCATTCTACTGGACAAACAGTTGTCCGGAACATTTTGGATCGCAGATAGAAGCAACCATTTGGTGGCGGAAGTAGGCAAAATACAAGGATCACAACTCAAAATCGCGGTTCAGCCCGGCTGGTATCGCGTGGTTCGACCCGAGGGTGATTGGGCCTATGCATGTGATGTACATCTACATTTCGGTGGTCAGAAGAACATACACCCGGATCAATTCCTCCGCCTTCCCAGACAGGCAGTCAAATTGCGCGGAAATGAACCCATATTGCTTCGTCCATGGCATGTGGGTATGGGCTATAGTCTCTCAAATGGCTCACTGCAGGGGATCGGCTGGATGCATCACCTGGTGTTATCGATAGAAAGGGAGCTTGGCAGTTGGTTCGCCGGACTGATTTTAACTGGAGCCCGAAACTCTTTTCAGACTCTTTACATGGACATCGACCACTGGCAACTCGGCCTTCATCTGATCGGGGGATATAGAATACCTTGGTGGATGTTGACAATCGATCTCGGATTCGAGATCCGATCGAGCCTGCTTCATCAAAAAATCAAAAGAGAACATGCCCAAGAAATCGAAGACATATCCGGCATCGTCGAAAACAACCGCAATGCACTACAGCTAGGCTCGGGTTTTACGGCCAAAATTGGATTACCCATAAGTGAACGCCTCTGGATTTGGCTACACGGTGCATCGGGCATCTACAGAGTGCCTCTTTGGACGGGACAATCAAAGATTTCCAGCTATCATGAAACCGGATTGGTATGCAGCTTCAGCTTGTAGCCGG
The DNA here is from genome assembly GCA_041560255.1 of Myxococcota bacterium. Taxonomy (GTDB): domain Bacteria; phylum Myxococcota; class B64-G9; order B64-G9; family B64-G9; genus JBFFBT01. The sequence goes on along the minus strand of JBFFBT010000150.1, from coordinate 10,542 downwards.
ACGATTCGCTTTATTTTTTACATAAACCGTTGACTACTTCCCTCAATCTTGGAATGAATATTTCTACGAAGAAATTGTGGCGCTTTCCGGCATGTGTGAAAATCGCCCAGGGATCCATGATTACTGAGCGGATACACGGAATCTGTTCAATATTGTTGGGATCCTCACAGCCTTGATATACCCTCCGGGCCAGGGTGTTCATAAAATCGTCTCCATATTCATTGCGATGGAAAGTCGTCTTGGATACAAAAATATCCTGCTCTTCAACCGGCTGTCCCGGCTCGAGCGTAAGCTTTTCGAACACCCGATTGTTCAACTCTTGGGTTCGTACGCTGGAGCGATCTTTTTTATCTACAAAAATATAGTCAATGATATTCTGATCGCCAGCTATGTTTTTCAACACCTCGAACAACTGATTGGATCCGTCTTCAGTATTCAGATCACTTTCCCATAACAATTTTTGATACGCTGCGAGATCGGTCTCGGGCTCGTTGAACATGACCACTTCAAATTTATCTTTTGGGTGCTTGTGTTTCAGCGAACCAAGATACAAATAAAAAAGCTTGGAGTTCAGCATGCTCTGATTGACTATCTTGCCGTGTCCACGCCTATCCGGACGGATAACCATGTGGCTCAAATAGACGCATGCCGCCGCGGCTCCGGACTTTGATCCCTCGATGCCGCATTCTCCAATGTTGCGGGTGTTGATGCCCGAACCTCCAGATCCCGAACCAGAGTGACCCGAGCTGATATACGGGGCACTAAATGTCAACAGATTGACGATCTTTCCATTTTTGTATGTCAAAGTCCCCGCTGGGTAGGGAATATAACCCATTTTATGCGGATCGATGGTCACACTGTCGCACTCGGGTATCTTGGTCATACTGGTGTAGACGGAATCCCTGAACCAGTTGTGTTGGTTCTCGAACCTATCACCTTTGTCCTGCTTTTCCATTTCGAAAGGCTTTCTGAAACAACTCAAGAAATAGCCTCCCCAGGCCGCGTCGGCATGGATCACATACTCGAAGCTCCCGGTTGCATCATTACGAAACTGCTCTCTTTGCTGTAGGATCTTCTCCAACGGGTCCACCGCTCCTTCTTCGGTCGTACCCATGACTCCCACAACCATGACCACAGGTTTCTTGTTCTCCTTACAAGTACGCAAGACACCGTTCAACAAATCAGTCTTCACCTTGCCCTCAGGATCCACATATACATTGATCAAACCGTCATTTTTGATCACGTCGATGTTGACCAATTCTTTTTCTTTGAGTCCCTTTTGTCCGTGCCCGATACCAAGCAGGGAAGCCGCTTTAATCCAAGAATAATGTTTGGTGGAGGGGACAATCACACACGGCGGACAAATGTATTCTTTTTCCAAGTATTGACTTTCAAAAAAGTTGATCCCTCGAGCATTGAGTGAATATCCATCAGTAAGATTCTTCCATACATCCGATATGGTTGTCTGAGGGCCGGTGCGCTGTTTCTGTTCACAAATCTGTTCGGGCAAATCCAAAATCTGATCCTGCCTGAGATTCAACAACTCCCAGGCGGTCGCATCCCGGTATAACCTATCCTCTCCCGGAATCTTCAACGTATCTACCAGATCTTCCAGATATTGGCCCTTGTTCAGTGCATATTTGATTCCCAAAGGAAAAAACTTGAGCTCCCGAGCCGCCCACATACTCTCAATATTGGCAACCGTGCCATCACAGGACAAGTGTGACCAGGCATAGATTGTATCCTTATCCCCACTGTCGTCATCTATGGGTTGAATTGTGAAACCAGCCATATTGGCGATATCGTTGCAAACCAGCAACTCCAATACCGTGGTTGCAGGAGAAGCCTGGGGAGTTACATTATTTTGATTTTGCAGCATCGCGGCAAAATAACCAACCATGGAAGGAAGCGTGATATCCCAAGTCATATGACCTTGGTATCTGAGACTGTACATGGGCAGGGAGTATTTATTCAGCAGTCTCAACAGATGTTGAGATTGATCAATCACCGATTGAATACCTCTCTTGTAACCCACAGAGCTCTTGACATCTTCGGTAATATAATTGGGATCCTTGGGAAACAGTTCCCTCCTGGATATCAACATGTCCACCAACGCGGAGGTGATAATGCCTGAGACCTCGGTGATGTTCTCACCTCGGGTACCCATGAACCAACCTGCTACTTCTTTGTGATCGAAAAACTCAAATCCTTTTTCGACCTGCTTGATCAAGTGCGATTTGATCTCGTCAAATACTCGTTTGGAAATCACTCTTCCTCGCGCGGACTCCATGGTCGCCTCCCCTTTTTTGGTGATAGATACATGTTTAGAAATTTGAACTTACTTGAAAGGAAAACACTTTATGAACGCTTCGTCAAGGAGAAAACCGGATAGGATGTAAGCGTTCATCCGAGGGTAGCGCCGGCGCATGAGATTTCGAAAACCTGCCTGAGCAGGGTTTACAAGCAATTTGGGCTCGATTGCTTGTAAGTCCGCGAGTTCCGCAGAAATCGAATGCGTAGGTACTGCCTCCGGATGAACGCCTACTATGATCGTTATGGTGCACCAACGAAGACCGGTGCTCATATATGAACGGGTTGTATACAAAATGTATGCTCACGCAAATCCGACTCCACGTACGTAACAAGACGCCATATCAAGAATATTTACTATATGATACAATCAGATACGTTTACCTTATCACAACCTCCGAATTGAATGATCACGGCATTATTTCTTATGGTACATGATTTGCATACACGTCCCAAAACCGAAGATCTCGACCCGAGCCCGGGTCGGGCGCGTAGATCTTCGTCAACAACCGAAAGGAGGAACTCGTGGCAGAAGGCGTCAAGCCCATGTTCGTGTATACGATTGTCGAAAAAACCGGCATGGAAAAGCCCGCATGGGTAAAGATTGGGATAGCGTTTACCAACAAGGATCATTCCATCAACGTACGTCTGGATGCTTTGCCCCTCAATGGGAAACTACACATCCGAGAAAGAAACCCGGAAAACGAATAGAAAGGATATGAAAATGCATACTTTATTGAGACTATCGATCCCCTGGCTGCTCGGTGCGGCCTGTACCTTTTCTTGGCTCTCCGCGTCAACCGCAAAGCAAAAACCCACCGAGATCATAGGCGTAGTCAACATCAACGAAGCCACTTTGGCCCAACTGCAACTGTTGCCCACCATCGGACCAACCAAAGCGAACGCCATTGTACAACACCGCAAGAAGCATCCGTTTAAAAAACCCGGCGATCTCATCAAAGTAAAGGGCATCGGGAAAAAAAGCTTCGATAAAATCCGGGCGCTCGTCGTGGTCACAGGCGCAACTACTTTAAAAAAGACCCCGAAGACCCGAGCACAATCCGGTCATTGACATTTCGTTGGCTTTGTATACCCCCCGCGAAATATCGACAAATCAGCAAAAAAGCGGTTAAAGCTCAATCGACTCCCCGGGCCGCAAGTGGATTTCCATGTCCTTTGAAATAACCCTCCGGGTGGGTATCTTCAAACGCGATCCTGGAGACAATCGAAAAACCGCTCGTACACCTTTCGCAATCACGACACCCTCCCCAATGTGTACATTGCAGGCAGTAGAAGCATCAGCAGAAACCGCATAGTCCCCATCCATCATCACCTGTCCGTAGGGGTAGTCGGCATTGAGAATCAACGTGCTATCTGGTTCTAGGTGTAAATTTCCTTCACTTACCGGATTGCTCGCTTGAGGTTCCTGATGGATACACAGATACAACCGGGTCCCGGATTCCAGTCTCCATCCGACACCCAATCCCGACCGGGCAAGATCCTCGCCCTGCTCTCCGCAAGCCGGATGCAAATCGCAAAGGGCCTCAGGATCTACAATTGCGCCCGCATCCAAGAGCTTTTCTGCAAATCCACGGGCCATCATCCTGGTGGTGGACTCAATCGAGTCTGAGCCGCTCACATTTTTCGTGGGCATGAAAAACTTGCTGCGATCTACTTCGTAAGCCCGCACCCTGCCTGAATCCAAAAGTCGGGTGATATGTTGGCTCAACATCTCCATTGAGCTTGCGGACACCTCGCCTATCCGAGAGTTGACCTTTTTATCCCTGTAAATCGTAGGTTCGATATCCGGCCGAACCGCTTCGAGGGCAACCAAATGCGTATTGATGTTACCGGCCTCATGCAGCAATCTTCCCGTTCGGGGATTCCGCAACCCGGCAATCGTATGATCCAACTCATTGTACTCCACAACTTCGAGCCTGCCGGTCTCTCGATGTTGCATCAGCAATCCGACTTTCTCATCTGGATCGATTTTTCTTACCGCCGACATGGTAAACAATGCATCTTCCCTAAGGTGAAACCCGATCCGCTGCGGATCCAAAGGCCGGGCAGCCGGGTTGTCCACATTATGCATGACCAGGTGCCGCACACCCAAGTTATGCATTTTTTCCAGCCAAGATTGGTTATCGACGTTCTTTTTCACCAGCGCCCGATAAACACCTCCGTGTCCATCTCCGGTCCAACACAGATTTCCTTGTTCGTCAGCCACGATCAAATCCTTTTCTGCATCCAATCTGGGCTCCTCGGCCTGAGGAAAGGCAAACCATCCATCCTTTGGATAGCCCCACAAGCTCTTGCCGGATAAAAACCGTTTTGTTTGATCATGGGTGTTCGAGCTGGTCATCAACAACACTCTGGCCAACTTTCGATACCGTAGACTTGCTGCCAACGCCTCGGCGATAAATATTTCCAAAAAGCTCAAACCCAAGACCGGAGATATGGGAAAAGCCCCTTTGGGCATTGACATATCCATTCGGCGCCTGGAAATTACTTCGTTGGGCACGCGTAAAGCATCTTTCAAGAAACCTAATGAAGAGAAAAACCTTGTTCCGGCCCCACCGGCGAAAGCCAACCCGGCCCATTCACCGCGCGCCAAAGAAGCTTGGCCCGCTGCAACGTCTTCACTGCAACGATTTGCCTGTTCTTCGAGGGTCACAAGCTCTACCGGATCGACCTGATTCGAAGAAAGAGAAAGCTTCGCCGGGTCATCCAACAAAGATCGATGCCTTTGAACCCGTTCGAAATCAATCTTGGCGACCTCTCGAAAAAATTGCCCAAGTACTTGCTTGGATGCATTTTTCAGGTACTTCGGGATGACTCCATCCAACCCGGAGGCGTACAACTTTTGGAACAAATGATCAATTTCGGGTTTGTCGCCCAATACATCCAAAAGCGCGGGGCAAAGCAACCCGATTTCTGACTTGCGCTTTAGCAAAGCTTCTCTGGTTTCTTCCGGGCTCACGTGATGCTCCTTTCACCTTTTTCAACCAACCGACTCGACAACCGCAATCGTTTAGGGAAGATACTCCCCTGAATGACTACCAACAACAGATAGAGTTAGCAGACTTGACGAAGGCCATCAAGTCAATGCAATGTTAACAACCGCCGGAATCGGCGGAGGCTATACAAGCTTTACAAACGGGCCGTTTCCATGATCGAGAGGAATTTTATGCACCGCTATATCGCATGTATTTTTGCAGTGTGGTCGTCTATGGCATTCATACATCCTACCCGCGGCGATGGGACGCGTCTTCAGTTCATCAAAACAACCCTCAGGGTCGCAGGTCGGGTCGAATCAGTCGTACCCGCAGATATCGATGGGGACGGGAGAAAAGACATCTTGGTTTTCTGGCGTCAGGGTTATCCACCCTGGACCCGAAATCGAGTGTCCATATTTCGGCACACCTCGGGAGGGGTGGAAGCCAAACCCTCTCAAGTACTTGGTTTCAACCAAAATACAGTAGCATTCGACGTGGGAGATGTGGCTGGTTACTCGGATGGAAAGCTTGTGCAAAAACCCGATAACCGCGCCGATTTGGTGTTGCTTACTTCAAGCGGCATTTGGGTGCATCCCGGACTTGCCCAAGGACGTCTCTTGCACCAAGCCGACCAAATGATCAAGCTCATGACCATAGCGGCTTTTCCCCATAGGGAAATCATCCCTCAGTTTTCCATGCTCATCAAGTTGGATGGCCGATATTCCCAAGGGATCTTAATCCCCAGCGTGCCCATCGGCCCTTTGGCACTGTATGTCCTCGATCCGACCGAAGGTTGGAAATTTTTACAAGCACTTCGGGTACCCAACCTTTTAAACCTATACACGTCCGCCTCCGACTTTCGATCCATGATCAACTACACCGCTCAATTTCGTTTCACGTATCCACGATGGATCGTCGCAGATCAAAACGCCGACAATCGCGCCGATCTACTGTTCTTTTCAGAAGACGAGCTGGCGGTCTTCCGATCGAAAGAAGATGGATCGTTTTCCTCTCTGCCCGATCTGCACCGCAGTTTCAAGCTCATCCTTCCCAAAGAACACAGCCAACGTGGACTTATCGTAAGGGGAGACAGCGGGGATATTAACGCGGATAACCGAGCTGATGTGGTTTTCTACAAAACCATCGGAGGCATCAGCAACATGAAAAGCGAGATACGTGTGTATGTGTCTGACTCGGGAGGACAATATCCATCAAATCCCGATTGGTCGGACAAACGGGAGGGATGGGGAGGAAGTGTGCGGTTTTCGGATGTCAATGGAGACAAAAAAGCCGATCTGATTCGACCTCATGTAGAGATGGGTATCAGCAATTTGATTGGTATGATGCTTAAAGGCAAGTTGGATGTCGAGTTTGATGTCCATCTGGCTTCGACTTCCGGAAATCTGAAAAAGAAACCGGATTTCACAATAGAATCCACCCTGGGCATCAATTTCAGGGCCGCCCAAGAGCTCCAGGGCCCTTATCCGACATTCGATCAAGATTTTACCGGCGACGGTCTCAACGATCTGCTACACGGAGAAATGGGCGCGGGTAGCGGTAACCTACCGGACAGATTGGAGATTCGAGCCGGAAAATCACCTTTCGGCTATCATGATGACGCTTGCTGGCATGTGGATCTACCCGCCACGCATTTTGTGCAACCCTATCAAGCACAAGCCCATCAATCCCCTGGCTTGATTGTTTATTTTCCGAAAGTGGAAACCCATCATGGAGATGTCTGGGTTTTCGCTAACCCGAAAAACACACCTTGAGACCCCGATGCAAAATGACAGCGAATACACATATCTGTCTATCTTTATCAAACACGAGTAATTCGTCCAAATATACCCCTGGTTGCCTAGAACGAGGGTGCCGCTGGAATGAATTCAACATCGGAGGAGGGTATATTTAACCACAGACTTGAACTTTGTCTGTGCAACAATCTCCATAATTTGAACATAGATCATCGCACCAACACCCTCCTGGAGTCTTAGCACCACAGTAACCTGTGCATGAACTGGGATTCGGAGTTGGGGTTGGCTCCGGCGTTGGGGTTGGAGTTGGCTCAGGGGTTGGCTCAGGGGTTGGCTGCGGATTGTCACAAACTTTGATTTTGTCTGCACAACAATCATTATATTTTGCACACAAATCATCGCACCAACATCCTCCTGGAGTCTTAGCACCACAGTAACCTACACATGATTTGGGATCCGGGGTCGGCTCAGGAGTTGGACTCGGGGTCGGCTCAGGAGTTGGACTCGGGGTCGGCTCAGGAGTTGGACTCGGGGTCGGCTCAGGAGTTGGACCCGGGGTCGGCTCAGGAGTTGGGGTGGGGCTGGGTCCTACGGACACATCGCCGGATACTACAAGGGCATAATCTGCATCAATAGCAGTTGTTTCCTTGTGAGTGTCTTGCGATATATCATCACCGGATACCTGAACGATCCATTGCCCTGCTTCCGCGGTTTGGATGAATACATTCTCAACTGTATCCAACGTGTTGGCAGCACCACCAGGAGTGGACCAATTGCCCGCATTCAGTCCATTGTTGCCCCAATATATCGTACCGGAAGGGCTTGTGACTTTAAGGGTTAAATCATTAACCGCATGCTTGGAAGCATTGGGCACCGCTGGGGGATCCAAAAACACCATAGTTGCTTTGAGTGGTCCGGACCCAGTAGCATAAACGGAGTAATTGTGAACCTCTGTCGCTTGGATTGGCTTGGATTCGTCAACAAGAATGGGCAGCGACCAATTGTGCTTTTCGGCCATGTCATACAGATTTTTCAAATCTGGAAAACCCCAACCCTGATGAACGCGGGTCAGGTTGTGGCTGGTTCCTGAAAACGTGTATTGATACGCCATGTTGATCATGAGCGCCTTGGCAGTCGTGGAGTGACAACGAGAATCAAACACATCACGATTTTTGCCTGGCCCGCCGTCAAACACGCCATCGGCCCACATCTGGAAAAGTAAACCAAAATGACCGGCGGTTGCCGGAGTGGCACCGCTGGTTCCACCAAAGTTGGCGTATCCGGCATCACCGATATCATCTGTGGTATACAGGTATCCGTAAAAATTGGACAGATCCGGCTTAATTCGACCATCAGAAGCAGGACCGATACTGGCACTGGTCCATTTGTCATCGCTTCTTGTCAATGTATCTCCACCGCTGATACCACCGACTGCCACAACATTTTTGGCCCAGGCTTCTGGTCGCGAACTCCGACTGCCTTCATTGCTTTGGGATTGGGTAACCAATAAGTCCAGATCAAAAATGATTTTATCAAGATCAGCGGATACCGTTGTATATGATGTGGTTTGGGTGTGACCCCAACTGGAGGTCTGAAAAACACCCCGGAAGGCTCCCATGGGATTCACCAACTCAGAGGTATGGGTGTAGCGATCGGTTCTTCCACCATATTCTTTCAGCTCTTTATAGCGTGAGGCAAAAAGAGGTTTTTGTGCATCGGGGAGAATACCTCGGGCTTTCGAATTGCCTGCACCGGATCCAAATACGATTCCATAACAAGGAGTACCATGATCGAAATCATTTGGGTTGTTGACCTGATGAAAAAGAGGAGGATTGGCTTGAAAATCCTGATGGCCGGCTCGAAGTCCATCGTCAAACACCTGACCTCTGACTCCTTGGCCGGTGTAGTTTGCAACAGTCTCGAGGTAGTTTGCACCCTCGAGCTCACGCACATGGTCCATGTCCTCTCCGGTTTCTGTATTTGTATCTATAAACATGACCTCGTTGGATTGAGCGAGCTGCCAAAGTTGATCGTCATCCAAAGTGGCCAGCATCCGAATTCCCCGGGAAAACATATCCACTTTGGCTCCCATTTGGACAATCTGATCCGCTACGACTGACTGCGCTATGGGGTCTCCAAATACCAAGATCGAATACTGTCGGGGAGGCTGTACATCTTGGTAATTTCCTTGAATCTTTGCAGAAAGTCGCTCTTGAAGCACTTCTTCCAGCTTATAAGCTGCATGATATGGAACCACCGCTCGAACGAATGGAAGTTGTTGTACTAGCATGCGTGTAGCATAGTCCATTAGGGCAATCACGGCATTGTCATGTAGGGATGTATGTACCAGGGATCCGAGGTTGAAAAGCTTTTTCTGAAAGGGTTCGAGAGCTAGAGTATAAAACTGCACAATGTAAAGATTGGTCTTATCACCTGGGGTTACAGCCAAGGCTTTTGGTAGGTTGGATGCATAACTCTGAACCTGGGGATCAAAAGAACCAAAACGGAAATGGATCTTATGCTTTTGGGGAAGTGGTCCACCCATCCATTCTCCGTTTTTGATCAATTGGTAATAAGAGTCTCCATAAAGAACAACTTCGAGTGAAGGATCGGTATCCACCCCAAAAATCGTAGGTTGGATCCTTTTTTGAGTTTCAAAGTCCGTGGGGCCACAGCCAGTCATGCCCAACATACAGGACAAGATACCTATCAGTGATTTCAATATCCAACGTGCTTTCCAGTTGGCCACCATATTGCTCCTCCTTGGGGTTCAATGACAAATCATACCTGTCGGGAAATTCGTAGATTCTCGGCACTAGGGCAACAACTCCTACCAACAACTGGAAAACATGTATCCAGATCTACGCATCATCTCCTGACCCTCCTAATGTGTGATCTCAATCAGAGAGATCCGCCTTTCAAACTATGGGGAATTGTTTCCTATCAATTTCCCCAAAGGGATGGATTTGCTTGTTCACAATGCTGGAGGTGAACGACAACCATTGATAATTCGCATATAAATCTCTCAGTCTTGCGAGAAACATCAGAAGTATTGGTTTCGGGAAAGCTTTAACTAGACAACCAGATTTCGTCATCACCCTTAAGAGTGTATTTTTGTATTTAGAGGAATATTTTTTTAATTGTGTTGATAATGAAACACTTTTTTAGTCTCTGAATTCCATCGATCCATTTCAAGATTTGAGTTATGTTTGGGTGCTCTTTCGAATGACTCTTAAGAGTAATACGCAGACGCCCTATACCAGGTGTACTCGCCAGTTGCATAAAATGCCGTCATCCTGGATAGATTCTATCCAGGATCCATTGTTAAAATTATATATTCTGGCTTAAAGCATGCCAGAATGACATTGTTTCCAAAAGCCACAAAAAGTTAAATCCCGGCTCAATCAAATATATGCACACATTTTGTTGTAGTCAGATAATTTCGTGCGCTCTCAATACATCGTTATATGCAACGTTGGGGT
>JBFFBT010000149.1:0-14214 GCA_041560255.1 Myxococcota bacterium | reverse complement strand
TTGATTGAGCCGGGATTTAACTTTTTGTGGCTTTTGGAAACAATGTCATTCTGGCATGCTTTAAGCCGGAATCTATAATTTTAACAATGGATCCTGGATAGAATCTATCCAGGATGACGGCATTTTATGCAACTGGCGAGTCGATGCCGATAGCGATACCATCGTTTTTTATGTAAGCAAGACCAAGATCGGTAGGGAGAAATGTGTTGTTTCAAATCATCGATAAATTTCTTATTGCGTGTTTCGTAATAAATGATACTGGTAAAACCCAGGCGCGCGGATTTCAAATAATGGTTGTCCGGGATTGTTCATTCCGTGTGTCAAGACGGCGATTGAACGCTGGTGCTGATCCGCCTGCAGCAATACGTTTATAAAATGTTCGGCCGAAAAAGGTCGACCTAACAGATAACGTACATTGCCTCTATATTTTGATTTGTTTCGCATCCACCAAGCATGCATCGATTTTGTATCCGGCCAAGGTAGGTGCTCATCCGGATCGAGTGAGACGTCGTCATCATTTGGATCCTCGCTTGGTCCGGTTGAAAAGCCTTCCGGACATTGGCCCTCGCATTTTTCTTTGGAAGGATCCAAGCCTGTGATGGTGGATATTGCTGCAGCGGCTGTTCTTGCAAGCTCTGGTTCTTGGGTCTTATCTATCAACCATGGGATCAAAGTCGGATCACCCATTACACCTGCCGCCATAACTGCCGATCTTTGTGTGGCATTGTTATTACGCAAATTCTTTTGGTATTCACGGGCTTCGATAGGATTTGCGCGCAAAAACAACGTTCGAATTGCCAAATCCGTGTGCTTTTGAGATTGTTCCACAAAGTACTTCAACTGGTTGCATGCATGTTCGTCTCCCAATACGGCCGAAGACCAGGCCGCCCAAAAACGACACGCATCATTCTGATCTGAAATATGATTCTGTAAAATCGGCAACATGTCCATACGGCCCAACTCTCCGGATGCTTTGAGCACGCGCGCCAATCCAGGACTTGTTTCTCTTGCCGCCAAGGTATTGAGTTGCTGTCCGGGATCCTTTCGGTGTAGCGCAAACCCGGATAAGCCGAGACGAGATAAATTTAGATCTTCGGACATGATCAGTTTTTGCAGAAAGGATTTTACCTTATCAAATGATATCCAAGCCAAAGCCGAGGAAATTGCCCGACTGCGTTCAGGATCTTCGTATACTAGGTCGATCAATGTGAAGAGCTTTGATTGATCATCGTGATCGAGCAGTACGGCAAACGCTGTAAAGCATTCACCCGCTTCCCCTGTCTCCAAGGCTTCCAGGCATGCATCGAGTCCCTTTTGACCCGCCAGATGAAGCCCGTCAAGATTATGTCGCAACCTGCGGTCGACTTTGACCAAATCGTATAAGCCGACACCCGGCATCCGGGTGAGTTGATCACGCAACAACCATAAAAACGGAGCCTCATCGGCATGTTGGGCTAAAACGCTTGCGAGCACCGGCATCTTGCCACCTTTATCGTATGTTCAATACATCGATGGGACAAGCTGTATGCATGATGTGCGCCCAATTGATAATCGCATTGAAGGCGTCTTCGTGGCAAAGAAAGGCCTCCTGAAAAGATTGATCAATTGTGTAAGCGTCATACATAAATACAGGGTTCGGAAAAGCTCCGGATTTTCTTGGAGGCATGCCGGTATCCGGATAGGCTCCCAGCAACAACAGATGTGTCCATACGGTGAAGCCCGCATAGACGGTCTGTATGGTTATGTCGTCAGGTTCGGTTGTGAACACCATGTGAACAGATCGGTCACAGGATGATACCGGTTCCTCCCATTTCAATTGAAGGGGTTCGGGGCCGAAAATACCCGGATACCGTAATGTATTCGGATCCAGTCGGGATGAAGAGAATATGGATTTGCGAGTGCGCTCGGTTCTGATAATCAATTCCGTGGGTAGTCTGGCTCGCAGCATGTTGAGGAGGATCAGAAATACTCCTCGATCGACACCTTGTAGGGAAATCATCCAAGATTGTTTTCTTTTTTCAAGCTCGACTTTTTTTTTGATGATGCTTCCCTTGGATAAGCTTGGTTCCAGGGTTGCGCCGCAAAACATACCGAGATTGACAGCCTCGATAAAAATTTCCATCGGGTCGGAGAAAACAGCGTCCGGATCCTTGGGTGGAATGTGTTCGGCGTTGGGTTCGAATAACAAAACCTCGTCTGCCACCACCGACACAAACAATTCCTGCGCGTCTGTGTCCAATACAGCAAAGCTGACTCCGTCCGGCATTTCCACAATCTCCGCCTCTCCCGGCTGTTTCCTGTGGGCGATGACATAAAACCGATGGATCGGCACAATAAACCCAATGGTGCTTTTCCGTTGATACCATGATGTATTCAGCGACAACCCATGCTTGTGCCCTAATCGTATTCCTTATCAAATGCATCGAGCCACTCGGCCGCAGCATCGTCTGAAAATCCACGTCCCAGTCCTGCAAAATTTCCATCGTAGCGCAGAGGCCGCAATGCTTTGGCCACGGTGCAAAAGATCGGTATGATATCTCCCTTGCCGACATCGCCGATCTGCGGCGCTTTACCCGCTTTTATCAATACGCCCCGGGCAAGATCATCGACTTGGATGGAAGCGTCGTTCATAAGCGTTTCCTTCAATCCTTTTCGGCCGCCCAATGCCTTGAGCGAGGTGTCGTTGAGCATGCTCAACCAGTTGACTCGTTTGATCAAAGGTAGCGCAAGTGGGTGTATATCAAGTGCATACCGCCAAAGTTTGGTGATCACGCTCGATATCTCACAGTCATACCCCGGGTATCGCAGGCAATGAGAGCACAACCATTGTTGCATGGGACCCAGGATGCTGCCTTGGGACGCCTCACTAAGAAAATTGAAGCCGAAACCACACGTAGCCGAGTGAAACGGTCCGGTTTGTACGCTATAGAATTCTTTGATCCAAGAAAGAAACCTTTCGGGCTCTGACAATGGGTGATCCAATGGCAGGGTAACCCTCAGTTGAGAGGTCCAGGGTCCTATCTGCCAATCTTGAGCGGCCAATTGTTTCGTGTTTTCTATTCTGATTTTCTCGTTTTCAGGTGTGAACAATTCGGGTTCATGGAACATGAGATGGAATACAATATTGGCTGCTGTAATTCCTTGTTCGTAATCGCATCCATAAAACTCAAGGTAGTATACTTTGTCAAACTTGGGATGCTTTACCCAGGTTGGAATCATGGTGAGAGCACGCTGGTTCAGCTTGGCTCTCTTTTTCATATTTTCGGCCTGGTAATGCGTTATCAAACCGCCTAACGCTTCCATGCAGCGGTGGTAGAAATCTAAAATCCCGTCGTTGTTGGTGTCAAAAAGATAAAGCGTCATTTGCATGCAAGGTTCGACCGCCACGACTCCATCAATCGTGAGCCGATGGTTTGTCAAATCTGTTTGTTTGGACATGGTCACTGTGCAGACCTCTTAAAATATGTGTATGGGTACAGGAACCCATCCAGGGGTCGGGACCGTGACCGGAGGCAACACCGGGATGGCTCCCGGCGCAGGCCACACGAAAAACGGCATGGTTTCCTGTCCAGGCACAAAAGACGGGCTGCGGACGTATTCGACTACCTCTACTTTCTTTGGTTGGTTTTTTCCCTTGCAATCACAATTGTCTTTATCGATGGCCAGATCCTCGACATCATCCCGTCCGGGGTTTTGTTGGGTATTAATTTCGTTGTAATCAGGTTTTTGGGTCGAACCGCTCATTCCCTTATTTTTGCCCCAGGGGTCGATGTTGCCTTTCGAGTCGGTAAACTTTGTATCCACTACCATTTTTCTTCCATCCGCTCCTGATATGGTCATATCCGGAGTGCGCCATTGCACTGGATTGGGTGCGCCTGGTGCTCTTGGTGGTTGCAGACCTTTGTTGATGCGCAATGTTTTTTTTATGCTGTTGACGAGTTTCATAAAATGGTCCCCAAAGGTCGCGGGTGCCCATTCTCCGTTGGCGTCCTTGATCCAATCCCGCATATGCTCGATACCCAGGTCTTTCCCGGTCATGTCTTGGTACTTATCCAAAGCATCCTGAAAACATTTTTCCTTTGAGGTTGCCATGGGGTCTCAAATCCTTACGTGTACAGTAAGCCCGGAGGAACGTTAATGGTCTTTTTTTCTACAAAATCTTTTCCCCGGTTTCCCGCGTCACACCAACAAAACGCTTTGCACAAGATGTCTTTCAAATCGTCGATAGGAGGCAATTGATTGCCCTGAATTTCGGCAACTGTGGATGTATTGGGTCCATTGCCGTTCATTGTCATGGGATCGGTAAGTCGCGCGACGTTTTTACCCTCAAACTTGATATCCATGCTGTAGTTGATAAATTTGGCTTTTCCCTTCGTTACTCCAGATGCAATTCCTCCCACGGATCCGGCTTCGTCGCCGGTGCTGGTCGCAAATTCAGAATCCTTCAATGCAACCGGCTGTCCATCTACCTTGACGGTTTTGCTCCCCTTGACCAAATCCTTCGACATGGCCAGGTTGGGGTAAGGTATGGGTACGGGTCCGCTGGGCGTCGGGGTTTTGCATACATCAGGCATTGAGCAGATGGCAATACCGTCACTCTTTTTATGAACCACCGTCAGGTTGTTTGCCATGACAGTCGGCACCATGTGTCGTCGCCTTTCTAAGGTGGTATCCAATAAATCGAATATGCGCCAGAATATATACCTTTTTTACACAAAGTATGGATCATATTCAATCATTTTTTCGTCTTTGTTGTGATCTCAAAAAGAGGTGTCTATCCATCAATCAGGTTTCGACAATGCATGCGGATCGGAATGGACTTGTATCGGATGCGGTCCATATGAGGGCCCGTTGGTTGTTTGTCTGTTCGCAAAACAAGTCATATACAGCCAGGATGATGAGCATTGTTCCGCTGGCTGCACCGATATCGCCCCAGCAATCCGCAGGGTGCCTGAGGTCCAAAGGCTCCCCATGATGTCGAACGGTTCTTAAATATGCATATGACCACTCGTCGGCGCGCCAACTCTCTCCGTTCATATCACAATAGGTTACTTCGGCTTTTTTTGTCCTGAGCTTCGGGTTATTGAAAATCTCTTGTAGGGCTTTGGTCAATCCTTGTCCGGTTGTCGGTTTGTTTACGTACCAAGGTGCGGGCTCACATGTTCTGGCTATGCCGACGATCTCTGCATAAGTATCGAGCCGATGCTTACGCACAAAATCTTTTCTGCACAACAACAAGAAACCCGACGCTTCTCCGGGAATGATTCCTTCTTTGTGCTCATCTCCCTTGAGTCTCCCTTGTGCGTCCAGCCAATTGAGGGTTTCAATGTTGATATAGCTTTCGACGCCGCCTATCAAACAAGCCGGTAGAGATTTTTTATTCATGAGATCATCCGCATACAACAATGTGGTGATGGCACTTTCGTGACCTGTGTTGAGCATGGTGCATTTGGATTTGTCGACCTGGATTGGTAATGCGTCGATGATATCACGACAAAGTCGTATTTGTGCGTTCGCGTCAAATCCCGGTTTGATTGACGGTACTGATAAGAAAACCGGAAATCTATACTCCTGCATACCGGTTTTTTGTGCAATATCCGACCAGGGTAGAAGCGTCGCTTGCACGGATTGTCGGGTTAAAGATTTTATCCTTTCTTCAACTGGTGCAAATGGATCGAGAAGCTCCATCGTAGCCAAAATCATCGATTTGCCGTTTTGCCGGCGTCTGAGATAATCACTTGAAGCAAAACAGTTTATCTCGCTACCCACTGCGGCGCGAATGGAGGGTAAACAAGTACCGATCGACGTGCTGCCTCCCATCCCGACTATTTCCAAGCCTGTTTTTGATTCCATCTTTATTTCCGGGTCAAAACTGGTTTGGTGTCAATAATTGATTTTTCAATCGCTCTTGCATTGGATCTGCAATTGAGACTCGATCGCCATACCATAATCAATTTTTGATCATCAGGTTCGATAATGACTCTATCCAACTGGATGTTTTGTCGAATCCACGTGTCCTTTATTTGCGTATCGATTGTAATAAATACTTGCGGCAACCTGAATGAGCAGCTCAGCTCTGGTGTGAGATTTTCCAAAATGACCCATTCTGCTCCGCGAAGTGGCTTGGGACTTATTTGATCAGTGGGTGCTGATTGGTGATACCGGATATCAAAATCCTTTGGCCACAACGGCATGCGTTCGTTCTTCCACGCTTGATCATAAGTGCCTGCATATTCTTTTCTTGGAGACCAACTCGAATATATGGCTCCGAAACCGGCCGGCGCCGGTCTTTTTTTCCAACCTTCCATTGGTATGTCAGGGTATTGTATGTTGGGTACTGGATTGTCGATGAGATCCTTTGCTCTCAGGGCGAATCCTGTTCCGATCGGGTTTCGAGGATCAAAGACTTTTTGTCCCGAGCTTTGATCTATGGTTTTTCCTCCGTAGGCGCGTTCGTATCGAATGGGCATCTTTGAAAAATATTCAGGCTTCGTCATTTTCAATCCGACGGCGCTTTTTTTCCAGGATCGATTGCCGAAAACTCGAAGGGCTTTTCTAATACGTCCGACCGACATGCATACATCCACAGCTTGCGTTCTTTTTCCTGGTGGAGCATACGCAGTGGCGTTGAGGGTGATATCGGTGCCTGGATGAGTATAGACCATCTCGCATTCTCGAAGCATGCTCGAGTCGGCCTCCTCCGACTCATACACGGGCGCCATGCAAGGAGGTTCTTGAATAGAATGCAGTTGAAGATCCGCGTTTCGTCGAATCAGATACGTTGCTTTGACAATCACGACCCATATTTGATTGCCGTCTTTATCCAGCAAGATGGATCTTTCGGCGGCAAACGGAGTCCGGTTTATCAATTGCAGCATGTCATTCATTATTCTGATTCAGCAACAATTGTCAAAATCTATAGATCTTCAATCTTTGTATGGGTATACGTTTTGGTCTTGAAAACCTGGCAGGCAATAACATTGAGTGAATCATCACTTGATATCGAGAAAACCTTTTGGCTGATTTTTTCTATCGGACCTTTCATAAATGGATCTATTGACACGGCCGATCAAAAGGGTTAATTTCAACCACATGCGGGCATGACGCCTGCAAGAGGTTGTATGACTGCCACTGTTCTCCATATGGATCTTGCGTAGGATTTCGGGTCTGGATGTAGTTTCAATCCCGATTGTCTCTCAAAC
The DNA here is from genome assembly GCA_041560255.1 of Myxococcota bacterium. GTDB lineage: Bacteria > Myxococcota > B64-G9 > B64-G9 > B64-G9 > JBFFBT01. Next base: position 7,012 of record JBFFBT010000149.1, on the reverse strand, counting down.
CAGGATCCCGGCTGACATGCATCGCAGGTAAAACATGCATGGCCGGTAGCGTGTGCGTTGGCCGCGCTTTGAGGAGAACATCATGTATGAGCTTTCCCGTTTGGGATTCAGCCCATTTTTTGAACAACAAATTATAAACCATGACGCAATCGTTGCGAGAATCGCCGCCGAGCATCGAGGCGGATACCACGTCTGGTCGAGTACCGGTACGGGTTTTGCGCGGCTTGCCGGTAGCTTGAAGCATGAGCTGGAAGGAGAAACGTTGCCTGGAGTGGGTGATTGGGTGACGCTCAAGTCAGTGCCGGCCTCAGGTCAAACCTCGATGATCGAAAGTGTGCTGCGCCGTAACACCGTTTTCATTCGAGGGGCCGCCGGCCGGCAGGCTCGCGGCCAAGTGATCGCGGCCAATGTCGATACGGTGTTCATCGTGTGCGGTCTGGATAACGATTACAACCTGCATCGTATCGAACGATACCTCGCCCGTGTCTGGGCGAGCGGAGCTTTGCCGGTGGTTGTTCTCAACAAGTCGGATGTCTGCGACAATGTCCTCGAGCGGATTGAGGAGGTTGATGCGATCGCTTTGGGGACCTGTGTGGTTGCAACCAGCGCGATTCACTCGGAGGGATTGGACGAGATTCAATCCCGGATTCTTCCAGGGATGACGGCCGCTTTGGTGGGCTCCTCCGGAGCGGGAAAATCGAGTTTGATCAACGCTCTTATGAGCGAAAGGATCATGGCCACCAAGGAAATTCGGTCCCGAGACGGCCGGGGATGCCACACCACCACGCATCGTCAACTGTTGATGCTGCCGAACGGAGGTTTGCTCATCGATACTCCCGGTATGCGGGAGTTGCAACTGTTTGATGAGGAGGGCATCGGCGCTGTATTTTCCGATATCGAAGAGTTGTCCGCGCACTGTCGCTTTCGAGATTGCAGCCACATATCAGAGCCGGGCTGCGCAATCAGAGAGGCGGTCGAACGGGGAGAAATCTCAGCCGATCGCTTCGAGCATTACCACAAGATGCTCAAAGAAGGTCGGGCATACGAGCTTCGCCATAACCAGCATAAAAAACGTAAAGCCGAGCGGGTTTGGGGACAGCTGTATGCCGAGGCCGAAAGAATCCGACGCTGGAAACGCAGCCGATAAACTCCAGCATGCTTCTTACCCTTGGACGAAGTTTCCCCCGCGCAGCGCGCGGGGGAAACATGCCAAGGGGATCAACCAGGGCGCAGATCCATTTCGATGGCGTTTATGTTGTCAAACCTGATTACTCTTGACGCGTACGGATGATGGTCTCCAGCATGGCAAGGGATTTTTGATAAAATGTTATCAGCGCCTGGTTGACGGATAGCAAAACCGATACTTGATACTTTGATTGGTTCATGATGCGAAGAGCCTGCCGGTCGTCATCGTCGCCGGTATCTCCATGGCTCGAAGACATCTGCAATACCAATTGGGATTGCAGGTTTTCATACAGCGCTTGTAACCGATATGTCTCGGATAACTTATCTATCCACTCGAATTTCATCTGGTTGATGGCCCCCGAGAGTTTCGCGGCCTCCCAGGCCGATGCGGAAAAGAGGACATAATACACCGAGGTGTCGACGGTTACTCCGTCTTTTTTGCTTTTCAATGCGTTGATCCCTTCATCCAGCTGCTGCAATACCCGCTCATGTTTCGGGACGTTGTCTTGCATGTCTTTCAGGTTGTTTTCGAGCTCCGTGGTGATGCCCATCAAGGAACGCAACAACAGCTCGTCGTTATCTTTGTTTTTCTGCCATTGGTTGATCATAAGGGCCAACAAAACCGCAAAGATGACCGATACGGTTTCGATCAAAAGCTCGGGCAGTTTGCGCCATACCCGCATCCATACGCCTTGATGGTTGCTTTTCATCACGATTCCCCTCATGTCTCTCAGGCCCGAAAGCAGGCCGTATCAAACCTATAGCATCGACGGCAAAAACCCGCCAATTTCCTCGGTGAACCGTTTTGTATAAAGCTGAAAAGCGGGCTCAAAATCCTGTCCGATTATGCTTGAGTTGACGAGAAGGTTTGAGTTTGTTTTACTATCTTTTCTGGGGGCAATTTGAGGACGCGGGTTACAATATGGATTCATCTTCTCAGGACGAGTACACCCAAGATCATCCGGTGGATTCATCGGACACGCAGGTCGTGCTCGATGAAAACACCCGGGCCATTGGGGCCGCCCTCGGCGGTGACAAACCAGCCTTGCGCAACCTGGTAGATCGGTTGACCCCGGTGATCCAGTCCCGGGTGGCCCGGGCGTTGCTTCGCAGGCAGTCCCAAGCATCGGGTCGCACGGTACGCCAGGAGCTCGAGGATTTCGTGCAAGAGGTGTTTGTCTCTTTGTTTGCCGGGGACGGCAGGATACTGCGCTCCTGGCGGCACGACGGGGGTCTTTCGCTGGAAAATTTCGTCGGTTTGATCGCCGACCGGCAGGTTGCCACCATCCTGCGTACCGGCAAGCGCAATCCCTGGAAAGAAGATCCCACCCTGGATGAAGGTCTCGAAAAAATCGTCGATAACCAAGAGCAATCCCAGGCCTCCGGGATGATCGGCACGCAGCGTTCCTACAAGGTGGAGGGCCGGGTGGCATCCAAAGAGGTGCTCGAGCGTCTTTGGCAACGGCTGGTCGAAGAGCTCTCACCGCGCGGCCGGAATATATTTATGATGTTGTATTTACAGGAATTTTCAGTTGAAGAGGTGTGCCGTAAGCTGGGGCTCAGCCCGGAGGCGGTCTACACCTGGCGAAGTCGCCTGATGCGCTTGTCGCGTCGGTTGATGGATGAAATCATGTCAGAAAACGGTTCGAAGACGCGTAGATCCTAGATGAGGAAGTGAGAGGTCATGAAAGACGAAGAGCTACTGGCCGGTCTCATCGATGCGGCCCGCAAACAAGCCTCCCAAGATGCTCGGTTCGGTAAGGAGCTGGACGAGCTTGCGGCTACAAAGCCATCCGAGGAGCAGATCCAGGTTTTGTTGAAACAATACAATGAGATGCCTGATGGTGAGGCCGCCGTGACGCTGTTTACTCCCCTGTCCGGCGCGGCCCGGGATCGGATTGTCGATCGGATCCAGGTGGAGCTTGGAGCCGGGCGGCCGCAAGCGCAGCGTAAGCCTGCCAAAGTGATTCACTTGGCGTCGTGGCTGCCGATTTCCAAAAAGACTTTCTTTTTGGCGACCGGGGCCGCGGCGGCGGCCGTGCTGGCGTTTGTGTTGTTGCGTCCCGGCGAGGGCGTTGTGAGCCTGCCGGATTACCAGATGAGCCTTTATGGCGAGATCAAGACGGTTCGCGGGCTCGAGCCCGAGCCGCCCGAGCCCGAAACCGTTCCGGTCTTTCGGGCCGGATCGGTGCTGCAGATCGTGCTTCGGCCCGATCATGCAGTTGTGGGAAAAGTTCGGCTTTCGGCCTATATCGAAAAAAACGGCGGGCTTTTGCCCATCGAGCTTCCAACCGAGTGGGATCCGCAAGGCTCGGTGCGCATCTATGGGGTAGTGGGTAAAGATATACGGCTGCCTTTGGGAGAAGTGAAATTGTGGCTGGTGGTATCGCGTCCCGATAAAGAGCTTTCGGAGTCGCAAGTTATGGCCCTGCAGGCCGCAGGCTCCCGTCTGGTGATGAAGGTCCCAGTCAGGATAGAGCCGGACAGCCCGTTATGATGGTCCTTCGGTAGACAAGCAACAAGTTGATGGGATATGGATCTCGGCATTCCGGTACGGATCGTACCATAGGTCCTGGATGCGGATTGCAGGGATTACGTGTCCCGCATCGACATCGGGTGACGGGGTGTGGGGGTTTATGGGTGGATGTAGACCGGGGAGCTTACCGAGTTGGAGCCTGCCAGGATAAACGACAGGGTTACTTGGCTTTCGGGTAAGATGGGGATGTCTTCGAGACTTACCAGCGCGGTGGTGCCGGGTGAAGCAGACGGAAGATCGATAGAGTAATGACGCCCGTCCACGACGAGCGTGGGGTGGCTGAGTGGTCCAGCGAGGTCTGGTGCCAACTCCAAATCGAGCACCGCGCCGTAGGCCGCTCTGATCTTGCATGGAGGACAGGGAATTGATCCAGGCTGACTCAACACCCAGGGTTGGGTTTGGGCGTCTGGATACATCAGATCGGGGCAGGGCGTTTTTTCCGAGCAGGCTATTTCGGTCAACTGTATCCGTTGGGCCTCAAACTTTCCCATCAAAGGGGTGCTTTCCGGCCGAAAACAGGCGATCGGCTCCGGCGGGCAGGCCTCGCGACCGGGTTTACAGAAGGATTGCAGGGTGTGGCAAAACCGTACCACCTTGGCCTGGGTGGGTGTGGGGCAAGGATTGTCCAAGGTGCCTCCCAGGCAGAAATCCGCATTCAATCCGGATGGATGAGCGTTTTTATGGATGCGTTGCATCAGCTCGTCGGCAGACAAGGAAGGCCGGTAGCCGAGTACGGCCGCGGCGGTGGCCGATACCACCAGAGCGGAGACCGAAGAACCGGTCATTATGGAGGTGGGGGTGTCGTGGATGTGGCTTTCGACCACCGCGTGATCGGCGTAGGCCAGCAGTTTAGGCGCTCCGCCCGGCGGGGTGTTGGCAAGCAATAGAGCTGGTTTTTGGGGATCCATATAGGCCCTCACGCCGCCCGCGGCAAAAAGGAGCGGGCCTTTCAGCCGATTGCTCGTAGGGTGGGATATAAAATATTTTTCTTTGCAGGTTTTGGCAGAGGGCGCCGGACGACGCTCCCAACCGGCCGGCAACAACGGTCCGGTATGGGGGTCGGGTCCAAAGATGCGATTGCCCGCGGCGGCGATTACTAGCACTCCTTCGCAGCTGGCTTCTTCGAGCGCTTCATATACGGCTTGCACGGCAGGAGGCATTCGGGCTGGATCGGATTCCATGCCGCCGTGTTTCGGATGCCAGGCCAGAGAGAGATTGATGACCAATCTTTCGCGGCGGTTGTTCTGCCTCCATTCGTCCAACTCTTGTCGGACAGCCAGGGCCAGATCGCCGATGGTGCCGAAATATCCTCCTCTTTGATGATCCTGTGATCCGGACAATAGGGCGTTCGGCTCATGGGTGGTATGCGACAATACCAACCGGGTCGAAACGTCGCTCAAGCAGGCCTCCGGGTTTTTGTCCAGGTTGCACACCAACTCTCTGGCCATACGTACCAGGGTGTATCCATGAGGATAGCGGCCCGGGTGGTTTTCGGGTCGATCGGCCGGGCTCATGGTGGGAGAGGTGTCCAAAATGGCGAGCCTGACCTTGATGTCGGATACGGAAGGGGGTTGCAGGACTGCCTTGTGTGCGTGGGTAAAGAACTGGTTTTCATAATACCTCCAGCTCAGCTCGGTGAGACTCTGCGAGCCCGATCCTGTCACCGCCAGGATATCCGGCTGCAGGCTTAGAAACCTGCCGGTCTCGGTAAGTCTTTCCATGGCCATAAGGTCGGGATTGTCTCCTCGGTATTGATAGATGCAATACCTTCCGCTATGGGATGGGCTGTAGTCGTTGGGACCGAAAAGATGGCAAGCATTCCAGCCCGGTTCGAGCCTGCATGGATGAGAAGGGGGGGAGTACGATCCAGGTGATGACTGCCAATACATCGCGTGGCATCCGTCCGGGGTGGTCTGCATGCCGTGTACGGTCGGGCATGGTTCGGCGGGGTTTTTCTTGATGCCGATCCAGCGCCAATCGACGCTTGCGTCCGGCCGGGCGTCGTCTTCCTGATTGCAGGCGCTAAAATGGATGCACAGCATCAAACCGACTGCACCTAAGGTTTTGAAAAAATGTTGATTTATCTTTCTCATGGCATTCTCTCCTTATGATTTCGATGTTCATATGTGGGGACGAATTCCCCATTTCGTCTCTATCAAGTAAAGAGAATCCAACTGGACGATCGTCAACTTTTTTTGTTGATCGATGCCCAAACGGCGCCCGGGCGGCAGCCTGCTTGGTATGAATTTGGGTGACGGGGTGTGGGGGTTTATGGGTGGATGTAGACCGGGGAGCTTACCGAGTTGGAGCCTGCCAGGATAAACGACAGGGTTACTTGGCTTTCGGGTAAGATGGGGATGTCTTCGAGACTTACCACCGCGGTGGTGCCGGGTGAAGCAGACGGAAGATCGATAGAGTAATGACGCCCGTCCACGACGAGCGTGGGGTGGCTGAGTGGTCCAGCGAGGTCTGGTGCCAGCTCCAAGCTTAGTTGCATACCATAATAAGCACGGATCTCGCATGGCGGGCAAGGATTGGATCCTGGCTGACTCAACACCCAGGGTTGGGTTTGGGCGTCTGGATACATTTCCTGCGGGCAGGGAGTGGCCGCCGAGCAGCTCATGGCGGCCGTCACGGCCGGATCGGCTGTGAAGCTCGGTGGTGGATCGGGGTTGGAGGGCGGCAGGCAGTCGATCGGATCCGGCGGACAGGCTTCTTGCCCGGGGCTGCAGGCTTGACCTAAGCTTTTACAAAACCGCACGATGTCGGCGGATATGCCGGCCGGACACGGATCGGCAGGGTTGCCTCCCAGACAAAAGCTCGCTTTGTGCATCGCGGGTTGGGAGGTCGAATGGATGAGTTGCATGAGTCGTTGGATCGAAAGTGACGGCCGATATCCCAAAACGGCTGCCGCCGTGGCCGATACCACCAGAGCGGATACCGAAGAGCCGGTCAAAATGGCCGCCGGGGTATCTCGAATGTGGCTTTCTACCACCGCGTGATCCGCGTACGCGAGCAATCCCGGCACCCCGTCCGGCAATGCGTTGGCGAGCATGAGGGCCGGTTTTTTGGGATTGGTGTATGCCCGGATGCCGCCGGCGGCGTAGATGAGCGCATGTTCGTCTTTTGAAGGCGTATTGCTCCCCAGATTGTATTTCATTTTGCAGGTTCGCGCATCCGGGGCGAAGCGTTGCTCCCAACCGGCCGGCATGAGCGGGCCTGTATGAGGTTTGGGACCGTACGTGCGGTTGCCTGCGGCCGCAATCACCAGCGAGGATGATGTCCTGCCCC
>JBFFBT010000148.1:0-14253 GCA_041560255.1 Myxococcota bacterium | reverse complement strand
CCGTAATCTCGGACGAGGAGGTCGGTGAGGTTCTCGCGCATCAGGTACGCCGAGAACGTCTCCCCTCGCTCCTCTTGAAAGTGCCAATCGTCCAGAATCCGTCGGGGAAGGACGTTGCTGAGCGCGATCTGCTGGTGCCCGTGGGCGAGTGATCCTCCGACGAGACGACCGTAATTCTTGATGATAGAGACAAATCCGTGGTAGCGGTAACCGGACCGTTCAACCCACGGTTCGACCACAGGGAAAAGCTCTTTGGAATCGGCCAACAACTTCCTCTCCAGGGCCGCTAGCCGCTGTAGAACAACGGTGCAGTCTGCCAGAGGCATATTGTGCCAATCCCTGTCGTGCAGCGACGACGTCCACTGGACAAAGTGGAAACCAGCAGCGGTATGCTCCTGAGAGTCTTGTTCTGCTCTTTCAGAGTGGTTGGCTTTAAACGGGTAGAGGATCGGAAACAGATTCTCATTGATAAAGGTGAATCCCTCGCTCAGGTCGGCGGCATCCACGACAGCGGTTGTGTCGCCCTGGCAGATGACACACTCGCGTTCCACCTGTAGTTCATTCGATGGCTCCGGCACGTTGTCGTGGATACGCATGCAATTTCCCATGTGCAAGACTACTGTAGGTGCCTCAAAATGGTATCGATGAAGCTCTTGTTGTCGAATTCGCTTTTGACCAAATAAGCGTCCGCTCCGGCCTCGACACCTCGCCTGCGATCCTCGTCTCCGCCCAGAGTAGTCACCAGAATCACTGGAATATGCGACCAGCGGTTGTCTTGTTTGATCCGGATCGTAAGCTCGAAACCGTCCAGCCTCGGCATTTCTACATCGGCCACAACCAGATCGAAGTCAGCTTGGTTGAGTTTTTCCAAGGCCTCCATGCCGTCCTGGGCTTCTTCGACATTCAGTCCGATTGAGGACAATACACTCTTTTCCAATTCCCGGGTAATGAGGGAGTCTTCAACCAAGAGAACTCTTTGGATTTTTTCATCCAGGGTTGATGATAGTTTTTTGAGGCTGGAAGTTTTTTTCCCCATGCCTTCGATGAGGTGGCCGGCATGTAAGACCAATACAACCGATCCGTCCTCGAGGGTCGTAGCACCCGATATGCTTCGCATGCCGCTCAAATATTGACCCAGGGGTTTTAGAGTCAACTCGCGTTCACCCAGTACTTCGTCCACCAGAATACCTAGCCTTTTGCTGCCTTGTCTGCAAATCATCAAAGGGGTGTCGGCATCTTCCTCGAAGGCGGATCCGGTGTGGAGAAGCTCTGCACAATGGACGATGGGTATGGTTCTTCCGTCTTGCACTACGGCTCGACCGGTTGTCGATTCGATGATGCGAAATGATTTCAGCTTTTCGACCCTGTCGACATACGTGGCCATGAGCGCGAAGGTTTGTTCATCCGATCTAAAAAGAAGCACTCGGACAATGGCGATAGATGTGGGCATTTCTACGGAAAAACAAGATCCTTGTTGAGGCCTGAAGGTTGCCTCAATAGTGCCTCCCAGCTCGTGTACTTTACTGCGTACGACATCCAGACCGATGCCCCGGCCGGATATTTCGGTTGTTTTCGTCGAAGTCGAGAAACCAGGTCTGAAAATGAGGTCTACAATATACTGAATGTCAGCGGTCTCCAACTCACGCTTCGTCATGATGCCTTTTTCAATAGCGGTTTGCTTGATTTTTTCTATGTCGATGCCTTGTCCGTCATCTTTGACTTCGATGATGATGCGATCTCCGGATTGCATGGCGCGCAGGATCAAGTTGCCGGATTTACTTTTGCCGGATTTTTGTCTCTGGTCGGGATCTTCGATGCCGTGATCTACTGCGTTTCGGATGAGATGCAATATGATTTCACCCAAGGCATCCAATATACTGCGGTCGGCGAGCGTATCACCGCCGAGGACTTGAACCGTTACCTGTTTGCCTCTTTCGCGGGCCAATTCACGGATTGCCGCCGGGTATAGTTCGAACAGTGATGAAATCGGCATGAGCCGAAATTGACGCATGTGTTCGATGAGTTGATCGAGAGAGGTTGCAAACCCCGATATGCGATCTTGGTAAGATCGTCGAAACTCGGCAAGTTTATGATTGAGTCTCTGGGTATGCCAAACTGGGTGTAAGTCTCCCGGCAGGATGGCAAAAGGATTGCTTTGCAGATGTTTTATGGTGGCATTGAGTCGATGGATATCGGAAAAAAAACCGTCCACCATTGAGAGCAAATCGCTCATGCGCAGATAGGCGGTAAAAAGATCTCCAACCATATTTCCCATTGTATCCAACTTGGCGCCGCTTACGCGCACGATTTCCGCGATGGATGAAATGCTTTTTTTCTCTTGTCGTTGGGTTTTGTTGATCACAAGTTGATGGGACTGAGAAACCGCATCGGATTCCGTCCATGCGGATATTTTTTTGCATAGAGTTTCGGCGTTGACTGCGACATCATGTAATACGTTGTTTGATACGACATCCAGTCCCTGGGTGAATGATTCCTGAAACATATTTGCTTCCAGAAAATTTTGACCGCGAAGTGCTTTGAGATTGTCTTCCAGGCAGTGTACGACTTTTCCGGACTGGGGAAAACCCATGAGGCGCAACTCGCCTTTGAGGGTATGGATCTCTCGCATGAATGCGTCGACTTTATCTTGATCTTGATAGGTTTCATGTATGTTGGAAAACATGTCCAGCAGGCGGTTGATGCGTTCGGTACAGATTTGACGGAATTTTCCGAGTAAAGCCTCTCTGGTTTTTTTGGGATCCACGGAGTTGTAAACCTCACGCGCAATTATGCGGAATGCAACATTCCGTTGACAACTTCCAGCATGCGATCGATGCCCCATGATTTGGAGATGTATCCGTCAGCCCCACAGGCTTCGGCTCTTTGCCGGAGCTCCTTCTCGTCGATGTCTGAATACAAAAGAATGGGAACTCTTGAAAGACCGCGTTCCTCTTTGAAAAACATCAGGGCGTGATCGCCGAATACCTCGGGCATGTTGACGTCCATGAGTATAAGATCGGGAATAAAATGCATGATCATCGTGTCCAGGTCTTCCCATCTTTCAATGGAACGAACTTCATATCCCCCGGATTCAAGTGCCGCTGATGCCATGGTTAGAACGATTTCGCTGTCGTCCACGAGCAAAACTTTCTTTGAAAGCATGATTTCTACTCTCCGCTTGTTATCCCAGGTTTAACAATTTTTGGAGCGATTCGAAAAGCTGTCCCAGCAGTACCGGCTTGTCCAAATATAGATCGGCGCCCGCAGCATATGCCTGCCTGCGTGCATCGTCACCTCCGACACTAACCATGATAACCGGCAGGGCGCGCGTGTCGGAATACTCTCGGATTTTTCGAACGAGCTGCCCGCCATCCATGACCGGCATGTAATAGTCCACGATGGCCAGATCCAAATTTCCATCCATCACATGCTTCCAGGCTCCTTTTCCGTCTTCGGCTTCGAGGATTGCCAATTCACGTTGGGATCTGAGTTTGGATCGATGAAACCTGTGCACAGCGAACCTGAACATTTCCCGCACCATGTGATTGTCTTCGGCCAACAATACGCGAAATGGTTTGGTTTCTTGAGTCGGTTTTGCAGAGGCTTCCAGATTTCCTGAAAGACTGTTTATGATTTTGTTGACTCGCTCGGCTTGTTCGGCGTTGTCGAATAAGAATGCCACCCCTATGCCGCCGGGGTTTTCCTCGGTTGCTTCTTCTTTCGTACGCCGCCAAATAACCTCGGCTTTGCATCGGAAAGGAGATAGTAGACCCGGGAATGATATGTCGAACATGAGCCTATCACCCACCGAAAATGGCTTGTCGGTGTTGACAAATAAACCTCCATCACTGGCATTATGAGTATAGTCCGCGATGAAGTCCCTGGGTGTATCGTAATCTACCTTGAGGATGATTTCTACGCGGGGATGCTTTCTTTTCTCTGCTTGATCTGTCATGATACGTCGTCCTAGTGTTTGGGTGTGGGGCTGTCGTTATGAGACAGCGCGTAATCGGCCAAGATGCGCAGATCCAAAATACCGATCAGACGATGATTGATGGTGCAGAATCCCGATAGTAGTGATGGGTTCATCCAACTTTTCAAAAGGGGTGAAGCCGGAAGAATGTTCAAATGAGAAATGCCTTGGCTGAAAATCGAATCGACTACGAATCCGCACGAAAAATCAGGAAAATGCACCACCAGTGTCCTAGCCCCCCCGCTGAAATCAAAACCCAGGATTTTTCCCATTTCAAATTTCCATCCCCCTTCGGGTGGTACCCAGTCTTTTCCGGTAATGATGCCGACCGACGCGGCCTCTACTCCGAAATCCATCCGGCCGACGCTGAAAAATAGAATGCTCTTGCTTGAATCAGTGGAAGAATTTTCGGTTTGTTTTAAGATGGGCGGTTTCATGAGGAGACCCGCTCCTTGGATTCGTTGAGGAAAAGGGATAAATCCAGTACATACACGATCCTGTCATCCAATCTGAACTGAGCTTCAACTTTCCCGGCTAGAGTTCTGGGTAGGTTTTCCATGGGGGGTTCCAGCTCGGTTGCTTTGACTTGCTCGAGCCCGGTGACGTGACTCGACCAGACGATGAAGTGATTGTTTTCCCAGTTCAAAAGAATCTGTCTGCGGTGTTGCTCGCCGGCATTTTCCTCAAGCTGGAAATATTTACTCAGATCGATCACCGGTAAAATTTCACCCCGAATGTTTACCACTCCGTCCAACCAATCGGGGGAGAAGGGTAACGGGGTGGGTTTGGATTTTGCGGATACTTGCATGACGGATTCGGGAATTACAGCAAAGCTTGTGCCTTGATCGTGAAATACAAACAACGAAAGAACTTTTCTTTTATTGGTGGAAGGTTTATCAAAATTGGGCTGAATATGATTTTTCAAGTTTTTTCTCGATATTTTAGTATCGCTCTTATAATTTTTTGTATTTGGACAACAATATTTTCAGCTGCGATGTGATTGCGCTCAGATCGCTGACTGCTTGTGTGGTTTGTCGAATTCCTTCGAGACCTTGTTGCGCAACATCTGAAACCTCGCCCATGGCCGACACGATTTGATCGGTTCCGGTATTTTGCTGCTGGGTGGCCAAGGAGATTTGCTTCGAAGCTTTACGGGTCTCTTCGATGCTGTCGACAATCCTTCCAAAAGCCCTTTCGGCTTGACCGGCCCTTTCGGCGCCTTCACGGGTGGCTTTGAGTCCGCTTTCAGTCGCCATTACGGTTGCATTGGTGGCTTCGGTGACTTCGGAAATCAATTTCTTGATTTCCGACGTTGAGCTTATGACGTTTTCCGCGAGTCTGCGCATCTCGGCTGCAACCAGCAAAAAACCTTTGCCGGCTTCACCCGCCTTGGTTCCTTCCAAGGCGGCATTGAGAGCCAACAGATCGGTTCGGTCGGCGATATCGTTGATGAGCTCGATGATCCCACCGATTTGTTGAACATGTCGATTGAGGCTGATGATGTTGTCGTTGATGGTCTTGTTACCGGTTTCGATGCTGTTCATGCTTTGGACAAAAGAAAAAAGCGAATCCCTTCCATCTTTGACGGCTTGGGCGGTTTCTTCCGCGCTTTGGGTCACGCTTTCAGCGCTGTTGGAGATTTGGCGGGCGGTGGCCGCCAATTCTTCCATGGTGGAAGTGACTTCCGAGACGGTTGCGGCTTGCTCGGCTGCGCCGGCTTCCTGTTCCTTGGCTGTTGTCAAAATAGCCGAAGTTTGTTTTTCCATATTGACGGATAACTCTTCCAACTTGGATGTGATTTCGATCAGGCTGTCTACCATTTCCCGGAATGTATCGGCGAGATCACCTCGCGCGGATATTTGCCTGGATAGATCACCCGCGGCTATTGCTTGGGCGTGACGGTTGAGCTCCTTCATTTGATTCAGCAAACCGTTGAGTGCTTCGGCCAAAAGACCGATTTCATCACTCGAGTTGGCATCGAACGCTGATTGATTGAGATCACCTTGGGCCACGCGCTTGAACGTGACGGTCATGCGCGCTAGAGGTCGCGCGATGCGGTGTCCTATGTAAAACGCAGCCAGCGAGCCTGCCACAAAGGTAAGCAGACCAAATAACAGGCCGGTCGAAAGGCTCCTTTGTACATTTTGGTTGTAGCTCTCGAGTGAATAGCTCATACGCAGCACGCCGATGTTGTTTCTATCTTTGGTTGCGATGGAGGTGACTTTGTACACCTTATCTTTGACAGTGTCGTAGATGGGTGACTCGGCTACCGGTTTGGGTTGTAGTTTTTGATTGGAGGCCAGGTCGTTATGACCGGCGAGGCGATTTCCGAGGGTGTCTTCCACCCGGATACTCTCGAGATCCTCATCTTTAGCGGTGTTGCGAATGATTTCTTCGATTTTCGATGGATCTGAGGAAGCTGGTGGTTCATTCAACATCGGAGCAAGCAACCAGCTGATGGTTTCTGCGTTTTGCTGAAGTCGTTTTTCGAGTTCTTGGAGCAGGATTTGTTGTTGATCAGTGACAAAATGTACTATCAGGGTACCTATGGTCAGCGCCAAGATCAAGCTCGCGGCGGACGCGACTTTCCACCGGATGGATAATTTGCGAGTTATGCCCATGTCAGCTCCATTATGATGGATTCACACCCCGTACACGGCATACAATTTTCGATGTTGATGGAATGTATACGTAGTACCATTTTCGCGAAACAACCACCCGGTTGTCAAGCTGATGACCAGGAAATTATGAATCTTGGAGCATCAAAGAGATGATACGGGTTGTTGCGGGCAGGACTTTGGATGAGATTAATCCGGCGCCTGATTCTTCGGGTTTTTTTTTAGATGTTTGAAAAGATAGATAACCGCATGAAAAAAAGGAGATAATCTTCGATAGCCGGCGGATTGTGACCCCAAAGGATCTTTTGGATGAGAGGGTTTGTGGGTCGGCAAGCTCGCGGAAAAAACGGAGTTTGACAACCAGTCGGCATGGTCCTACATTGGCGTATGGGCTCTAAGGCCGCAGGGTAAACGTTATCTATGTTTGTTGACATTCGTTCTTTTGCAATTCGATGATGTAACTGTTCAATTTCGTTCAGAGGGTTGGAGCTCCCCCTGAGAGGTTACGCCGAAGGAGGATTGAGTCTTGCCGATATATGAGTATACCTGCACCAAATGTGAGCATGATTTCGAGCTGTTGCTCATGGATCGTGATCAGCCCGTCGCTTGTCCTCAATGTGGAGGCAAACGACCCAAAAAGAAGCTTTCCGTGTTTGCACATAAGAGTGATTCTGGTTTTACGCCGAGCTCGGGTGGATCATCATGTGGAGGATGCAATGCGTCTTCCTGTAGTGGTTGCTCGCATTGATGCGTCGGCGCCGGCGGAAGACAAAATCATTTTCGATGTATTCGTTCCTTGACCTGGATACAGGCGGGAGTATCATCACCGAGAGATGGCATTGTTGAAGAATACCAAAAAGTGGATGCAGAATACTCTTTTCGAAATCGGTACCTTTGTGCTCACGGCTTTGGAGACGCTTGCTTATTGTTTCCGGCCTCCATTTCGGTTCAAGTTGGTTCTGCAGCAGATGGATTTTGTCGGTGTGGGTTCGTTGTTCATTATCGTTTTGACCGGGACTTTTGCAGGCGCAGTGTTTACGCTTCAAAGCTTGTATGCTTTTTCTCTTTTCAACATGGAAAGCATGGTGGGTGCGACGGTGACCCTCGCTCTGACCCGAGAACTGTCGCCGGTTCTAGCCTCTCTCATGATTACCGGCCGGGCCGGATCTGCAATGGCTACCGAGTTGGGCACCATGCGGGTGACCGAGCAGATTGACGCGCTGGCTACCATGGCGGTAAGCCCGGTTCAGTATCTTTTTGTACCGCGGTTTTTGGCTTCCATTGTGATGTTTCCCGTGTTGACGGTTATATTCAGCTTGGTGGGGATAGCGGGTTCTTATGTGGTGGGAGTGTTGATGTGGGGAGTGGACCCGGGCAATTTTATCGCCAAGATCAAGATATATGTTACCGGAAATGATGTGAATATCGGTTTGGTCAAAGCCATGGTGTTTGGGGGCTTTATTTCTTTGATTAGTTGTTTCAAAGGTTTCCGTGCAGAGGGAGGCGCCCGTGGGGTGGGTGCGGCGACCACCCAGGCCGTGGTGATTGGGTCTGTGAGCATCATGATATTAAATTATTTTCTTACTGTATACATGTATTGAAGGGGTGGTATCAGGATCGGAGTACGTTTTCTATCCCGCATTTCTTGATTCGCATAATGGCCTCCAGGCGGCTTTGAGCGTTGAGTTTGCCAAGTATGTTGTGAACATGCGTTTTGACGGTGCCCACACTGATGAACAAGGATTCGGCGATCTTGCGATTTGGCAAACCCAGCATCAAAAGCCGTAAAACCTCCATTTCGCGCTCACTCAATGGCTCAATCAGATTCATGGGTATGGGGATGAATCCGGGCTCAACTTGAGCAATCGATTGATTTTCCTGTTGGAATGATTTTAATATCAAGGATGTATAGTTTTCCAATCCTGGGATATGAATTTTCTCGATGAGATTCCGGATGCAGTGGTGGGTGTCTAACAATGTACGCACCAGGCCGGCATCTTTGGCGAGTGTGAGCGCTTCGGATAAAAAGCGCAGGGCATTTGCCTGCTTGATGTCGCAAATTGACTGCAAGAGGCGAATCTTTACGGCTGGAGAAATGAGACCTATCTGAAAGGCCAGATTAAAATCCGATTCGAGGTCGGTGATCGTTTCAGACATCTGATTTTGAGCGATCTTGACGGTTGCCAAGTGGATGGTTCTTTGCAGGTGAAAAAGAGGATTTGTTTCGATTTCGGGTAGTTGTTCAGCCCAATAGCGGGCGGAAGTAAAATCCAATCGGGATAAAAAAATACGCACCGAATGACCGCACACCTGCATTTGGGTCCAGGGATCCACACCGGCGGACTGAATGAGCTCGTGGGCTGTGTCGAGAGCTTGACGGGCCCTAAAGTGGTTGTTTTGAATTAGGTTGGTTCTTGCCAACAACCCATATGCTCGACACAGAGCGTTTCGGTTTTCTCCGTCTTTAGCAAGCTCTATTCCAACCTGCAGACAATCGAAGGACTCATCCAAATTGTTCCATTCGTAATGCAGCTCTGCAAGCTGAATGTATGCCTGGGCGGTGAGCTTGGTTTTGCCCCCCAGGCCGACCGCCACTTGAAGGCGTTCTTTCGCGTGCTGCAGTTTGCCTTCGAAAACATCGATATCACTGAGAAAACAGAAGACGGCTTGCCTGGCATACAGGTTTTCTGCGATTTGACAATCATGATCGGATTGAATGAACATGCTTTGGGCTTTTTGGAAGTCACCCTGCGTCATCAAGAAGGAACCCAGTGTGCAGGCCGCGCAACTTCGCAAATAAAACGCGTCCCGCGGCAAGACATGCAATACGTTTTTGAGGTTGGCAATCACTTGGTTCGATCCGAGCCGGGCGTGATCCAAAAATGCCTGCATGGTTTGCAGCTCGTACTCCAAGTTGGGGTTGTCTTTTCCCGTATGGATTGTTTTTTTCTGTAAGATCTCGCGAAATTTCTCCAGATGATTTTTGGCAGTGTCCAATTTTCCCAGCATGGAAAGGGTCCAACAAAAATCAACCATAAGTCTGGGATGATCTTCGATGAACCTGGGGGGAAGTCTCAAAAACCACTCAAGCAGGGTGGTCATTTTACCCTGTTTGAGCATGGAAACACTTTGGTTGACGATGAGCTCTACCGCGCGTTCCCAGTCCGAACCGGCCAGCGCGTGAGATATCGCTTCGTCGATATAACCGTGTTTTCGATACCAGTTGCATGCCCGTTGGTGTAGTTTCTCGAGTTCTTCGTGGCCTATGGATCGTAACATACGCTCGCGAAGCATCTGGCGAAACAGGTGTTGGTAACGCCACCAACAATCCCTATCATCCAAAGGCACAGCAAACAAATTCAACCTGATGAGCTCGCGAATATGAATCTGGCTGTCTTTGCGTTCGAAAACCTGATCGCATAGCTCGGATGAAAAGGTATCCAACAAAGAAGATTGCATAAGAAATTGTTGCAAATCGGTGGTTTGATGTTGAAAGACCTCTTCGAGCAAGTAGTCTGTCACGAGTTGGTTGCTGCCTCGAAACTCTTCGATGGATCGTATCAGGTTGTTGCTTTTGTTCAATGATATGGCTAAAAGCTGCAACCCCGCGATCCAACCTTCGATTTTTCGGTGTACATCGGCAATCTGAGAAGAGGAAAGCTTGGTAATCCGCATGCAACGAAAAAACGATTCGGTCTCGAGGATGTCGAACTGAAGATCGGCTTGGCGGATCTCCAACATTTGTCCGTTGACCCGCAGGCGCGAAAATGCAAAAGGGGGATCTTTGCGGGTGGTCAAGACAATGTGTAGGGATGCCGGCAGAATCGCAAGCAGAGTCGTGAGGTGGAGATGTATGCTGGCCGAATGGATGAGATGGTAGTCATCGAGCACCAATATGAAGTTGCGATCCGATTTTGCGATGTTGCCGGCCAGGCTCGCCATGAAAACTTCGGGCTGAGGCGGCTGGTTTTTTTGGAGCATCTTTTGGGTTGGTTCACATCGTGTCGGGTTGGATTTTCTCAGGGCTTCCAGCAAACAGGATAGAAACGTCATGAGATCATTATCATTTTCATACAAGGATAGCCAGCATAGTTCCGTATTCGATTGGATTTCGAGAGGGAGGTTTTTCGCCCAGGTTGCCACCAGGGTGGTTTTTCCAAATCCCGCCGGGGCAGATACAAGGGTAAGCTTGCGCCCAAATCCGGATTCACGCCACAAACCCTGATTGAGTTTTTTCATCAGGGATTCTCGCGGCACCAGATGCTCTCGGTTGATGGGGACATGAAACTTGGTCTCAAGTATCGGTATTGTGCAGCTCAATCCAAGCCTCCCTGTGCCGCCCCATCATACCTCAATCCATCAAAAGTTGTAACCCACGATATTCCATTGGACGGATACCCATACGCTGCATTCGTCTTGATGTTTTGGATAAAAATGCCTATGTTCTGGGCGGTCTTTTTTTTGAAATATCAGCCGATTGGGTAAACATGACGACAAGCTCTCTCGTGACTTGTGCGCCCGGGTTTGAGACGCATTTGAAAAATGAGCTTGAGATGTATTCCATTTCAGCCGAACCGGTTGCCGACGGCTTGCTTGTGACCTATGGCTCTCTGAGCCCGAGGTATCCGATGATGGCAAACAACCGGCTTTGTTTTCCAAGGCGGATTGTATTTCGGCCTCAGGAGCATGCCTGCCATGATTCGAGTCGACTTGCCCAGAATATATGTGATTTTTTTTGCAACGCGATCCAAGATGAGAGCATTTTCGAGCCTTGGCCCATCGTGGTTGACGCATTGCGACCCGGGTTGTTGTCTGCAAAAAAAATGCATCTCGTCAAAACATCCATTCTGAGCCGGTTGAAAAAAGCCGTCTCCAGGGTGGCGAAGCTCGGTTTCTTCACGCATTGTCTCTCAGTCGGCCCGCATCGCGGATTGTATGTTTTTTTTGCCGATCAATTTCGGGTTTATCTCGGCCGCAGTTTTTGGTCGGGGGGGCAGACGAGAATGCGCATGCAAAAGGGCGCTCCCTCTCGTTCGTTTTTAAAATTGGAGGAAGCCTATCGGATTTTTGGAAAAGCGCCCCGGTGTGGCGAACATGTGTTGGATTTGGGCGCGGCCCCGGGTGGATGGAGCTACAGTGCAGCCCAGCGTCAAGCCCGCGTGATCGCTGTGGATAATGGGTCTTTGAAGGCCGGCGCCAAAAACCATTTGCTTATAACCCACGTAAAGCAGGACGCTTATCATTACCATCGAATCGACAGCCGGAAGGTGGATTGGCTTTTGTGTGACTTGGTGGATCAACCCCACCAAGTGCTCGATCTCTTGACGCATTGGCTGAAGAATCACAGCTGCAGGCATTTCATTGCCAACCTCAAATTCGGGCACTCCGATCCGATAGACTTGCTCATGCGGATACACGATCCTGCAGTTGGTCCAGGGCGGTTTGGTTTCAACTATCAAGCCCGTCATTTGTATCATGATCGACAAGAGATTACTGTGCTTGGAGAGTTGATTCGACCGATGTGGAATCGGGCTTGATGATCACGCTTGATGGTTGTCATTCATGTATTCCGAGCGGCGAAATATGTTTTGGATTTTTGACCTGCCGGGGTTCAGCAGGTGTGGAATTGGTATGTTAACCCTAACATTGCACAAATGGATGCTTCAAGAGCAAACAAAACTATAGGACTGAAACACAACGTGAGCATTTCATGAACATGATAGAAATGAACTTTTTGTGGCTTCTACAACCGACGTCATTCTGGCATGCCTTAGGCCAGAATCCACTGTTTTAATTATGGATCCTGGATTAATTCATTTCAGGATGACTGTATTTTATGTAACTGCCGAGTTAATTGAGGAACAAACAGCCCGGTTGTTTAATAAATATGTGATAAAAGTTCATTTACACTATGCGGCAGGTGGTGTTGATGGACCGTTGGTCGGGGAGGATTTTCGGTTTACTGCACCACCGGATACCCGGCTTCGATCCAAGCGGTGATGCCTCCTTTGATGTAGCGGGCGTCTGGAAATTTCAGCTCGATCATCTTTTCGACGGTTGCCTGGGACCGATTGTCGGTTCTGCAGTAAATGATGTACTTCTGAATTTTTTCAAGCTCTGCGATGCGATCGAAAAAGTCGGGGGCGTTGAAATCCATGTTTACGGCATTTTCGAGATGTCCGACGGCAAATTCTTCGCTGGTGCGTACATCCAAGATGGTCATATAGGGATTGCCTTCGTTTTGGCGGATTACTTCATGGGCTTCGCCCACCTCGAGCTTGTAGGGCTCGGGATAAGGTGTCGGTTCGGGTGTGGGTGCCGGAGCTACGCAACGGGCTTTGATCTTCACGTCGTGATAGGAGCTGTAGGCATAAATACTGATGTATACGCGGCCCGAAGCGCTTGGTAATCTACAACGTTCCCGGGTCCAAGGGCGCTCCGACTTGCAGTCATAATCGGTTTGCGTGGGTTGCCGGCCGACTTTGACGTACATATCGGGATCGCCGTATCCGCCGTACAGATTGATCTTGGTTCTTCCGCCGCAATCGATATAATAATGCCGCCATTCTCCTTGGTTTGCTGATATTCTTATACTTTCTCCACAGTTGAGACCGGTGGAGCCGGGTGGGGCGACGAGCTGTTCGGGGCCCGAGCAGCCGAAGTTTCTCTTGGGATAGTCGGCCTCGATTTCACATTGCAGTTTGGCATCGCAGACGTTCATTTGATCTTTGGCCTTTTTCCACCAACATTGGAACATCTTTTCGGATTTGCCGATAATGCAGATTCTGTCGCCGGCGATAAACCACTTGGCGCCGGCCTCCATGGCGACCGACTCGAACGGCTCGTTGTGCACCAGGCATGAGTTGAAGTACAGGCCGTTGTTGATTTTTATGTTTTGAAAATCGGTAAACATTTGCTCGTTGGCCACCATGATGCCGTGGGTAAATCCGTGACCCACCCGGCCCCACACTTTGAGCTTGGGGCAGGATAAATAATTGTAAATATTTTCAAGGTTTTCCGCTTCGGCCAAGGCCTTGTGGGATACATATCCGCGTTCTTCGGCGACGGAGTGGTTGTTTTCTATGGCTTCGAGCGCGGTAGGGATCTCGGGCCAAGCGGTGGACCAAAATGTCTCTACGTTGGGATCCGGACAGCTGGCATAATAGTTGTTGTAGTTGCTG
Source organism: Myxococcota bacterium (assembly GCA_041560255.1). Lineage (GTDB taxonomy): Bacteria > Myxococcota > B64-G9 > B64-G9 > B64-G9 > JBFFBT01. Next base: position 481 of record JBFFBT010000148.1, on the reverse strand, counting down.
AAGCTGGGCCAAAACGCATCGGAGTCGATCTGGGTGATGCGATAAAGACCGTCGTGATGCACCTGCATGAAGGATAAGCCGTATTGGTCTTGGTGATGCAATGCGAGGTACAGCGTGTTGTTGGACTCCAGCACACTTACCCGGGACCAGTCAGACAGGTCCACGACATCGGATACCACATTTCTGATGGCGGCTGGATCGGCTTTTTCGACCGAATCAATAGAAATTTTTATCTTTTCGGTGGCGTCGTTCCAGACGTCCTCACCATTTTGCGGCACCGGGCCGCATCCGGCCGATAAGGCGGCCAATACTACAAAAAGACCCAAAACACGAGATGTCGACATGATAGCACCCTCCTTTTCCTAAACGAGTTTTGTTTTGAAATCGAACTCCCAAAGTTTTTATTCAAAGAAAACAGCCTCCTTTCATTTGTTTTTGTTTGGTGGAGGTATGGTATCAAGCGCAATTCGGTATGTAATCT
>JBFFBT010000147.1:0-14316 GCA_041560255.1 Myxococcota bacterium | reverse complement strand
CGAAACTTCGAGCGCAAGCTATACTCTTCGGGGCTTTCGCGGTCTTATGCCGCCGGAGCGCATCGACGGAGCCTCGCACCGAGCTTTTTTTGATCAACTCAAAAAGACTCCAACCGCCTTGCTGGCAGAGACCTTCGAACAACTTTTGGCCGAGCAAGGCACCCTGAGTCAATCCAATCCGTCGGATCGAGTTGTACACGCACGTCAAATCATCAAAACACTCAGTCACCTCAATGCCGGCATCAGCATACCCCTGGTCGGTCAACAGGATATCCTGGGCTTGCTCAACCTTCACGATCTACCAGGTGCGGAAAGTTACTCTACCGATGAGATCGATTTAATGATGGCGATATGCGAGCAGGCTGCCATCAATATCGAAAACTCCATCGCATTTGAGAAAATCCGCGAACGTGACCGCTTGGCGGTTTTGGGTGAAATGTCGGCCGGTCTTGCTCATGAAATTCGAAACCCTTTGAGCGCCATCAAGGGCGCCGCCCAATACCTGGACCCCGGTGATGTGGGAGAAGACGCTTCCGAATTTTTGAAAATCATTATCGAAGAGACCGATCGCCTCAATCAAGTCGTCGATCAGTTTCTCGACTATGCCAGACCCTTTCAATCTCAACGCGAGCCGACCGACATCAACCAAGTTCTCACCCAAACCCTCCGCTTGATATCATCCGGTCTGGAAGAAAAGAACGTCCAACTCAATCAAGATCTCCACCCCGAGTTACCCTTTGTCAACGCCAGCGGAAGACAGCTAACCCAAGTTTTTCTCAATCTCATCAACAACGCGATCGAAGCCATGCCGCATGGAGGCATTCTAAAAATATCATCCGGGCTGCGTACCGATGAACATGGAGCAGAGCTACCCATTTCACTCGCCCGCACAGGCATCGAAATAAAAATCAGCGACACTGGGAAAGGAATTGTCAAAGAGGTTATCGATCGTATTTTTGTCCCTTTCTTTACGACCAAAGAACGCGGAACCGGCCTGGGATTGCCTATTTCACAAAGGATTATCGAGGATCACGAAGGATCGATCTCAATCCAAAGCAAACCTGGAAAAGGCTCGGAATTCAAGATTCTCCTTCCAGCTGCTTTGGGCATTAAAGAAAGCGCGGATCATCAATCCAGCAACGGGCAACCCCTCTCATCCTACTCCCAACGTTAGAAATGCAGGAAGCCGGCCCGTGGAAAATCAGTCCTTTCGACCGCCAGGGCTTTCTATGCATTCATGATACCGAATCCCCCTTTCTTCCAAACACCTACGTACAAAATCCAAGCCACCCTCGAAACGCCCGAGAAATTCGGGCGGTGTAATGCCGACCTGTCGGTAGGCTCCATCTGCCAGCAACCGCACTACCGCAGCGGCCGTGTATCCGGTGGTGCGCGCCATGGAATGAATGCCTGTCATAGCATCATACCGATCGAGCAAGTCGTACCGAAAGCACCTCGCCATACCGTTTTTATGGCCTTTGACTTCCACCCGCATCACTGTGAGATCTCGATCGCCTTCCTTCATCTGCCAAAGGGGAAAGAGCAACTGAGCGGTCAATTCCAACGGTCGTATTCTTCTACCTTGGATCTCATGTTCTTCATTCGAGAAAAACCCACTTTCACGCAAAACAGCCATTTTTTCCCGATGTCCTGGATATCTCAATGTTTTTTCTTTCATATCCAATGCTTTTATGGTCCTAATCAGGGTACGAAGTCCATCCGTGTTGAACGCCTCCAGAGTACCGATTTCCGAAAAATCCAAAAGCTCGGGTTCGGACAGCGCCGGACGAACGACCATGCGGCCGTTGTCGACCAACTTGGCGGGTCGGGTATATTCGGCAATGACGTCGATGGGTGAAAATCCTGCCTGATATTCATATGGCCAAGACCGCACCTCGGGAAGCCCTCCGACGTATATCTTGACTTCTCGGGTCTCATCCAGTTGCCGGGTAGCATATCCGACCAACATGTTGCTCAATCCGGGAGCCACCCCGCAATCGACGACAGCCGTGATACCGTTATTCCGCGCCAACTCATCGAGATCGAAAGGATCCTCAGGAAAAAAAGATATATCGACGATATTTTTACCGGCCTTTACCACCCGGGATAAAACCGAAAAGCCCATAAATCCCGGCAAAGCATTCAGCACCAGGTCGAAATTCGATATGACGGACTCCAGGGTTCCCGGCGCAGAAAGATCTTTCTGCATGATATTTAAAGTCGGATATAATCTGGAAATTTCATCGAGTCTTTTTTGATTGCAATCTACAATGGTCACCTCGAACCCATCATCCTTGGATAAATCTGCCGCCATAGGTCCGCCTACCAAACCAGCCCCGAGCACAATGATTTTCATTTGCATACTCCTCCTTAAAAATGTTTTCAAGCTGACAGGATAGTCAACCCAAGACACATTGTCCATGCTTATCACTGGTATGAATCGGTCGATACCATATCAACATCGAAACCTTTATATGGTTTTTTGGGTTGCGCTTGCCTTTTCAAGCCAGTCATAGTAGTCAATAGACATGGGTGCAACCATTCTCATAGCAGACGACGAGACCAATATTCGCAGAGTGCTTTCGGCCACCCTCGAAAAGGAAGGTCATCAAGTAATCACCGCCAGAGACGGTGAAGAAGCGATTGCCATCCTTTCCAAGGGAGGTATCCAAGTCGTCGTTACAGATTTAAAAATGCCCAAAGCCGACGGCCTACAAGTGCTTCGCTATGTGCAGCGTAATCTCCCAACAGTGCCGGTCATTTTGATGACTGCATACGGTACCGTCGATAATGCGGTGCAGGCCATCAAGGCAGGTGCTTTTGATTACATCACCAAACCATTTGATAAATCGGATGTCATCCAAGCCATCACCAAAGCAGCCGCCACCGAATCTTTGGCGAAGATGGATTTTCGAGCCCCACCTGCCGAACCCGAGCGCTATCGCATCATCGGTCAAAGCCAAAAGATGAAATCCATCTACGAAATCATAGAAAAGGTCGCCGATACACCCTCCACGGTACTCATCATGGGAGAAAGCGGTACTGGAAAAGAACTCATTGCCGCAGCATTGCACTACAACTCCTCAAGACGTTCGAAAGCCTTTATCAAGATCAACTGTGCCGCAATCCCCAGAGAACTCATGGAAAGTGAGTTGTTTGGGCATGAAAAAGGAGCTTTCACCGGGGCGATCGTCTCCAAACCGGGCCGTTTCGAGTTGGCTGACGGAGGCACTTTGTTTTTAGACGAGATTTCCGAAATCCCCGTCGAGATGCAGGTCAAGCTTCTTCGAGCCATTCAGGAAGCAGAATTCGAAAGGGTCGGGGGATTGCACACCATCCGGGTGGATGTGCGGCTTGTAGTGGCCACGAATCGAGACATCAAAAACGAAGTGGCCCAAGGAAGATTCAGACAAGATCTATATTACCGCCTCAATGTCGTACCCATCCACCTGCCATCACTTCGAGAAAGAAAAGAAGACATACCCCTGCTCATCGACCATTTCATTGACAAATTCAATGCGAAGCTCAATCGCAACATAGGAGGCATTTCCAAAGAAGCGCTCGAAGTCATGCTCAACTACGGATGGCCTGGAAACATCCGGGAGCTCGAAAACGTGATTGAATGCTGCACCCTTTTTACCGAAAGCCAAAGGATCGAGTTCAAGGATCTTCCGCCCCAGTTATCTGAAAACGCCCACATGCTTGCCAATGATCTCAGTGTGGCTGACGACGCTTCCATGAAAGATATTGTGAAGCAGGCCACCGCTCAGTTGGAGCGTGATTTGATCGCCAAAGCATTGGATGAAACCAAAGGAAACGTCACCCGGGCCGCAAAAAAATTGAAAATTAGCCGAAAAAGCCTTCAAAACAAAATGAAAGAGTTTGGGCTCAGAGAAAGTGAAACAACTTGACAACCCACACTTTTTTCCTGTATTCTTTTTGAAAATCAATTTGTTATCAATACATCTCAAGGAGGAACGGCATGAGATGTTGTATCGTTTTCGCGCTCTTTTTGGCCAGTCTCGTTTTTGTCCGGCCCGGTTTGGGTGCGGAAATTTCTAACGTCATCGATGCCGCTGACGGAAACGATCCGTTTGATCTCAACATCGATATTCAATTTCGATCCGTACGCAATCAATCCAAGATAACCCACGAGACTGATTGGTTATGGACTCAGGATCCCACCAACTACGCCCACCAACCCGAACAAGATGAGCTTCGGTATGAGCAACAAACCTATGTCATGGACGCAATGCTTGAAATCGGTCTTTACCACGACTTGGAGCTGTATTCCATCCTGCCCTGGATCATTGATGACAAACGCACTATCCGCCACGCGGCCGGAAGAGACAATCTCAATTCGACCCTTTTTCGAACCACCAATGCAGATCCAGCCTACCCGGGCAACGCGCTCGCCGAAGATCCCACCGGTGGAATTACCTCAAAACGATCGGGCATCGGTGATGTGCAATTGGGAGTCAAATGGGCGGCTTTCAACCAAGAACGCGATACCACCAAGAGTGTATGGGTTGTTGGACTGGAGCTTACCTTACCGACCGGAAGGGTGGTCAATCCCATGGATGTCGCAGATGGCGACCAAGGAGGAGTGGGTTTGGGTCATTACGTGGTACGACCGTTTATGTTGTTCTCGTACCGCTACAGGTACATCGATCCCTATGTGGGTATTCATGGCTGCATTCCCATCCAAGGCGACAGGGCCGAAACCTTGGGACTCGTCGTTCCCTACCATGGCGGTTTTTTAACCGGTCTCGAGATCGTACCATGGGAGGATGAGGTAAAAGATCAAAAACTTTCCATCGACTTTCGGTTTACATCAGAGTTTTTTACCCGGGCGGCCAATCGAGGGACCTCGGGAAAACTGGGCGGTTACAATGAAGTATCGGATTTTCTTGCCGGAGGCGCGGATGCAGATCCAACCATCCGGCAATTGCAGGACACCCAAGGCTATGCTCAACTCGGCGTCCATTTGAGCTTTATCTATCGTACCGGGAGTGCAGTACGGATTAGAATCGGAACCAGTCTGGCTCACAACACCCAACATCTCATCACTGGAACCTCCGCCTGCATTCGTAGTGAGGCAGGACAATGCAGTGGCGCGGATGCCAACCCGACCTTTGTAAACATCTACGATTCGCCCGGAAGAAGATTGAAAGTAGAAGAGAGCACCATATTCAGCTGGTGGGTCTCTGCGGTGATGACGTTTTGAGTTTATGCGGGCTTTAGGCTATCCGGGGTGTTATAGGTCGACTCGGCGCGAAACTGAGCTTGGTACAATCTTCGATACAACCCATTGCTTGCAAGCAGCTGAGCATGTCTGCCTTGTTCGACAATCCTGCCGGCATCCAGCACCAATATCTTATCCGCGCGGTATATAGTCGACAATCGGTGCGCAATCACAATTGTTGTACGATCCCGGATCAATCCATCCAGTGCATCCTGAACTTCCTGCTCACTTTCCGAATCCAAAGACGAGGTAGCCTCGTCCAAGATCAATATGGGCGCATCTTTGTACAACGCCCTTGCCATAGCGATACGCTGTCTCTGCCCCCCGGATAAAAAAACGCCTGCTTCACCAATCCGGGTTTGGTACTTACGAGGAAGCTTTTCGACAAACTCGTCTACCCTCACCCTGCGTGCCACGGAGCGAACCCGCTCTTCATCAATCTCTTCTACACCATAAGCTATGTTATTTGTAATGGTGTCATCAAACAACACCACTTCCTGACTCACCAATCCTATCTGCTTTCGAAGGCTGGAAAGTTTGATTTTTCGAAGATCGACACCATCCAAGCAAATTTCTCCTCGATCAACATCGTAGAATCTGGGAATCAAACCCACCAGAGAGGATTTTCCGGCGCCACTGGGACCAACAACGGCCACCACTTCACCCTTATGCGCCGTAAAAGATACCCCATGTAATACACGCCCCTCTCCATATCCAAAATCGACATTTCGAAATTGAAGTTTGTCAGCAAATCCTCGGACATCCATGGCGCCATCATAATCCGCAACATGGGAGGGTTGATCTAAAAGATCGAATACCCTTTCAGCCGCGGCCACCCCGGTTGCGGTGACAGCGCCGACTCGTCCCAAGCTTTTTATGGGATTGTACATCATCATGACCGTAGCAAAAAATGAAATGAAATGCCCAGGATCGAGATTGCCGGATACCACCCTTGCACCGGCATACCAAATCGTGCCGGCAAGCCCGCAAGCTCCGAGAAACTCCATCACGGGTGATTGAATCGCCCGAACGGCGAAAGAACGCTTCATGGTGTCATAGTAAAGCTGATCCTCTCGATTGAAACGGCGGCACTCATAGGGCTGTCCACCAAACACCTGAATGACCCGCATACCCTTTACCGCTTCGTGCAATCGATTGGCTAAAGTTCCCAATGTTATTTGACTATCCGTACTTACATGTTTGAGTCTTTTCCCGAAATGCACGATCGGAACGACTGCGGCCGGCATGGCCACGAAAGCTATCAGCGCAAGACGCCAATCGAGCACAAAAGCCAAGACGGTCAAAACCAATACCTGCACGCTGTCGCGAAGATATGAGGCCACCGCGAAAGTAACCGCGTGCTCCACAGCCATCACATCATTCGTAAAGCGGCTGATGATTTGACCGGTCGGGTTTTTATGGAAAAAATCCGTATCCAGACATGTCAATCGCTGAAACATGCGTTTTCTCAAGTCAGAGACGACTTTTTGACCGACGATACCCATAAGATAAAACTGACCGAAGTAGGCCACACCTTTGAAAAATGCCACCGCTAAAACAAACCACGGCAAGGCAACCAGCAAGATTTCCCGGTCGGCAGTGTTGATCCGTATACCCGGTATCAAGCGCACAAACTCCTCCCCCCCGATCTCACCGCCGGAGAGCAGAAATTTCAAAAGTGGTCCAATCATATATGCATACAATCCGGTAAACAAAGCCAACAAGATCATGCACACAAAAGCGGCACCCAGTATGAACAAATATGGCCTGACACCACCTATCAACCTGGAGTAAGTGTGCAAAAAAGATCCAAATGTGGTTCGAGTGGGTCGGGTTGTTTGAGATTGGCCGGACAACTCTGCTTCCCTATTTGTTTTCCAAGGCTTGTTGAAGACCTTTGCGGGCTTCCGCCAACAACACCTCACACCAAGGACAACGTTTCGCTCTCGGCCGGCTCAATGGCAAACGGCATACCGGACAGCGCGTTTTATCATTACCATCCGATGTCTCCACCGATTTCGCCCGCTTGCGGCTTGTGATGTATTGCTTGACGATCTCGCGTTCCGAAGGCAACAAATGTCCTCGGAGTGCAAACGCGAGCAACATAGAAACCATTTCTTCCAGTTTTTCAATGCGTTCTACCTGAGTGGATCGGGATCGACCCATGGTCTTCTTGGTGGGATTATCCGAAGTATGCTTTTTTTTAACTAAGTTTTCCGTTTTCTTGATCACTCACAAAAACTGCCATATTCTGAGAAGGTTTACAAGGATCCTTTGATCCATAAAAAACATTAGAAATTTGTATGCACGGTTTTGTAACCGAATCTATTGATTCGAAATCTCGACTAAGATAGACTTACTCAATTGCAAGCAATCGTTCTGTTTGATCAAACAGGCTCTAAACATGGTGGAACAATGAAAATATCCAAAAAAACAATTATTTGCATAATTGGAATCACAACTTGGGCACCGCTTTCGCTCATTTGGGCCGACACACCCAAAGTCCAGGTATATGAAGAGGTCGAAAAAGGAATTTCCGTAGGTCTTCAACTCGGACCAGTCTACGATTTCAACCCGCCGGTAGAGAATACCGAAATAGGACCAGCCTGCGGATTGGAGCTCGGATTTGATCTCAATCGTATCGTCAGGATAAAGACCGGATTTTTGACCGAATATCACCCTGCTAGAGGTAGAAGCGATACGGGCAAATGGCTCTCTTTGGATTACAGCACCAAGTTGCCTTGGATCGGGGCTTCCATGGCGCTGATGTCTACCTATCGATTCCAAGCCTACGTCCAAGCAGCGGTAGGCTATCGTCTCACAGATCCTAAATCCATCGATGGAATCTCGGTCGCTGGAGACGATTCGATCGCGGTCATGGCGGGAGGGGGGATCGAGTATTATCCCAATCTGAGACATTTTTCCTTTGCAATCGAGGCAGTTGGAATGTATCTGCCCAACACGGGTGACATGGTGGTTGCGATACTTCCGATGGTGCGGTTTACATTTGGATTCGGAAAAGTAAAAACCATCCGCCCTCCCAGCGATAGAGATCATGACGGCGTGCCGGACAAAGACGACAAATGCCCGGATATCTGGGGCCCGGAGTCCAATCAAGGATGCCCTGAACCGGATACCGACAAAGACGGCACCGTCGACCGACTCGATGCTTGCCCGCATGAGCCCGGACCCGCCTCCAATTCGGGTTGTCCTAAGATCTCGGACCGAGATTCCGACGGAGTGGTCGATAATGTAGATCGATGCCCGGACTTGCCGGGACCGAAAGATCAACATGGCTGTCCCGACCGCGACAACGACGGTATCCCGGATCACATCGACAAATGCCCGGATGAACCCGGAACAGTGGAAAACGACGGATGTCCCACCAAGGCGCATGTCAAAGTGGTCGTAACAAAAAGCGCCATCGAATTGAGAGAAAAAATACATTTCGAGTTCGGTAGGGCCACCATTTTGTCCAAATCGTACCCGATCTTGAATCAAGTCGTCGCCACGCTCAAACAATACCCTGAGATCAAAAAGTTGCGTATCGAGGGACATACCGACAACAAAGGATCCCGCTCTTACAACCTTCGCTTGAGCCATCGCCGGGCTCAATCGGTCGTAAAATACCTCATCAATCAAGGAGGCATCGCATCCGAGCGCCTCGTAGCCCAAGGTTTCGGCGAAGACAAACCTTTAGCTACCAACACGACGGAAGCAGGCCGCAGCAAAAACCGAAGAGTGGAAATGATCATTCTTCAAAGGGATTGATTGTCGGAGGGTCCCTTCACGACCATACCCAGCTTGGTGCGCATCTGTAAATATGGCTCAGAAAAAGCAAATTGAAAGAGTGACATGCAAAAGGGATTTTGATCAAGTAGCGCAATCCGATCATTCGTCCGGGCATACTCGTCCAAACTCTTAGAAAGGCCCGCCCGCACCAGAACCGATATCGACGCCTCCAAATCACCACAAGCCAATAGCGCCACGCGATCGGCGGTTTGTTGAACGCCGTCGAACCAGCTTTTGATATCGTGGGCTCGCGGCTCGAGAGCATACATACGAATCAAAGGGCGCACTTGTTCCCATACATTTTTTGGAGTCAACTGTTGGATGGCCGCAAGGTATTGGGGAGTCGTCTTGGGCAAATCCAACTTCAAATCGATCTCCGGGTTGGCCAATTTACACAACATACCCAACAACTTGACAATATCCACGGGTCCCAATTTGAAAGGAAGACTAAAACCCATCGAAACCTTGATCACCTCCCTTACCACCGAAAACACCAGCTCGGGCTGCGAGCTGTGCTCGATGACATCTTGCGAGATTAATATTGATGGTATTACCCCGGTATCCAATCGAGTTTTATAGACCCCGCTGCCCGGAACCCGATACAGATCCACGCTGCGACCGCCACCCAACAACTTTCTTGCAATCTCCACGCCACGTAGCACATGAGGATGGGTTTGTTTGGTCATGCGATGTTCATCGCCCAACTCTTGCTTCTTGGGGTCTGGTGGAAACAATTGTTCGAGGTAGGGAGCCAATACTGAGATGAACTTCTGCAGCAAACAATCAGCATCCGGATGTAACCACACCTCATCCCATTCTTTACGATCAATCGCCCGGGTAGGCTCATGTGACGGTCCCACATATTCAATATATTTCTCTGCCTCCACTTCCTCAGGCACCAAAAATCGTAGGCCCATATAATGACATGCCGCTCGATCCATCTCTCCTCTGGCGGCTTCCAATCTGGCCAAATACCGATGCAATTTTTCATTGACCGGCTCCATCCCAGCCAACTCTCTGAATACTTCAATGGCTTGCCGGTAGGTATCGAAATCCGAAGCATAAAGAGTTCCCAGTTGGCGCATCAACTTGGGATCTTTGGGTGTGATCTCCAGTGCCCGCCGTATTGCTGCCGTCGCCCTATCGATATCACCGATATGCTCTCGATAGACACCGGCGAGTTTCACATAACGATCCGAAGCATCCTGTGGATTCATACCGGCTTGGATCTGATGTTCCAGAACCTGACCAAAAAGATAAGCCCATAGATCCCAATTTTCAGCGCTTTTTGCCAACTCGGCCACTTGGTTGATAAAATCAACATCACCTCCTGCAGTCAGCAACGCTTTTTCATAATGCAACAGCGCCTTGTTGCGATCTCCCGAAAGCAGATATGCCTGTCCCAAAGAACGATGCATATCACCTTTTTCTTGACTCTGCATTCCATCTGCAAGCAACTGTTCCACCAATTGGATCATCTTGTCGTCCATGGTATCCGAGCCCGAAAGCTTCCATAATCTCCAATGCACCTGGGGCTGATCGGGATTGCAGCGTATCGACTCTTGGTAGGCTTTTGAAGCTTCAACCGGGTTGTTCATGCCTTCATAGAGAAGATCTCCAAGAAAATTCCACCGATTTGCATTGCGGTCGGTCTCGGGAAGAATTTCAATTTCTTTGCGTGCATACTTCACCGCTTCATCAAAGTGTCCTTGATTGGCAGCTATTTCTTTACATATCTGCAATGCCTCGAGATGCTCGGGATCTTCATCGAGCACCTTTGCATACCACTCGGCCGCCTCATCGAACCGTAGCATACACCGTTGTGCCCGCCCCACCCGCAACCACAAGCTCTTTCTCAAATCCTTTTGATCCGTATCGGAAATTATTTCCAGTAATCCTATAATATTGGTGACAAGTTGCTCGCAGGTGTTATTCTTCTCCAAGATTTCAATCAGTTTCAATCTCACCGGAACGTGCGCAGGATTTCGCTCGATGGCTTGTTGAAAATACAAAGCGGCTTGCTGTTCTTCACCCGACTCATTGGCAGCCTCTCCCATTTGAAGCGCTGTTACAAATCCCTCGTCTTCCAATTCAATATCATCTAGAGGCTCGCTGGGTGCATGTGTGGATTTCACCTTCGCTCGGATCGAAGCCCAGGCTTCGGTTGCCTCGACATTGTGGGGTTGAAGATCGAGACATGCCTGGAATGCCCCAGCCGCCGCGTCGTATCTTTGAAGTCTATCCTTCAATATGATACCCATTTGTAGGTACAATGCGGCTTTCTGATCTTCTTGCTCAATCGTCTCGATGGTCTTTTCCATGAAAGTCACCAGATGCTCCCATCGCTCGTGTCTTTTCAACCAATTGATGCGTGCATCCAAGGCAACTTGATCGGTCAAATCACCTTTCAACCACTCGTCAAGCACCTCATCGATCCGTTGCTCCTTTCCGGCTTCAACCAAGAGATCCAGCACCGACTTGTAAAGCCCGGATTTTCTCTCCCCAGAGGCCGGGCTCCTGGCCCAACTCAGATACAGCTCGACCAACTCTTCGACCGGCCTGCCCGCAAGCAAAATCTGTTCGATTTGGCGATACGCATGTACCGACTCCGGCTCCAACTCGAGCACGCGGCGGTATATTTCCAACGCTTCGTCCATTTTTTCCAGACGAATATTGATTTCACCTATTTTCAACAATAGATTGACATCTTGATCCTGACCCGGGAGTTCTTTCAGGCGGTAAATCAGCTCCACGGCGCGTTGCCAGTTTTCCAATGAGCCATATAGATCCACCAGTTGACGCAACAAGTTGATGTCATCCGGCTTGCTTAGAAGTCCAATCTCCAAGGTCTCACAAGCCGCCGCAATATCATTGAGCTTCATCAATTGAATCTTGGCAAGCCGGCGCACAACCTGAAATTGATGCGTCCCTTCAATCTTCAAAGCTTGTTTGTATGCATCCACGGCTTCATGCAACTGGTTTTCACCTACCAAGATATCTCCGCGCTCCATCCAGCAAGTTGCAGCAGTCTGCGTATCATCCATGTCACATATACGCATCAGAAGATCTGCATAGGCTTTCTGTTGCCCGGTTTTTTGGTATAGTTTCGCCAACATTTGGGCGATATTTAGGTCATCCGGATAAATAGCCCGCATTTGCTCTAAAACCGCCATTTGTTCCGCAGGTTCGGTTGTCTCCAAAGCCTGTACCATCTGGATCTGCAGTTTGTTGAGATCCTCCGGGAGCAATAACTCCGAGTGCAAAAGCAACCACTTGATATGTGGCAGGGCGGCCTGGGGATCTTCGGGGAAAATCGCGGTCGCGAGAAATCTCCTGGTTATGACATCATCTGGATTCAACTCCAAGGCTTGTTGAAATGATCGCTTGGCTTCCTGCTTGGATTCCATGGACCATTTCAGCAATCCTGTCGATCGGTATAGTTCATGACGTTCGATATTATCCGATACTCTGGTTGTCAATGCCTCGAGCACTTCGATCAAGAGATCTTCATCGTCGCTCTCAGAGGCCAATCTACGCAATTTCTGAAGCATGGGGATGGGGTTCTCATTCTCATGCGTTACGGCCTGCCGCAAAGCATTTTTTGCGCCATCCAGATCGCCGAGCTGTTGCAGTTTTACGTCGGCAAGCTTTGCCCATAGCGCCGCTCTTACCGAATCCGAGCTGGCCAGTTGAATCCTGTGCTGGAGGTTTTCTTCAAGCTTATCCGCTACATTTTGCCGCTCATACACATTTCCCAACTGCTGCAATACAGCAACATCATCTGGTATCAAGCTCTCGAGCAGCTGCAACGACTCAAGCGCTTCTCCGGGGAGATCGAGCTTACCTAAAAGAATATCAACGCGTTCGCGCAGCAAGGAAATCTGCAATGTTGTATCTTCGGTCAAGGAAGCCCGCTGATGTAGCCTTCTTTGCAACGGTCCGAAGCGTTGTTCACTTCGGTCCAAATCCATCAACCGATCGAGGGATTCCTCATCGTTCGGAATCAGCTCCAACAAATCTTCCCAGGCCTTGCGTGCAAGCTCTGGTTCAATCAGGCGGTCCTGTGCCAAATAGCCGGCCTTGCGTAGAGCCTGAGCGGCCGAAGATCCCAATTCGAGCCTGGCAATATGAGATAATGCCTGATATTGTTTCTGGGGGTTATCAATCAATCGATACAGCTCTTCCAAACGATTCCAAGCTTCTAAAAGATCCTGATCTTGCTCGATCAGTTTTTCGATCAATGATGCGGCGCCATTCGGATCGCCCAATTCGAGCTCTCGAAGCTCTGCAGCCTTGAACAATTTCTCAACCTTGATCTCCAAAGCAACGGATTTTTCCGCTTCATCTTCCAGCAACTCGATCTGATCGGCCACGCGATCACTGCCCGAAAGAAGTTTATGCAGAAAATCTCTAGGCTCGTCATCTTCGGGTTTATAGGCTATACACCGACGCAATCGCTGCTCGGCGGCCAACAATTGCCCGCGTGAGAAATCGATGCGGGCCAAATCCATGTCCAGAATATAGCGTTGCTCATGATCGAGTTCTTCTGCTATTCGATCGATCTCTCTTAGGGCCGTTTCATACTCGTTGGCATCACCCTTCTCGCGAAGCAGTTTTGCAAGCCGCATCCAAGTTGTTACACTCAGCGGGTTGAGTCTAAGGAAAATCCGACAGGCTGTAATTTCTCTTTCCAAAGACAACTCGGATTCGAGGATACGCTCCAATCCCTCGCCAATCAGCGATTGAATTGAAGCTTGTTCGTAGGCGATTTGCGGCAGCTTGATCATCAAACTCAGCATGGCATCCCAAGCCTGTTTACGATTGAAAAGCTCTAGGATCATCTGCATGGATTCGATATGATCCGGATCAGCATCCAGAGCTTTTTCGAGCGCATGCAGTGCCGCTGGTATGTCTCCGGCCTCTATCCAACTTCTAGCGCTTGACAACCAGGCTTCGGCGGCCGGTTGCCCGGATTGCCGGCCGGCCAGTTCTTGTTTGAGCTCGGCGATATCCTCCAAACGATTCTCTCTTCGAAGAAGAGAAAACAAGCGCTCAGCCGAACCGGAATCCGCCGGATCCAATTGCAAACTTTGACGATAAGCGTCAATGGCCGGTTGGATCTGGGAAGCCCGCTCTCGAAAATCCGCCAATTTTTTATAAAGAGCCGTCGGCGTTCTGCTCGGCTCGGATATTCCTTCTTCGCCGTGCGTCAACATTTTCTCAATTGCCGCTGCGGCATTTTCATAATCTTCGATCTGCTCGCACCAGGTCACCAACTT
>JBFFBT010000146.1:0-14443 GCA_041560255.1 Myxococcota bacterium | reverse complement strand
CTGGATAGATTCTATCCAGGATCCATTGTTAAAATTATAGATTCCGGCTTAAAGCATGCCAGAATGACATTGTTTCCAAAAGCCACAAAAAGTTAAATCCCGGCTCAATCAAATATATGCACACATTTTGTTGTAGTCAGCAAATTTCATGCGCTCTCAATACATCGTTATATGCAACGTTGGGGGAGATCTTAGCGTGCTAGACATACCTAGTGCCCTTCGAGTGCAATTTGATGAACAACTTGAACAACTGTGTGTCCCAAAGGAAATGCATTGGGATTATCGAAAATGGCTCCGCTATTATCTGGATTTTTGTCACAAATATCACTTTCCAATTACACAAAAAGAAATATTAACCAAATATATCAGCAAGTTAAAAGAAAAGAAGCAGACAAGATCTCAACAGAGTCAGGCTTTTGATGCGATCAAGATTTTTTACAAGCTTCATAATACTGCTGTTACAACAGGAGCCGCTTCTCAGACCAATCTCGATCAAAAATCGCCTGGCGGATCGAAATCGTTTGTCTCAGTTTAGCCGCCTGATGCAAAACCTTCTCTTCAGTGCAAAAAGTTGTTGTCGTCTTCAAATGTCTCGCAGATGCAGGGTATCTCGCCTGAAAGTAGAAAACTGGCTGACGGGATTGTTTGGCAAAATGTATATTCTCAACTCAGCGATGAAATCCGAATACGGTATTACTCTCCAAAAACTTTGAAAACCTACAAAAACTGGATTCGTCAATTTCAGACATTCACTCGCAACAAAGACCCAAAGAAGGTTTATGCAAATGATGTGAAAGAGTTTTTAACCCATTTGGCTGTCAAACAAATGGTTTCCGGTTCTACTCAAAACCAGGCATTTAATGCGCTTTTGTTTTTTTTTCGTCATGTGCTGCACAAAGAGTTTGGCAAAATAAATGGTGTAATTCGGGCAAAACATCGGCCTTATATCCCAGTGGTTTTATCTCGTAAAGAGATTGATTTTATGTTAGATTATTTAGATTATCCATATGATCTTGTTGTCAAACTCCTTTATGGTTGCGGGCTTCGACTTTTTGGGTGTTTGGGCCTTCGAGTGCGGTGTTTCAATTTTGATGCGGGTATTCTTACAGTTCATGACGGCAAGGGTAAAAAAGATCGTACTGTGCCTTTACCAGCGATGATTGTTCCCCAATTGTGCAGGCATCTTGAGTCATTGAAAGACCTTCACGACCTTGATCTGAAAAAGGATTATCGTGGTGTCTTTTTGGTTAATGCACTTGAAAAGAAATACAGATCCGCGGCAAAAGAGTTTGCTTGGCAGTGGTATTTCCCAGCAAACTTTCCGTCGATCTGCTCGAGTTTACCTTTGTAAACAGAGGTGGCAAGCAACCGCTATTTGGTCTATACGATTCAACAGTTTTTCGTCAATTGTGATGTTGATACGCTTGCGGTAGCTAGAAATCTGAATATCGATAAGGACCGGAATCGCCTTATTGAATTTTTTGCTGCGACTGATCTTTTCCAATGAACTGGGTTTAGGAATAGATACATCGTCATCGGTCACACCTTCGATGTGAAGCATAAAGGTGTTGCCCTTGACGATTCGGCCACGAGAAAAGAGTGTCGTTTTTCAATTTACAGTTAACTCGTCCAGCAATACCGGCGTAGCCACAGTAAGCCACTCAACATGAAAAGAAATATGGGCAAAGCCGTTCTTGGCGATCCTCCGGTATTACATCCGCCATCGCCTTCGCTTTCTTCCTCCGGACACTGGCCGAGGTTATCCAATTTGGCTTCGCACCCATCGGCCATAGATGCATTGCAGTCTCCATACCCCTCATTGCAATTGTGGACACAGACTCCCTGATCACACAGAGAGGTCGCATTATTTTTTTGTCCACACGCCGTGTTGCACGCTCCACAGTGGGATTTGTTCAGGCTCAAATCGATTTCACAACCATTTTCGGTATTGCCGTCACAGTCGCCATAATTTGCCTTGCAAGCAAGTGCGCAATCACCTTGCTCGCAAGCCGGATCGGCGTGATCGGCGCCACTGCATTGCTTTCCACACTCACCACAATTGCTTGGATCATGGTCAATGTCGATTTCACACCCGGTTCCGATGGATCCATCACAATCCACATAAGGCTCGTTACAGCTCATCTGACAGGTTCCTTCTACGCATACAGTTGTCGCATTGGCATAAGGCATGCATGGGTATGAGCATGATCCACAGTTTTCAATATCGTTGGTGGTGTCGGTCTCGCAACCATTTTGTTCGTCGTTATCGCAATCTGCAAATCCCGGTATACAATACATGCCACAAGTTCCGAAGAAACAATAGTTCATTGCGTTCTGTGCTTCCGGACAAACGTTCCCACATGATCCGCAATTGTTTATATCAAAAATAATTAGGGTTTCGCATCCATTTTGGGGATCTTGGTCGCAGTCATTATGCGAAAAGGCACATGGGCCCAATCCGCAAGTACCGGTGCTTGGATCGACGCAAATACCTTCCGCCCACGGAAAACTACATATCCGGCTGCACTGTCCACAGTTTTGGCTATCAGAAAGATCGCTCTCGCAACCATCATGTAAGCTTTTATTGCAATCATACCAACCGGGTTTACAGATGGTTTCACACAACCCCAGTTCACAATCGCCCGTAAACGATTCGACGTTTTTATATTTTTTCGGATCCAATAAAGCGCAATCACGATGGCACGTGCCGCAATTATTGGCATCATTCATCAAGTCAATTTCGCAACCGTCATCCGGCGTTCCATTGCAATCCGCATAGCGAATATCATTGTTTTCGTCGATCTCGCACGAGGCCACCAAACACAACCCCCCATTACATGTACTAAAACTCACGTTGGGAAAATCACATAAATTTCCGCATTGGCCGCAATTTTCTATATCTTTTGAAAGATGCGTTTCACAACCATCATAGGATTCCTGGTTACAATCCGCATACCCATCGTGACAGACCAGCTGGGACGACACGCATTTGCCGTCCACGCATACACCCCCTTCGCCATTGTTGGAGCAAGAGTGATCGCACCAACCACAGTGTCCGGGATCGTTGGCAAGATCGGTCTCGCAACCACCCTCGCCGGTAGTTGGATCGAGATCACAATCACCCATGCCCGGCGAGCAGCTGGAGTTTTGGTTACACCAAAAGAACGAATCAACCACAACACCATAACGAGATTCGATTTCATCCGACTCAAAATGTACATATAGAGTATCGTCCTCAAACACCGCTCCGGTAAAATCATGCCGTATGCCCGTATATCTATCAAATTGATTCATGTTTTGTAAATTTTTTGGTGAGACACCAACCAAATCCCAACCAAATTCCAATTCGAGTTGGCTGATATGCGATGCTATAAGGGTCGCTCCAGGTTTTTGTATCGTTCCCAAACTCTCAAAAAAATTGTTATAATAGGGATGTGCGGATTCGATATGTGGCTTCAACGGCTCCCAATTCATGGCCAACACATTGGTGACATTGGGATGGGATATTCCACTTCTTGTTTCAACCGTCAAGGTCACTTCGTAATAGCCGCACACATCTGGAACAAATTTCACACTACTCCCCAAAATCTCCAACTCGGTATGAGAATTTCCTGGTGCCTTTAAAGACCAATTGTAAGCTGAGATATTCCCTCCCTCAGGATCAAACGATACGCTGCCATCCAAGACTACTTCCATTCCAACCCGATGCATTTTGGCTCCACCCACCCTGGCGACCGGAGAGAGGTTTTGCCCGTCAATATAGCGTAACGCCCGGTGAAGATTGATACGTCCTGCAGTGACAATCTTGCCCTCCAAATCAGGTATGGGATCAACCGAGGCAAACAGAGCCTCCCGAAGCGGACTGAAATCATAAGAGCCCGGACCTTGTTCCATAACGAGATCCGGCTTGTGCTGCAACATAACGGCGATGGCTCCCGCCACCAGCGGCGAGGCCATGGAAGTACCCGACATGGCGCCATATATTCGCTTGTCCGGATCATATCTTGAATTCAATGTAGACATGATGGCTACTCCGGGCGCGGCAACATCCACGGAGCCAAGTCCCCAGTTGGTAAACCTGGCGGCGCGATCTTGGTTGTCCGTGGCGGCCACGGAGAAGACATTGTCGTTTTCATACTCTGCCGGATAAGCGTTGAAGGTATCTTCATCAATATCTAAAGAAAAATTACCAGCCGCAGAGACAATAACAACTCCATGGTTTTCGGCGCTGGCGACCGCGTCTTGCAAGGCTTGCGATTTCCTTCCCTGGGTCCACCATGAACAATTGATAATCTTCGCTCCATTATCGACCGCATAGCCAAAGGCTTCAACCGCATCCGACACAAACGCAGATGATGGTTGGGTGTCTCTCATGATGCGCAATGACATTATCTTTACTTTGGCATTCCAAGCTACACCAATAACACCATCGCTATCGTTGCCCACAGCGCCCAAGATTCCCGCCAAATGGGTTCCGTGGGTACGCAAGTCGTAGGCATCGTTGTTGTCTTCTGCAAAATTCCAACCATATAGATCGTCTACCTTGCCGTTGCCATCATCATCTACGTCGGGTTGCCCCTGTATTTCAGCCTGGTTTGTCCACATGTTGGCAGCTAGATCCACATGATCATAGGCCACACCCGTATCCACTATGGCAACGATTATCTCATCCAGGTAGTTTTTTGCCATATCCCAAGCTTCGACTGCGTCGATATCCGCATCTTCGATTCCTATGAATGGAATGCTTTTTTCATCCAGGACAACCTGACCGGTGTTGTGTAAACCCCATTGATCGGGAAACAGGGTATCGTTGGGTACAGCCAAAAGCCCGATACGCCAGTTGGGCTCGGCGTATTCGATTCGCGTATCCCGGCTCAATCTGGACGATGCTTCACGCACGGTCTCATTGGTGGTAATTTTGACCACGTCAAGTCCTTGCGAAGTGCGGGCTCCCAACCGTTCGACGCCCAGCTTTTTCAGAGTGGCGGAATAATCTTTATCTATCAATCGAAGATAATTTTGCTTGAACTTGATCAACACCACCCCGGGTTGATAGTCGGATAGTCTTTGGGCATCCTCTTTATTATTAGCCGATGAAGATGCGGTGATATTTGATCGCCCGGTAGTCGTAACCCGATCCTTACCGTCATTTTCGGTATTCTGGGGAGTACAAGATATTCCTGCAACGCAATGCATCCACAATCCAATCAAGATGCACCGAATCATTTTGTTGGACAACATGACCATACTCTCCTTTCGTTCGACCAATTATTTGCTTCGAGATGGTTCAAAGAGCTCTGTTGTTTTGAGATAAACATTACACGCACCGACGTAACCACAACAAGCCACCCAACATGAAAAGAAGCATGGGAATGAGCGATCTCGGCGATCCGTCGGTATGATGACAACCACCACCATCCTGGTTTTGGTTATCTTCTTCTGGACACTTTCCCTTATCATCCAACTTGGCTTCACATCCATCCGACTCTGACTCATTGCAATCACCCCACCCATTGTTGCAATTGAGAATACAGTCACCTTTATCGCATAAGGGGGTAGCATTTGATTTTTGCTCACACATTGTATTGCAGGCTCCACAATGAGAAATACTCTGGCTCAAATCAATCTCGCAGCCGTTTTCTGCATTGTCGTCACAGTTGCCAAAATCATTTTTGCAGGCAATCGTGCAACCACCTTGTTCACAGGCAGCATCGGCATTGGCAGCGCCTATGCATTGTTTCTCGCACCCACCGCAATTTTTAGGGTCGTTGTGAATATCGATTTCACAACCGGTACCAATGGATCCATCACAATCCATAAAAGATTCGTTACAAGACATTTGGCAAGATCCAAAGTTGCACACCGATGCGGCATTGGCAAAAGGCATACAAACGTTTCCACATGTTCCGCAGTTGGTAACATCATCACGTACATCAACTTCACAACCGTTTTGGATATCATTGTCGCAATTTTGAAACAAAAAATCACATTGCAGTATGCAGCTTCCGGCGGCACACTGCGTGGTTCCGTTGATAACCTGCGGGCAAACATTGCCGCAGACTCCACAATTGCTCGGATCTTGCGTAATCCCGGTTTCACATCCGTTGTGGCTCGCCTGGTCACAATCGTCAAATCCCGGCAAACATGAACCCATCGCACAGGTACGAGCAGTTGGATCTACACAAATCCCCTCTGCCCCGGAATAGGCGCATCGATGTCCGCATTCTCCGCAATTTTCACTATCAGAAAGATCACTTTCACAACCATCCTCGTCCAACTGGTTGCAATCATACCAACCGGGTTTACATACAAGCTCGCATTCACCCAGCCCACAATCGCCTGAAAAGGCTTCAACGTTGTCCAGCTTGTCGGGATCCAACATAGCGCATTTTCGATGGCATTCACCACAATTGTCGGAATCATGCATCAGATCGATCTCGCATCCATCACTGGAGATCCCATTGCAATTTTCAAAATGAATATCATTTGCCCAATCCACCACGCATGTAACCACTTGGCAAGTCCCTCCTACGCACTCGCCAGAGCTCACATTGGCCAAATCACAGACCCTGCCGCACTCTCCGCAATTGTCAATGTCTTCTGAGAGGTAGGTCTCACAACCATCATAGGATTCTTGGTTGCAATCCATATAACCATCAAAACAAATCAGATCTGTGGACACACATTTGCCTTCCACACACACACCGCCTACACCGTTTAACGAACAGGAGTGTTCACACCAACCACAATTCTCTGGATCACTGGTGAGATCGATTTCACAACCGCCTTCACCGGTAAGTGGATCCAAGTCGCAATCACCCGTACCCTGCGAGCAAGTAGAATTTTGGTTACACCAAAAATACGAATCGGACACAAAACCATACAGACTTATGCTGCTGTCTGCTAATAGCCCCAGAGTGATGGCGTGGTTCTCATACACCGGCCCGGTAAATTCACCCCGCTTGCCGGTATAAAAATCATAGTATATTATTTGTGACACATCCTCATCATCCATAAATACAAGAAAATCAGAATCGTGCTCAAACTCGCACCGTTTGAAATGTGCTGCTATCAGGGTCGCCCCCGGTTTCACTATTCTTCCAATCCGGTAAAAAACATAAAAAGGATAGGGGTGTCTCGTCTCGATCGGAGTTTTCAGGGGTTGCCAATTCATGGCCAACACCGTCACTACATTGGGATCGGATTTTTGAGCACCCGCTTCGACCGATAAAGTTATCTCATAGTAACCACATACATCGGGTACGAATTTCGCGGTGGCTCTGTAGGTATCCAGTTGCGCATGCGAATGCTCGGGCGCCTTCAAGGACCATTCGTAGGCCGAAATTTCCACACCTTCAGGATCGAACGACCCGCTGCCATCCACGATCACCTCTTCTCCAACCCTTCGCATGTGGGTCCCTCCAATTTTTGCTATCGGAGGCAGATCTTGCTTCTCAATATACTGTAAAGCTCTCAATAAATTGATCCGGCCTCCGGTTACAGTCTTGTCTTCTAGGTCGGATATGGGCTCAATCGACGAAAAAAGCGCTTCTCGAAGCGGGCCGAAATCAAAGGATCCTGGTCCTTGCTCCACGATGAGATCAGGTTTTTGTTGCAGCATGACCGCAATGGCGCCCGCCACTATGGGGGAGGCTATCGATGTGCCCGACATCGGAAGATATTCTGGAAAATCGGGTGATGCTTTCGTATTTATGGTAGACAAAATGCCCACTCCAGGCGCAGCAACGTCTACGGAGGTACGTCCCCAGTTGGTAAACCTGGCGGCGCGGTCTCGGTTGTCCGTTGCGGCTACCGAAATGACATTGTCATTTTCATATTCCGCCGGATATGTGTTGAGATCATCTTCATCATTGTCGAGAAAGAAATTACCGGCTGCAGATACCACGACCACTCCATGGTTTTCTGCGCTGGTTACTGCGTCATGCAATGCTTGCGATTTTCTTCCCAGCGTCCACCATGAGCAATTGATGATCTTGGCGCCATGGTTTACTGCATAATCGAATGCCTCGACCGCATCCAACACAAAACCCGAGGGTGGTTGATTGTCTCGCATAACACGCAAAGACATGATCTTTACCCTGGCGTTCCACGCTACCCCGACAATACCATAGTTGTCGTTACCCACAGCGGCGACGATTCCCGCCAAGTGGGTTCCGTGAGTTTCATAATCGTAAGGATTATTGTTATCTTCTGCAAAGTTCCAACCATATATGTCGTCCACCAAACCGTTGCCGTCATCATCCACACCGGGTTGTCCATCTTGTTCGGACTGATTTACCCACATATTGGTTGCCAGATCCGCATGATCATAGGCAATCCCCGTATCGAGTATGGCTACGATAATCTCATCCAGACTGTTACTGGTCATATCCCAAGCTTCGACTGCGTCGATATCCGCACCCTCTATTCCGAGGATTGGAAAACCATTGTCCCCAATGACAACCTGGCCGGTATTGTGCAGACTCCATTGGTTCTCAAACAAAGGATCGTTGGGTACGGCAAAGAGCCCGATACGCCAATTGGGTTCGGCATACTCGATTCGCACATCCCGGCTCAATCTGGCGGATGCTTGAAGCGCGGATTCTTTGGTTGTGATTGTTACCACATCCAATCCATGCGCGTTGCGTGGACCTGATCGCTCAAGGCCCAGCTCTTTCATGATAACGGCATAATTTTGGTCAATGTAACGAAGATAGTCTTGTTTAAACTTGATCAACAACACACCGGGTTGGTGATCGGGCTGTTTTTTCCACGCCGATTTCTCTTGAATATCGGATGGCAACTTCGGATACGTCGATACAAAGGCTGCCGAAGTTGATTTTTCTACATTGCTTTTTTCAGCTTTGTTGCTACAGGACAGACCGAAACATAAGAACAACAACAAACCCAATAAAAACCACGCAAAAATCCTCCAAGCCAACATTGATGACTCTCCTTTCTGTAACCCAATGGATTTTTTTGTTTTTTGCTCAAATTAGTGATATTTGAGAAAAAACTAACAGCACTCGCTCACATACTGGGTTAACCCGTACAATTTGATAAAAGTGAAACATAATAGATTAATTAAATATAATTATTTTGAATCATGATGGATAATCAAACGTTAAACCACATTAATTCAATTTATTTCCAATGAAAATTGTATTATGATTTAAACCATACTAACGCTTACTTATTGTGAATAAACATGAAAATCAAAGGTTTATATAACATTAATTTAACTGATTGCTTTTTATCTTGTATATAGTTGTAAATATTAACTTTAATACATCGCAATGTTAGAAATAGGCAGAATTTCTTGTTTGAAAAGAGCAAATAAGCACGATTGATGAGATGACAGAGCAAACTTACGCCTGGTCAGACCGAAAAAGAAGATTCAACCAGCGTCAAATCAGGCTGATTTATTAAGTGCTTGAAGACAAGGGTTGGATTGAAGTATCCGGTCGGGTTGGGAGCTTGTGCGGTGACCGTAGATAATGGAGATTCAACTGACGACAAGCTCGCTATTTGCCTTCACCGGTATAAACGAGAACTTTTCGAAAGAGAATCGGCCCGATGAGTTGGTTCAATACAATGGCGCCGACCACCAAATCCACGATGCATTCGCCAAAATCCGGAAAGGCCTTGCCCGCGATCGACGCCAGACCCAAGCTGACCCCGGCCTGACCGATGAAGCCTGTCCAGGCAAAACGACGTACTTCGGGAGGTTCTCGGGTGAGTTTTGCCGCCGCCCAGGTGCCCAACCAAGTAAACAAAAGCCTTACCGCAACATATATCAAGGCCATTTTCCATACCGAAACGAAAACATCCAACCTGAGGCTTGCTCCGGCCAAACAGAAAAACACTAAAAATATCGGTGTGGAGGCTTGCTCGAGCCGCCGCATGAAACCCACATCCTGGTGTGCGAAATTACTCATGACAAAACCGGCCACCATCGCGACCAGTAATCTGTCCAGGTGCAGGGTTGTCGACAAACTGATGATGAGAAAAGAACCCGCAACGATAGACAGAACCCGCGCCTTGGGAACTTTTTGTAAAAAATACAGAAACATCCACCCGAACAACCCACCCGCGGCCAATGACATCAACATGTCGACCACAACCCATCCCACCGACGGTATGGATTCTTCGGATTGCAGTCCAAAATTGGGGAGCGCCAACGAAACAATCAAGCTGAACCCCATGAGCACAAAGATATCTTTTAAAACCGTGGTCCCCAATACGGTATCGGTGATGGCTCCCTCGGAACGCGCTTCCAAGATAACCGCCACCGCGGTAGACGGAGACGTCGCAGTCGCGATTACTGCAAGCAAGGCAACCAACCAAATGAGCTCGGCAGAAGTGAGCCTGGGACAAAAACCCAAGGTGGTTGCCGCCGACCACAATAGCGCCATGGATGCCGCAAACACAGATAAGGTCTGAAAAACCGATATCGACAATATCCCCCGAAACCGCCTGCGCATGCGATGCAGCTTGAGCTCGCCACCGGCCGTAAGCGCGATCATGACCAACGCAAGCTCGTCAATCAAGTCCAGGTGATTGATAATCTCCCGATCAACCAAGTTCAACAGATAAGGCCCACAAACCAAGCCGGACAACATATATCCGGTAATCCGCGGAACACCCCACTTACAAATGATTTCACCCACGATAAAACCGGATACCAGCAAAAAACCAAAAACCAATGCAGATCTTGCTCCGACATTTGAAGGCATGCCGGCATGCAAGGCATCCAGAATCAACATGACCAAAAAAACCAAACCTATCAGCAACGCTCTCAATTCAAACGATTTCCTTTTCGGCCAGCAAAAGTCTTTGCAGATACCACGGCCCTATCAAAATGCCGAACAGTATGGTTGCGATGGTGGCCGTCAACACCGTATCTCCAAGCATGTCGGGATAATACTGCCTCACATTGAGCGCCAGGGCTAAAGCCATACCATCATGCGCAAACAGCCCGGTACCGACACCGAACCTACCTTTTGTAGGCAGCTTGGATACTTTCGCGGCGATCATTCCACCCAGGAGCTTTCCGCCGACCCGAGCCGACAAAAACATCAGTATAATCACAAATGCCGATATCGGCGGCAACGACCACATGCATCCGGCCAGGGTGAGTAAAACCAGATAAAAGGGTTTTTCAAGTTTGACCAAAGAACGAAACAACAGCCTTCGCTTTTTGGAAGTGTTGGCCACCACCAAACCGACAATGAAATTTACAAACAGCGACGACATGTGAAGATAGTGCGAAGCTCCGGCACAAAACACACAAAAACCCAATACGATCACCATTAATTGGTTGGGTCCGTAAGAATAAAGAATGAGCAAATGAAACAGCACACCCATCACAACACCCAGCAGCAACACTACCGCCGCACAGGCCATACCACCGGACAGAATTCCGTCAGATTCTGTTGGATGCAACGATATACACAACCCGATACCGACCACCAACACCGCCGGTATGGCGTCCAGGCTTTCAAACAATCGGATAGCATCCGTAATGGGACCTCTGGGATTTCGGGACTGCATGGACGATAACCCGGTATTGGAAGATGTGGTGGATCCGATAGCCGCCAACACCGCCAGCACAAATACGCCCAACTCCAAAACCCGTAGCAGAGTTGCCGACCACAGTACCGCAAAAATGACTCCCATCGATACGAGCGCTTCCGTCATGGCGCCAAAATAGCTCGGCAAGGGTATTTTTCGAAAGTCCGCATAACGAAACTGAAGACCGAACAACAAACCAACCCAGCCGACACCCAGATTGGCCACTACATCCAGTTCGTTGACAATCTCATCGTTGAGCAATCCGATCATGCGCGGGCCGAGCAGGACACCGACAAAAAAAAATGCCGCTCCCGATGCAACCAAAGCGCGTATCATAGGCGTGAGGCGTGAGATCTTGAACAATGCCGATCCAAAAAAAGCCAGCAAACCGACGACGATCAATCCCAAGACGGTATTCAATCGAGCTCCTTGGGTAAACCCCAGGCTTCTGAAACCGGTACGGTAAATAAAATACCAGCATGTGACGAATCAAACTCCCCGAAAACATCTTTTACCAATGACACCACGTCACCCAATATGGATGTGCTCAAAACAGAGAGAATGACATGACTGTCTCTCGAACCTTTGGGGAAAAAGGAGCTCAGACCGGCAAAGATGGGCACGTCTTTGACCAAAACCTGCGCCATTCCTTGGGCTTCGAGCACCGTTGCCCCCGTGATTCCAAGCTCAATCAATCCCTCGAGAATCATGTCTCTTTGGGCATAATCCTTGACCACACAGACAACCAACTTCAGTTTTTCAGGCACATCAGACATGTCGCTGATCCTCTCCGACAATGACCTGAAAAAGCTGCTTGGCGTCTTGAGCTTTTAGGATGTTTTCAAGAAAACTGGGTATAGCGCAAAATCTAGCGATCCGCGCTAAGATCCTGATATGCCTGGTCATTGCATCAGGCGGGCTCAACAACATAAACACGATTCTGACAGGCCTTTCATCTTCTGCTCCAAACTCAAGCGCGGCTGTCAGTGTGCCGACGGCCACCAGAGTTTGTGTCAAGCCCGGGACTACGGCGTGCGGCACGGCGGTTCCGTGTTCCAGTCCGGTCCCATACTGTCTTTCGCGTTCCAACAACAGATCCAGACAAACATCTTTATCCAGGCAATCATGCGAAGCGCATATCTTGGCCAACATTTGTTCGAAAAGATCTTTCCGATCAGAGGCTGTCAAATTGACAAACACCAAATCCGGATCCAGAAAATCCGTCAATCGCATGGCATCCTCCCTAGTATTCACTCTCACGGTTTTTGGTAACCAAACTCACCAAAACGAGGATCAGGACAGCCGCAAAAAATGCCGGTATCAACTCGTACACACCAGTTGAGTCCTTCAAAAAAACATTCCAACCAATGGTTGTGGTGGTTCCTATCAACATTCCGAAGAAAACACCCCACTTGGTCGTGCCCTTCCAATACAGAACCATGATTAAAGCCGTACCAAATGACGCTCCCAATCCTCCCCATGCAAAAAGCACCAACCAAAAAATGAGATCTTCGGCCATGTATGCCAAAAACAAAGAAACGATGCCGGCCAGAACCAAAACGATTCTACTTAATAACAACTTGCGGGATTCATGCATTCTATCATTTTTATGACAAACCTTTTCGTAAATATCCCGAACGAAAGTCGAAGCCACAACCAACAACTGCGAGTCGGCGGTTGAAAGAATGGCTGCAAAAATACCACCTATTAAAAGGCCGTAAAACACAGGACCGAAATAATCCATAGAAAGTGCCAGGTAGATCAACTCAGGATTGGATTCCGGCAATAAAGTTACATCCGTGTACTTTGCTTTTCCCACCAATCCAATCAAGACCGCCCCCCATCCCATCATGACATTCCAAAACGTTCCAATAACCGCAGAAGAAGCCAATTTTTGAGGATCCTTGATGGACATATACCGAACCACAATATGGGGTTGACCGGGCGAACCCAATCCAATACCGATGAAGTTGATGAGCGCGCCACCTCCCATCGCCACCGGATCCAGATGTGCGGGGTTGAACCGCTCGAGAATTTCCAGCAAGGCTTTGTAACCGCCCACCTCCAGCAGTCCAACAATGGGCAACACCGCCAATCCGATCACCATGATGACGGCTCGGACCGCATCATTGTAGGCTACAGCGATGAATCCACCCAAAACCATATACACCAAAATCAGCACACCGGTGACAACCAGAGAAAAACCCATGGAAATATCCAATGCCGCGCTGAGTGTCTTCGCACCACCGCTGAATTGTGCCGCGACATAGGCAGTGATAAAAATTGCAATAATCACACTTCCGGTAATTCGAATAAGGTTTTTTTTATCGTCAAAATGTGACTCGAAAAAGTCGAGCAAAGTCAGTGATCCATATTGTTCAGTTCGGGTTCGAAGTTTCTTTCCAAGATAAACAAACTGAAACAGTTCGGCCACAACGTACCCAACCACCGCCCAAATGGCAGTGATCCCCATTTTGTACGCCATACCGCTCAATCCAAGCACCAGCCATGCCGATCTCCCGGATGACACCGCCGAGAGCGCGACGACAAACCTATTCATGCTCCTTCCACCCACCAAAAAATCCGACTGATTTTTTGTTCGTCTCAGAGCGACAAAGCCGACCAAAACAGGCAGCGTCAAAGTGAGTAGAAACACCGAAAATGCTATGGGATCTTTGAGTTTTTCATACAATTGCATACCAAAACCCCGGATTACTTCTTTGTAGAAAAAATATATAAAATCAAAGATAAACCACATATCAAAACGGGAAGCACAATCAGCATGAAATCTGCCTTTGTCACGAGCTCACCCCTTGCCGCAAGCTTTTTGGTCCAGTTCTCCACTCCTCTGGTATGAGATCAGACCTTG
>JBFFBT010000145.1:0-14510 GCA_041560255.1 Myxococcota bacterium | reverse complement strand
TCCTCGACCAACCACAAGCGCTCCTCCATTCCGGCATCCCGCCATATTTTCACTGCTTTGGGTGCGAAATATCTATCCGAAAATACCACCAAAAAGAGTCCTCCGGGTTTCAGGATCCGTTCTACCTCCCGAAATACTTCGAACGGTTTTATGAGGTAACTTACTGAAATTACATTGATAACCACATCAAACTCTTGATCTTCGAAAGGAAGCCGGGGATCTTGATTCAGATCATGGATGATGCACCTATCAAGGATCGGGTTTCTTTCGAGCTCTCTAAGGTTCAACCCAAGCCCAGTGACGGTTTGCACCTGGAGGCTGGATGGTATATGGGAATCCCAGCCTGCCATGAGATCGAGGATTTTGGGGCTCTTCTCAATACACAACGATTTTAAGATTTTTTCTACAACCACCAATGCATTGGCGTCCAAGTGATTTACAAATCTATCCTTTTCATAGAAGATAAAATCATCGGATTCATCCAAACGTGAAAACGCGTCTTGGGTATACACCAATCGCTTGGTTTTTTCGTCCAACCTTCGATTACTCACTGCAAACTCCTTTCAGTCTACTCGCCAGTTGCATAAAATGCCGCCATCCTGGATAGATTCTATCCAGGATCCATTGTTAAAATTATAGATTCCGGCTTAAAGCATGCCAGAATGACATTGTTTCCAAAAGCCACAAGAAGTTAAATCCCGGTTCAATCAAATCTATGCACGCATTTTGTTGTAGTCAGCTCATTTCGTGCGCTCTCAATACGTCGTTATATGCAACGTTGGGGTCTACGCTGGGTCACGACCCTTCTCTCAAAAACAACGTAATCCCGAATTTCGATTTGTACAGGCTCGAGGTAAAAAAAACGAGTTACCACTGTGACTTAAATTAGATTTGCAAAAAGAAGGCGACCGATATGAGGAGCCTCTTGGTGTCCGGCATATAAAACCTGCCTGACGTTACATGCCCAACAATTGTTTGACACAGTTGATGACTTGAGGCGCTTGAATGGGTTTTGTGATGTAGGCGTTGGCCCCCAAGCTCATGGCCCGCTGGCGATCCTCAGCTGCTCCCTCGGTGGTTATGATAACAATAGGTATCTCTTTGTGTATTTCGTCTTTACGCACCAGACTTACCAGTTTCAATCCATCCATGACAGGCATATTGATATCGGTGATCAAGATATCAAACCTCTGCCCAGACAGCTTTTTCAAACCATCAACGCCATCATCAGCTTCAACCACTTCCAACCCGCTGATCCTGCGAAGCGCAAAGCAAATGAGCTGTCTCATGGTTGGTGAATCTTCTACCACCAAAGCATATCTACTTTCCGGCATCAGAGTTCCCTCAAAAGGTGAAAAGTATCAAGCATTAAGAAGCCTCAGGTAACTTCGTGCATCATGATCGATATCGCCCGAATCCGCCTTGAGGCGGGCCGAGTATAAAGCTGTTGCCGCATGACCCCCAAGCAACCTGAAAAGCTCGCAATCCAATTCTGTGACACTCGATTTTTGCTCAAGAAAACCAAATACAACAATGACCCCCAACAACTTGCCTTCCACCAACAAAGGCACGCATACCTTCGGTTGATCCACCGAGGAATCACTCATATTCTTCTCTGACACTACCAGGACTCTTTCCTGGGCGGCTCTTCCGATCACACCTTCTCCTACTCGAACCATTTCTAAAGAAGCCAAAGAGCGACCCTGGGTGCGTACCGGTAGTAAGCTTTTTTCTTCATCGGTAATATACAAGGCAAAATCCATAGAACCAACCAAATTTATAATAATCTCGAAAGAAATTCGTACGACTTCTTTTAGATCCAACGTCGAGTGAAGCTGAAAGCTGGCGATATACAGATTGGCCAATCGATTGTTCTCTTCCTCGATCTCTTGGTATCTGCGCTTGAACTCCAGACTTTCTTCCTCAACTTGACGGTACCTCTCAAGCAGACCGGATCTTTCTTCTTCCAAAACCTTCATTTGATCCATAAGATCATCATACGAGTCCGAACCTTTTAGCTTTTTCGTAAGATTCCGACTCTCTTCTTCAAGACGTACCACCCGAAACCGAAGTCTCTCATTTTCTGCCAATAGTTCTTCGGTAAACTGAACTCCGCGTTTAAATACCTGAAGGAAATCCTCTGCTCTACTCATTTCAGTATACAATCCCGTCTTTTTTTCGTCTGTCATGATCGCACCGTGTTATGGAATTCCAATACAAATATTCATATCACGAAACGGCATTACAATCAATTTTACTCTTTGCCCACTTTTGCGGTTTGAGCAAATTCCAATACGGTCTTGGGAACTTCATCGAGCCTGACCACCTTGTCCACTTGTCCGCTTTCAATCGCTTCTTTGGGCATACCGAAGATGACCGCCGTCTCTTCCGATTCTGCCACGGTTTGACCACCGGCTTCTTTGATCGACCGCATACCTATACATCCATCCGAACCCATTCCGGTCAACAGAACGGCCAGACTCCTCGATCCCGCAGTTTGGGCCGCAGATTGAAATAAAATATCAATGGATGGAACATAGTTCGTCTCTTGACCGGCTTTGACAACTTTCGTTTTCAGGGATGAGCCCTTGCGAACAACTTTCAAATGACTTCCCCCGGGCGCCACGAGTACTTTACCGCAATACAGATCCTCTCCATCTTTGGCTTCGTTGACATCCAAAGGAGAATATTTATCCAGGCGCTCGGCAAATGCCCGAGTAAAGTTTGCCGGCATATGTTGGGCCACTAAGTACACCAGAGGTAAATTCGCAGCCAACGCCTTGAATATACTCTGCAGAGCGGGTGGACCGCCGGTCGAAGCGCCCACCAAAACCAAACCGGGCTCTGATTGGCTGAAGATCCTCGATGTCGATGTATCTTGGCTCAATATATGATCAGGCTCAAAGACTCTCTCTTGCAGAACTCCGGACAAGTTGGTCTGGCGAAGTTTTCTGATCATCTTGACTTTATGGACCAATTCGTCACGGATTTTATGTACTTCGGGAGTGAGGTATCTGCTGGGCTTGGCGATGAAGTCAAACGCTCCCAACTCGAGTGCTTTGAATACATTCTGTTTTTTGCCATAAGAACTGATGATAATCACCGGAGTGGGCATACGCTTGAGCAGAATTCGAAGAAATGTAAAACCATCCATCTTGGGCATTTCCAAATCGAGCGTAATCACATCGGGCTTGAGGATCAATGCATCTTTCAAACCCTGTTCACCATTGACCGCACGTCCCACAACCTGGATGGCCGGATCGGATTCGAGCATGTCCACAATGGCCTGCCGATTGTAGGCAGAATCATCAATCACCAAAACCCTGACACGCCCCTGTCTCGTCACGCCGTTCATGAGTCCAAACTCCTCACATTGCGGGCTTGCGGTATACCATGTCGTTTTTCAAGTGCACCAACTCGAAGTCCGTGCTGACATTCATCAAGGACTCCGAATGCCCCAGCAGCAAGTAACCGTGTGGTTTGAGCTTATCGTAAAACATTTTCAGCACACGGAGGCGTGCCTGCTTATCAAAGTATATGAGCACATTTCGGCAAAAAATTAAATCAACATCCCCAATGAGTTGTAACATTTCTTCATCCAGCAGATTCAAGTGACCGAAGCTGACCATGGAGCGGATGCGCTCATCGATGACAAACATGTTGTTCTGTTCACGGAAATATTTTTGAATAATATCGTCTCTCGTGCTGCGGAAAGATGATCGGCTGTACTGCCCTTTTCTGGCTTTTTGAATCACCTTTCTCGAGATGTCGTTCGCGAATATTTCTACATCCCAATCTTTCAGCTTGATACTCTCATAAACCAACATGGCTACCGTGTAGGCTTCCTCCCCGGTCGAGCATCCGGCCGACCAGATTCTCAGTTTCTTGTCTCCGGCATTGTTTCGAATCAATTCGGGCAGAATCTCATCCCGAAATGCGCGCAACTGGTACTCTTCCCGAAAAAAATAGGTTTCATTCGTAGTCAGAAGCTCGATAATCTCCTCCAGCTCCTGCCGGCGCTTGGGACTGTAACGCAAATACCTATAATACTCGGAGTAAGTACCGATATTCAGTTCTCTGATTCGGCTGTTGAGTCTGCGCTCGAGTAAGTATTGAACATCCTCCTGAAAGAATATTCCACAATAATGGTAGATCAAATCCTTCAGTAGGCGAAACTCCTCCACCGACATCGGAATTCTTGACTGGATGTTTACCATCGTCGTCCTGTCCCGCCAATGCTTGTATTTAGAAAAACCGCCTATCCGGATACTTATCCGGCCTATCAATCTTCCAGTTTATTCCGCTGCCCCATTTCCAAAACGTTTTCCATCGTACTTCGAACCAGATCATCCTGCTCCTGCCGAAAACGCTCATATACCGCCTGCATTGAGATGGGATCTTTCAAGTCTCCGATCTTTTTCACCGCAGCCATTCTTACGTCCCAGTGTTGATTCTCCAATGCATCCATGAGCACATGCCTTACCTGCTGCGCGGGCCATCTGTGACAACCGGCCAACACCTCCTTGATTACTTCAGGATCCGAGTGCAAGATAGCCCCTTCGAGCAACTTCAGCTCACCCCGCCATCCAATCCGGTTTAATGAGCGCGTCGCTTCCATGGCGATCACACCGTTTGGGTGCCCCACGTATCCAAGAATGATATCGGCGGCGGACGGATTTCCACTCTGTCCCAGAGAAACCAAAACTTCCTTGATTACCCAGGGATCATCATCCCGTAATGCTACTTCGAGAATATCTTTGATTTTTTCCCACTCCCGGCTGCCCAACGCCCGCGCGACCGCGGCTCTTACTTCAGGCACTTCATCGGTCAGAGCCAGTCTCAATTTTTCGATGGCTTGCTCGCCGCCTACCCTCCCCAAAGCACATACTGCGGCAACCCTGATGGATGAGTCCCCATCTCCAATCATGGTATGTATCTCATCGAGATCGGTTTTGCGGGCAATCTCACAAATCACCTTTGCAGCTGCAGCCCGCAAACCCGGAATTTGTTCGTCCAGCATGGGACGCATGGCCGCTACAACTTCATCATGAAATCTGATTCCCAGTTTGCACAATGAAGCGATTACACCATATGCGGTTTGCTCACCCTGCCTGCGCATGAGGTTGGCGAGGGCCGTAATGATATCTTGGTTTCCAACTTGTCCTAGGGCTCTCTGGGCTACTTCGGCCACGTCGGAGTCATCCGACATGCACAATTCAATCAAGGTCGGTAAACTTGATGACAATCCAAAATACGCCAGCACCTCAACGGCGAGCACCCGCTCGCTGCGGCC
Organism: Myxococcota bacterium; assembly: GCA_041560255.1. Taxonomy (GTDB): domain Bacteria; phylum Myxococcota; class B64-G9; order B64-G9; family B64-G9; genus JBFFBT01. Next base: position 9,217 of record JBFFBT010000145.1, on the reverse strand, counting down.
TATTTGATCCATCAATCGGCATAGCACATCCACCGATTTGGGTCCGATGGATAAAAAAGAATCGTACACCACATCTCTGAGTCTCTCGTCCACGCTGACCCGCGCGAGATCCTCCACGACGTCCGACCTGCCCGTCCAACCCAAAATATACACAGCAGCTTCTCTGATCTCTTGGATTGAGCTCTCCAACAATTCCCTGAAACTTTCCACAACCTCGTCGCTAGCAATCCTAGCCACTGCGACCCGAATCTCGACTTTTTTTTGCTTATCCGCCAACCTATACTGATGCACCAACGCTCGGGCCGATGCGGCCTTTTCTTTCCTGCTTCTAGACTGCAATCCATCCAATAATACTGTAACAACATTCTGGTGTTGCAGTCCCCCCAACAATCGATACACATAGGGTCGCAAAGGCACATCGCTCAAAAGAGAATAAAAAATATCTATCGGAACCAAATGCGCTGTGCCAAGACGCTCCAAGGAATCCAGACACGACATCTGCACCAACAAACTTTCGTTCTCCAACAACCCTACCAAGTTTTCGGTCGCCTTTGGATCTCCAAGGTAGCCGCAGGCTTCCGCACAGGCCGCTCTGACGTTTTCATCTATATCTTTGAGACCATCCAACAATGAATCCAACGATTGCCGGTCACCTATCTGACCCAAAATGTCGGCAGCCAGCTTGCGTTCGTCCTTATCTCCGGTTTTGAGGGTTTGAGTGAGTGCAAAAACCGCAGGGGTGCCGTACTTCTGTAAAACTTCGGCAGCCGAATTCCGCAACGCTGCGTTGTCCTCCTCACCCAATGCCTTGATAAGAGAATCAATAATTTCAGGGCTTGGATCGATTTTCACCAGACTATCCACGATGCATTTTCTCACCCGCCAGCTGTCATCTCCCAGTGATGCGACAAGATGTTCGACCGGAGGATTTTGAAAAACATCCTGTATTTTCCTGGCGGCCTGATACCTGATTTCTTCCACAGAGCTTGCGAGTGCAGCAATAATGCGTTGTTTTTCTTCTTCGCTCATGGTTCGTTCTTTCTCGAAGACTGAAGCTCTACAACCTGTTGATAAAACTGTTTCGATTGTCTTGAGATGCGATCGACGATTTCTTCCAACTCCGCAAAATATATACGCTCTTTTTCAAATTTATCGCGTACCTCTTCTGTAACTCTGGCCACATGATCCACCCCGGTCGACTGTTCGACCATGGCTCTGCCCACATACGAGACCATTTCGGATATACGACCCATATTTCGGCTGACCTCGGATACTGCCTGTACCTGTTCACTGGTCGATCTCGAGACGAATTTTGCATCGTCCCGAATCTTAGTCGACGCCTTTTTCATTTTTTCACCAGTGACCGATTGTTCTTTCACTTCCCTTTTGATCTCCCTGACCATGGCGGACACCTTGGACATAGAACGGGATATATTGCGCGTTATTCTTGAATGTTCGGCGGTGCTTGTGGCAATATCGTTCGCCATATCATTGACTTGTTGGACCGATTGCAAAATTTGCTTTAAAGCTTCACCAGCACTGTGCGCAATATCCACGCCACGTTTCACAGCCCCTGTTCCTCGTTTCATGGCGTCGATGGCCCGTCTCGAATCGGTTTGTACCGAACGGATGAGACCGGCAATCTCTTTGGTGGATGTCGAGGTGCGATCCGCCAAGTCCTTGATTTCATCGGCTACAACAGCAAAGCCCTTACCATGCTCACCCGCCGCCGCTGCGATGATGGCCGCATTCAAGGCAAGTAGGTTGGTCTGCTCGGCGACATCAACAATCACCGTCAAGATCTTTCCAACCGCCTCCATCTGCGAGCCCAACCGATCTATTACTTCCCGAGCTTCCCGGGTGACCTCCTGAATTTCATTGATGCCTGCGATGGTCAAGCGAACCGATTCGGCACCTTTGTTGGCATATTCGGTCACATCTTCACTCAATCTGTGGGTCTGCGTCGTGCTGTTTTCAACCTGCTTTATGGATGAATCGACAATCGAAATGGATGCAACCGTCTCATCCGCCACTTTAGCCAGCTCATCCATATTGCCGGATACCTCATCGATCGATCCGGAAATCTGCTCGGTGGATAAGGTTGTATCTTCGACTCTCAGCTGTAAGTTTGCCACCGAGTTGGATACTTCGCGGATGCTTTGATCAATCTCGAACATGGATGAGGTACAATCATTTGAGGCTTCCCTCAAAGATTCCATTTGCTCCGAAATACTCTGAATGGATGCCCGCATCTGCGTAACCGACGTGGCGGTCTGCTCGGCGATCTCGATACGCTGTTCTCCGGCATCGCGAAGTTCTCCCACCTTTTGTTGAAGGGCTGTATTGTCGGTCGCCATCCCCGACAGATCTTCTTCCGTCATTCCAACCAGGTTTTTGACCAATCCGACATACTTTTGCAACGATGCGGTCAAATCGACAAGCTCACGATCATACACCGGAGGCATGGTTTCAGGAGACCAGGACAGATCCGCCCGCCGAAAAAAGTTTGACATGGACGAAAGCGGCTTGAGATGTATTCGCACTATTGACATTAAAATCCAAATGCATGCCGCCATCACCACGACAAACCCCAACAGTCTCCAATCCATCGTACCCAGAGCCTGATAAAGCAGATGGTCTGGTCCTATCGCTACCAAAAAATGCCGACGATCCGGCAAGGGATGCGAGAAAAACAAAAACGGGGTTTTCAGCTCGCTCCAATCGGCAGTCCGCTGTTCGACAATTTTCGGAAACCAGGGGTTTGGGTTTATCGGCCCTCCAAGCGATCGCACGACTTGGCCCCCTGCATTGAGCAACACTAAGGGGTAGTTTTTCGGCCAGTCAGTTTCGCTCAACAATGTCTTGATAAAATCGTTCTGTTCTCTTGGATCTTTGATGCGGGCGATCTCATTGGATCGAACCGCCATATGACGAAATATTTTCGCGTGATGACTCATCCATGCCCTGGCAGCTTCTTCCCGAGCACGATTCATCCACATCAACGATCCGATCACCATGCCTACTGCGAAAATCAAATAGAATCCGGATATGAGCTTTCTCGAAAGGCTGGCTGCACCCAAAACAGAGTCTTTAGACCGATCCGCGTTCAAATCCAGCCTGGCACCCAATGATCTCAACACATTTTGCGCCAAACTATATTGCATCACCGCATGAATGCAACCAGACATGACGCCCACGCATCCCAGAACAACCGCCTGCCAATCGGTTATCCATTTGGCCCAAGCGAGCATCACCTCAAAGCCGACGATAACCAACACCCAAACCACAAAAGCAAGCCAGGCTTGTTGGAATGCGATCTTTACGGGTAATTGGATCGTTGGGTTTGTATAGTTGGATGAAACCTGATGATCGCTTTTTCTAGACAACCGCATCAACAAAATCAGGGAGCGACCGGAAAACCATTCATGCAATCCGAAAGCAATACAAACCACCAAAAAACCTTCAGCAGCCACAACCATCCACAGACCCTCAAGACCACCGATGGCAGCGAGACTGACCGCATAGAAAAGCATCGCTATCGCCAATGCATTCAAGCAAGCCCGCCTTGATTGTTGAATCGCCTTCTTGAGCGTGTCTTCCACTATGACTCCTCGCTTTGAAACGCTTCGTCATCTGGAATAGGAACTCTCGCGAGTGCCGGGCTGAGCGCTTTTTTGAGATCAATGAGCAACAGCAATCTCCCATTATGTTCGCACACGCCCAGAAACAGGTCGGTATTCCGATCCGAGAATATCTGTGGTGACGGCTTGATGGCGCCACGCGAGACCTGAACTACGTCCAACACCTCGTCCACGATAATGCCGACGATCTCCCCCCCAATGACGACAATGATATACTTTGGATCTTTTGCCCAGAGCTTTTCGGGAATAGCGAAACGTTTGCGTAGATCGACAATCGGTATAATGGCGCCACGTAAGTTGATGACTCCCTCAACCAATTCCGATTTACTCGGAACGGATGTAATCCTAAGCGGGTTGATGATTTCACGAATTCTCATGATATCAACTACGTACTGCTCCTCTCCCACCCTGAAGGCAGCCATCTGCACCATGGATTGACCAAATTGGCTTTTTACTTGTTCATCCCGTTCCACGCATATGCCTCTATGACACTTTCAAGTACTTGTCGATTTGAATCACGGAATTCAAATCCAACAACGTATACATCTCTCCATGTTGTCGCCCTACTCCCAGAATATGTTCCGCTTCGGTGCGATCAAACACCCCGGGAGGCGGCTCGATATCCTCCTCCCTCAACCGCACGACATGGCGCACCTCGTCCACCAACAACCCAATCATTTCTTGCTGTAAAAAGACCAGAAGAATTCTGCTTTTCCTCGATACCGGAGCCGCTTTCAATCCCAAGCGCCTTCTCAAATCGACCACCGGCGCGATGGTGCCCCGTAAAGACAGAATTCCCAATATGACCGGCTCGGTTCTTGGAACCTCTGTAATAGCAGGCGGCTTGATGATTTCCTTAATGTGGAATATGTTGACCGCAAACAACTCATTGTCCAAAGTAAAGCTGAGATATTCGGTGACACCCGCCGCCCGTAGCATGACACCATGCTGCTCTTGGTACATGTCCAAGGCCACTGCGCCGACTGCATCGAGCTCTTCGTTGGATGCAAAAAACTCCTTCAACATTGCTTCTCGTTGCTTGTTTTGGGTATCATCATTTTTATTTTTTTCATTGGTAGATGGTTTTTCTCCCTTCATCGGTTTGGGTTTCGAAGACTGTGAAGAAACTCCTCCACCCATCGCCTGAGTATGACTCTCTAGGTTTTTCTCTTTCGTTTTTGAGATGGCAGGTCTTTTTCCAACAGAATTTACCGCCCCACGGGTTTTCGCATCATTATGTTTCTTTTTCGCCACGTCGTTTTCCTCAATCCGGCGCCTTACTCCCTGGCTAGCGCTTCTTCTATCAAAGCACCCACATCCAACACCAAAATAGTCTGCTGGCTCGCCAGATTGGTTGCCCCAACAATGCCGGAAATCTTTGACAACGATTTACCCAAGGATTTTATGACGATATCCTGTTGCCCGATCACTCCATCTACCACGATTCCCAATCGGTTTTGGGCCAATCCAACCACTACGATATAAAGAAACCCCCCTTCTCCAGCCATGGATGAACCCAGCTCGAACAAATCAGACAACCGCAACAACGGCAAGGTGGTGCCTCGAAGCTCGATAACCTCCCGCCGCTCAATCGTGCGGACGCGATCATTGCCCACTGTAATGATCTCCAGGACCGAATTGAGGGGTACTGCGTAGATACGTTCATTGACCCGTATGATCAGAGCGCGAATGATCGCTAATGTTATCGGTAATGTAATGGAAAACTTCGTACCTTTTCCCGACTCGGTATGAACATCAATCATCCCGCTCAGCTTGGCGATATTGGTCTTGACCACATCCAATCCGACGCCTCTGCCTGAAAGCTCCCCCACTTCCTTGCTGGTGGAAAAGCCTGGTAAAAACAACAAATTCAAAAGATCCCTCTGGCTCATATCACCCAAGTGCTCTCTTTGAATCAGGTCTTTTTCCAACGCGGTTTCTTTGATCTTCCCGAGGTTTAATCCACGTCCATCATCAGCAATTTCAATCACCACATGATTGCCTTTTTGATAGGCATGAATGGAAATGGTACCCGTAGACGGCTTGCCGTTTTGCACCCTTTCTTCTGCCGGCTCGATGCCGTGATCGATAGAATTACGTAATATATGCATGAGCGGATCGGCCAGGTCCTCCACGATCAATTTGTCCAACTCGGTCTCCGAACCGCTGATATCCATTTGTATTTCTTTACCGGCGCCTCTCGATATCTTTCGAACCATCCGGGACATTTTTTCAAAATTCTGTCCTAAAGGCACCATGCGCACTTCCATGATTCCGGCCTGCAATTCGTCGAGCTTTCTTTCGAAGTTACGGGATTCTTTCAACAAATCCACGGCCAACCCGGTAAATCCCTGCTCGGCTTTGAGCTGCTCCGAAATGGATTGGATCGCGGTTCTCACCAATACGAGTTCTCCGACGATGTTCATCAAACTATCCAATCTCTTGATATCCACCCGGACGGTCTGACTTACACTGCGCATAGAGGCAGCCTCTTCAGAGGGTGGCTCATCTCCATCGTCACCACCTTTTCCCCCTCCTCCTTCATCTTGTGCATCTGTGTCAGGTGGTGAAAGCTCGTCATCTTCCGCCGGTTGCTCTTCAACCAAGGGAGAAATATCCGGTTTTTTTTCAGAAGGCTCCATAGAAGCCGGAGCAACGTTCTCCTTTTCTTTGCGCAATATGGGTTGGACTTTGATCTGTTTGTCTTCCACTCTTTCTTTGACTTCTGCTTCACCCAGCTCGCTGCTTACGATGAGATCGAAGTCAATTCCTTGCTCGTTGCTGCTCTCCGAAGCAGGCAGGGTGGTAATCACTTCGCCGAGTGTCTTCAACTCGGCGCTGAGGGAAGCCAGGTTCTCGTCGAAATCCATCAAATCAAACGAAGCATGCACCTTATACAGATTTGTTCCTTGGCGGATATTGTCAACCAGTCGGTATTCCTCATACTCGGTCAAAACGTTGATGATGGCAGGATCGATATCAATTGTATTCAGCGGATTTTCCGGTTTACCCGTCTCGGCTTGTTTGGTCAACTTGTCGATTTGGGCAATCAACTTATTGAGGCCGCGTTTGTGAACCTTGGGACCGTTGCTGGCCTCAGCAATCAGCTGAATGAACAACTCGACCGAATCAAACAAGACATCAATCATTTCCATGGATACGGGGACCTTACCCATCCGCATGGAGTCCAAGAGATTCTCCATGTCATGGGCAAAATCAGCCATCTTTTTCACACCGAACATACCCGATAGCCCTTTGAGGGAATGGGCTGAACGGAAAATATTGTTGATGAGCTCGGGGTTCTTTTTGCCCCGTTTGGTGATATCGTCGAGTTTGAGAATATCTCGATTCAGGCTCTCTACAATTTCCTGTGCTTCGGAGAGAAATTCGCCAAGAGCCTTGTCGCTTACATTGTCAGCGCCTCCGGCCATCAATCATCCTTTAAGAATTTTTCCACCAGTTCACGCAATGCGGCAGGAACAAACGGTTTCACAATATAGGCGTTGGCTCCCAAAGCCAATCCTCTCTCACGATCCCGCTGACTCGATTCAGTCGATACGATAATGAGAGGTGTGTCCTTGTACCGTTCGTTATCACGAATGAAGCGGATCAATTCGAGTCCATTGATGTCAGGCATGTTGATATCGGTGATAATAAGCTGGAAGGTTTTACGCGGCAACTCCTTCAACGCTTCGAATCCCGATTCGGCTTCCGTAACCCGAATTCCTTCGATCTCTTCAATCGTAGAGGAAATAAAGGATCTCATCGCGGCGCTGTCTTCCACCACGAGGACGTTAAAATCCACCTTACACCTCCTACGACCGATTTGGTTGTTGGCAAATACCTGGTTTTTTTAAATGTTTCATTGTTCGGGCCTGATTGTCAAGGAAATGACTCTTGTCAAATGATGATCGTTTTGATTTACTTTCCTTTTTGTTTTCAACTATCCGATGTAACAACGAGTTTTCAATAATCAGCAAAAGGACTTACCCATGCAAGCCGTTGGTATCGTATCAGGAGGATTGGACAGTTTGCTGGCCATTCGAATGGTTCAGAACATGAAATACGACGTAACCGTATTGCACTTCGTATGTGGATTCGAGACCTTCCACATCAGAAATATGAAGCGAGGTCAGGGTTTAAAAATACCCAATCCCATTTTGCAATCCGGCGCGACCTGTATATTGAAGGATATTCGTACCGAGTTTTTAGAAATTCTTTCCGATCCGCCTCACGGCTACGGGAAATGTCTCAATCCCTGCATCGATTGCAAAATCCTCATGTTGAAAGAAGCTCGTAAAACCATGGAATCCCAAAACGCAGATTTCGTCTTCACGGGTGAGGTGCTGGGTCAAAGACCGATGAGCCAACACAAACAAAGCTTGGATTTGATTACCAAAGAAAGTGGTCTGGGCAACCGATTACTCAGACCCTTGAGCGGTGCGTTGTTGCCGCCCACCGAGCCGGAAACCGCCGGACTCATCTCCCGAGTTGCTTTGGAGACCATCCAGGGTCGCAGCAGGAACCGCCAACTCGAGCTCGCCGGTACGCTCGGCATCGAAGAATTCCCGACCCCTGCAGGTGGTTGCTTGTTGACCGATCCGGGTTATACAAACCGGATAAAAAACCTTCTCAAGTATCGACCCGATAACAAGCTCGATCTGGATGATCCCGTACTGCTCTCGCTCGGGCGTCACTTTACCCTGCCTCACGGCGCCACCGCAGTCGTTGGTCGGAATCAAGAAGAAAACGAGATCATCGAGCGATTCGGCTCAAAAGGCATCCTGCTGGAAGCAACCGAAGTCAACGGCCCTACCACATTGTTGCTCGGCATGTCATCCACCGCAGATCTGCAAATTTGTGCACAATTGACCGCCGCGTTTGGAAAAGGAAAAAACGATCCTCAGGTCGAAATGCACATCATCCGTCCCGGCGGCACGAAAACAACCCTACACGTCGCACCCAACCCGCCCGATGAATGCGAGCTGATTACCTAGTCTTTTTAACCAATTCGCCATCATCAAGGCAATTCGATGTGCGAACGTCAGGATTCCGAGAATTCTCTTGCTTCCGCTCTTCTTCGGTATCTTTACCGCTTTGACCGGAGGTGGACATAGAGCATTCCGCGTAATCCTCCCAACTCCTATACAACCAGCGCCTCGGATGACAACGCGGAATGCTCTATGTAAATACTTGTTGACTATTTCCTATACTCATCATATTTTTTTCCGATATCGTAGTTTATCGGTCAACTTCGGCGGGGGCATCATAAGTTTCTAGAAATACCGCATTATTCACAAGTTAAAGGGGAGGTAAGGCTATGTGTAGGTTTCTATCGATATTCTTTATCTATGCAGTAATGCTGAATTACGCCATTGCACAGACTAATGAACCTATGGTTGGTGATGATGATCTCATGTTGCCAAATATAGAAGGCGATATGAACTCAATCAACATTCATCGGACTATGGATCTGGATGGTGACAACAAAGCGGACATGGTGGTTTGGCGACCCAGCAACGGCACCTGGTATGCACGCCTATCAACCGGTAACTGGAACACCACGCTTGCCCGTC
>JBFFBT010000144.1:0-14560 GCA_041560255.1 Myxococcota bacterium | reverse complement strand
GACAGAGCCGCCGCCTGAAAATGTAATTAAGTTGTTTTGGGGAAAAAACGAAGCAAGATTAATGCCATACTCCCGGAGAAAAGAATGAAAAATACAAAAATAACCAGCATTGATATTTACAAAAGCGATATTGAACTACACGAACCGTTCGTAATATCGATAATGAAAATAATGAGTGCGAAAAGTGTATTTATTAGGATAAATACCAACGAAAATATTTACGGACTCGGCGAAGCAAACCCGGCGTGGAGAATCACAGGCGAAACACAGGCCATGAATTATGTTGCTGCTGTGGATCTTGCAAAGCTTCTGATCAACAAAAACCCTTTCAACATCGAAGAATGTATGAAAGAAATGAATCAATATTTACTCCACAGCACTACCATAAAAAGTGCATTCGATATGGCATTGTATGATCTAATGGGCAAGGCGACCGATCTTCCCATGTATGCGTTATTGGGAGGAGAGAAACGTCCGTTTTATACCGATTATACAATAACAATTGCAGATCCTGATTACATGGCAAAAAGAGCCATGGAATATAAAAACAACGGATTTAAATCAATTAAAGTAAAGATGGGAACCACAAAAGAACAGGATATCGATATAATTACAAAAATCAGGAAAGCAATCGGCGATGAAATACCGATTAGAATAGACGCCAACCAAGGATGGGATTATAAAACCGCAGTTGATGTTTTGGAAGCTCTTGAAAACATGGGAATAGAATATTGCGAACAACCGCTTGCCCACTGGGATTATGACAATATGCGCAGGGTGAGAGAGAACACAAAGATAGCAATTATGGCCGATGAATCCTTGTTCAACCATCAGGATGCATTCAGGCTTGCATCGAAAGGCTGTTGCGATTATTTCAATATAAAAATTGCGAAGTCGGGAGGAATAAATGTCGCGTTGAAGATAAACAGTGTTGCTGAAAGCGCGGGTATTCCGTGTATGCTCGGCTGTATGGCTGAAACACGACTTGGTTTGACCGCAGGTGCGCATCTTGTATCGGCACGAACGAATATTAAATGGGCGGATTTGGACGGTTATTCTTTTCAAAAAATTGATCCGATAATAGGCGGAGCAAAAATAGACAAAGGAGAAATCACTCTTTCCGATGATCCAGGTCACGGCGCCGATATTGATCCGGCTTTTTTGAAAAAATGTGAATCAGTAACGATAAAATAGGCAAGATAATAATGTGATGTGTGTCAAAAAAATATTCTAATGCTGTACTAGCCAGTTGCATAAAATGCCGTCATTCTGTAATGAATTAATCCAGGATCCATAATTAAAACAGTGGATTCTGGCTTAAAGCATGCCAGAATGACATTGTTTCCAAAAGCCACAAAAAGTTAAACCCCGGCTCAATCAAATATATGCACACATTTTGTTGTAGTCAGCTAATTTGGTGCACTCTCAATACATCGTTATATGCAACGTTGGGGTGTATACTCTTGTTTGAGTACTGTTTTCGAGTTGTGTGTTACAACAACCGTTACAAACTCAATGTCTCTACGGAAGTGGATCAACCCCACATTGTTGCTGCAAAATAAAAATCAATAAAATTCAGACAAAGATGTCACATCGGTCTTTTGATTACTCTACCTCTATACGGAATTAGGAATCCTAAGAAGTATGAAAATATTGGATCAATGATTATGCTTTATCCATTTCCTGTTATTTATAACCCATATATAAAGGAGGTTTTCAATCGAGAAATATAGTTTTTCAAAATTTCAGCAAATGGTGCTGGAATAACATTTAGTTAACATTGGTTAGGAGGAGAAATTATGAAAATCAAATCATTGGTTAGAGTTATATGTACAAGTATGGTAGCTATGTCGATGTTGCTTTCAGCCGGTAAGAGTTATGCTTACGATGTTATCATCATAATCGATATAACAGGAAGTACAGGAGATTTGTTGCCAAACTGGAAAGACGAAATGAAATCAAAAGTGATACTTCCGATAAAAGAGGCAAATTCGGCGGCGCGATTTGCCTTGGTCACTCATCTCGATTTCCCATTTTCTCCATACGGAGCCGTCGGTGAATATGCATTTCGTCTTGAGGCGCCATTGCATGTGAACACAGAATATTTAGAATATAAACTGGGAGAATTGTCTTCAGGCGGTGGTAAGGATTCGAAAGAATCGCAATATGAAGCTGTTTATCAATCACTTACAGGCCAGGGGAGGGATTTGAACGGCAATGGATCATATGCGGATACTGGAGATATATGGCCAAGCGTCATGGGTATTGATGTTGATACGGAGACCGTAGTTTTCCACTTTACTAAACCACTTGTATTTCATAACGATCCATTTGAGCCTAATTATCCCTATGTTGGTGTTGTGAACAATCCTGCATCGGAGAGTGATGTACTTGCAGCGTTTTTGGACATAGGTGAAGATTTAAGCTACTGGTCTTTCGTCCCTACTCCTCTATGGAGTTTAAGTGGTGTATTTTATGATAAGCAATCCGGAGAGTTTTTGAATTACTCTTCATTTATGGAGGCTGGCGATCCTGCGACTCGTTTGGCGCACGCGACTGGAGGAGATGTTTTATCAGTTGGAGAAGACCTTGAAGGTTTGAAAGAGGCGGTAAAAGAAGTGATAAGAAGGACTGATCCTTGCCCTCCTGGTTATAAGCTGGTGGAGTTGCCTTGGAGATTCATCTGCGTGCCTTACAAATACGATCATTAGGCCTATTTTTCAGAATCTTTGGATGATCTTGGGTTCGGGTAACTTGTCAGATGCGTGATAAAAAAGCAATGTATGCCCATCAAGCTCCAAAAATCATGAATTGAGCGTACACCAGGGGTTGGCCTGTGATAGCAAAAATAGCTCAAAGATTTCATACGAAACTTCGACGATACGCTGTCAGGTGCGAGCTAATCAGGACTCTCGGTTGAAATGGGCCGTTTTGGATCGAAGCTCCATTCGTAAAAACTCCCGTCGTAATTTCTCATGTTTTCAAATCCCATGATGTAAGCCTGAAAAAATCCTATGGATGATCGCCAACCCGTGCCGCAGTAAAAGATCGGTTCGACCTGTTTATGGATGCCCAGACTTTTGAGATGGTTTTCAACTTGGGTATAGGATCGAAACGTGGAGTCATGCAGATCAATGAGCTCTACCCAGTCTCCAAACCACACGGCGTTCGGGATGTGACCGGTTGTTTTGAAAAACGGATAATGATCGACATCTTCACCGATGTACTCGCTGATGAGTCTTACATCCGTAAGGACGCTCGGGCCCACCCCGTTTTTGGAGATCTCTTCTACCAGCTCGGTGGTGGCCAGATACTCGGGGTGCGCCGGCACAGCGGTTCCAAAATCGGATGCCGGTACCGGCTTGGCAGGCGAGGGGCTTACGGGCCCACCGGCGGCGAGCCAGGCGGTATAGCCGCCATTTAGAATTCTTACATCTTCGACGCCGGCATACATCAGGGCCCAGGCTACCCGGGAAGCCGTCATGGGTATGATCACTCCGTTTCCGTACACCACCACGGTTGTGTCCTTGGTGATGCCCAAATTCAACAATGCCGATTCGAGCCGATCGGCCGGCAGAAGATTTCCATCGTCCGGGTGGGTGTAGTTGGGATAATATTTTGAGGTATCGTTTTCATGCTCGAAATAACAAGGATGGACTCTCAGGGCTCCGGGTATGCATTCTTCGTCGGCAGGGTCGGCAGAGTCACCTGTGGTGGTTGACTTGAGGTAGCGTGCTTCGACAATCACATATCCTTTTCCGGGATAGGTGGCGGGATTTTTGCCTTCGATGAGGTCCATCACCCAAGCCGGGTTGACGAGTTTTTCATATCGTTTGAGCTTGCTCATCGGCAGGGTCTGGTCCTCGGCCCATTCTAAAATCGATCCATCGTAGTTGGAGCAGCGAGAATACCCCATGAGTCGCAATATGAAATAGACATAACCGCTGCGAATACCCGCGGTACAATAGGTGGTTACTTCTTTGTCGGTGGTTATGCCTTGAGAATGAAGTATGCTTTCAATCTCGTTGCGGTCGAGCAGCATATCGTTTTGGGTGGAGAAAAATCTTTCGAAGGGGATTTGCACCGCGCCGGAAATATGTCCGCCTCGGGCTTCTCCATACATTTGCCATCCGTTGTATTCTTCGTCCGTTCTGGCATCGATGATGACAAAATCGCTATCCTTCATCCGATTGTTCAGATGTTGTTTTGTCGCCAAAAGAGTGTTTTGTGTGGATGCAGTGAAAACGGCCGGAGGCAGGGTGCTTGGCTCCGATTCGGTGTCGCGGCCGCTTTGAATCCAAAAATCGAGCCCGCCGTTGAGTATATGCACATCGTTACATCCCAAATACTCCAACATCCAAAACATCCTGCCCACAGCACCCCAGGATGTGCGTGTCCGGTCATACAGGATTATGGTCATGTCTCTGTGAAGACCGGCTTTGCTCAAATCAGCTTCCAGCAGCTCGATGGATTTGAGGTTTTTATCTTGATCGAGAAAGTCGCTCCACTTGAGGTTGATGGCGCCGGGTATGTGTGCGGCGTCGTATCCGGTCGTTCGGGTATCGACTATGGCTACATCGGATTGATGCAGCCTGGCTTCAAGCGATTCGGGTGATACCAACAAATGAGCATTGGGATAATCGTAATCGGGAAATGTAGTATCCTGCTCCTGGCACCCATGCGCAATCAGGATGATCAGGCTGATGAGGAGATTGAGACGGGCAAATGGATTTTTTGGTTTCATGTCGGCTTCCTTTCCGGGTTCACAAGACCTTTATGCTGGGGTTGGTGGCTGGGATCCTTTGGATAAAATATCGGTATATCCATTGCTTTATATCGGATAAATCTATCATTTCGCCCGAAATATAATTGCTGTCCGGGCAGAATGTCAACATCGGTTTGATCGCCAACCGGAATGCAGGACCATTTTCTTTGACAAACAGTCGATATTTTTTCAAAATGAAAGACATCGAAGACATATTTGGTTTCATTTTCGACCCGAGTGGTTTTGCAGAGGCTTCTCAGGCCGCAACGGGTTGATATTCGAACAAGGGAAGATCAAATGGGCGCCGATAATGTTTTTTTCTTGGAGGTGATCGAGTGGTTTGACGACACGGGCAAAGAAATTGTGCATCGTATTCCCGAAGGTGGCTCGGGTGAGATCAAATATGGTGCCCAACTTACCGTGCGGGAAAGCCAGGCGGCGGTTTTTTTCTATCAAGGCAAGGCAGTAGAAGCTTTCGCACAGGGGCGTCACACCCTGAAAACCGCCAACATCCCATTGCTGACCAAGATTGTCGCATTGCCGTGGGGAGCCACGAGCCCCTTGCGGGCCGAGGTGTACTTTGTCAATCTCAAAGTGTTTACAAACCTCAAATGGGGGACCCGTGATCCGGTGGCTTTTAGGGATTCGGAGCTGGGTTTGATCCGCCTGCGGGCTTTCGGGGTGTTTAATCTTCAAGTCGTTCAACCCGTCTTGTTCGTCAACCGAATGGTCGGCACCCAGGGCATGTTCACGACCGAAGAGATAGAAGAATACCTGAATCGGGTCATCATTTCGAGGTTCAATGATTACATGGGCGAAAACATAGATTCGATTCTCGACCTGCCTTCCAAGTACGATGAGCTGTCGGTGGGTTTGGCAGATCGTCTCAAAGAGGACTTTTTTCACTTTGGATTGGGGTTGACCCACTTGTACATCAACTCCATCACTCCTCCACCCGATGTTCAAAAAGCCATCGACGATCGCAGCCGAATGGGTGTTTTTGAGGACATGAACAAACTGATGCAGATGAAAGCCGCCATGGCCATGGAAAAAGCCTCTCAATCCGATGGGGGAGCAGGATCCGGGATGGGTATGGGCATGGGCTTGATGATGCCCGCCATGTTCGCCCAGTATTTTTCAGGTCAAGCGCAGGTTCAAGCGCATGACGGCCGATCGGTTGCCCATGTATGCAAGGAATGTAAGCATCCGATTCCGGTGGATGCCAAGTTTTGTCTGCATTGCGGGCATCAGCAATTGGTGTTTGAAGAATGCGCGCAGTGCGGAAAAAATCTGACACCCAGCGCAAAATTTTGCTCGCGTTGTGGGCATCCCGCCGAAGAAAAACCTCAACCCAGCGTTTGTGCCCGGTGTGGTGGTCAAAACCTGCCCGGGGCTTCGTTCTGTAACCAGTGCGGTGAAAAGCTCTAAATTAATCATAGAGTTTCAGTGTCCGCAGTGCGGTGCGCCTGCGGTCCTGGAAGAGACCGACCATATATTTTCCTGCCCATTTTGCAGGGTCAGGTCCTATCTCATGGCCGACAGATACCAATTTGTTCTGTCTCATCCCTTGGAAGAAGGCAGACTCGATGAGCTGGTATATTTTCCTTATTGGCGGTTCAAAGGTACGCTTTATGCAGTGGCACGCAATGGTCTCAACCACCGGTTGGTGGATGTGAGCTATCGCGCGGCGCCGATTGAGGAGTTTCCTATCTCCATGGGGCTTCGAACCCAGGCAATGAGGTTGCGCTTTGTAGGCCCGGACATGCCGGGTGAATTTCTTCAACCCTCTCTGGATTGCAGCCAAATCGTCGAGATGGTGATGAGCAGTTTCACAAGTTCGTTTCCGAGGCCGATCTATTTCGAGGAATTGATCGGTGAGACTCTGTCACTCATCTATGCTCCTTTTTATCTCCAGGACGGGGTGGTCGATGCTGTTTTGCAGCGAAAGGTATCCGGGCCGATACCCACGGATTTGGACCTGGCATCCCTGGTTGCAGATCGTCCGAATTGGAGCGTGAAGTTTGTCGCGACTCTGTGTCCCCAGTGTGGTTGGGACATGCACGGAGAAAAAGACTCGATAGCGCTTTATTGCCGTCAGTGTACGAGTGTTTGGTATCCGAGCTCCGACGGATTTGCTCGAGTGACTTTTGGAGCTGTGCGATCTCAGATCGAAGACGTTGTATATCTACCTTTTTATCGCATTCGAGCCGACGTGCAGGGGTTGCAGCTGAAAGACTTTAGAGATTTGGCGAAGATATCCAACTCGGTCCGAATCGTCGAACCCGGGATGCAAACCCAGCCGTTTCATTTCTGGTCTCCGGCGTTCAAGGTGCGGGCCAAAGAGTTTCTTCATTTTTCCAGTGTGTTGACTCTGAATCAACCGGACGGGATCTGGGAGCAACACATACCTTCAGAGCCTATTTTTCCGGTCAATCTTGCGTACTCTGAGGCGGCCGAAAGCTTGATGTTGAGCCTGGCGGGTTTTGCAAAGCCACAAAGGGTCATTTTTCAAAAACTTCGTGAGATCAAAATACATCCGATCGAATGGATGTTGGTGTATCTGCCTTTCCAGCAAAGAGGGCTTGAGCTCAGTCATCCGAAATACCTATTACGAGTCAACAAAAATCTTATAAATTACGCCAGAAGTCAATAGATCCGGCTCATCCTCGTCCGGCATTGCTTTACAGCCAAGATAGAAAACATCCTCATTCCCAGGCTGATTATGGATCTTGCGCTTTGGGTAAGAGGCAGGCTATTATCGCTTTCCCTGAGGGATGGGTGATGGCTTTTTATAAACCATATCAAAAGAAAGGAGCATGCTGATGGTGAGAAAGTCTGTCTTGGTTTTGGTTGTCGGACTATGCGCTTTTGCGGCGGCTTGTACGGGACTTTCGAGGGATGTGAGACCGGATGAGACTACCCAGGGCATTCCACTTATCGATCGGGAGTTGTTTTTCGGAGATCCCGAGATATCGCGACCCAATCTTTCCCCCGATGGAAAGTACATCGCCTTCATCAAACCATACCAGAAGGTTCGTAACATATGGGTCAAGGGCATTGATGAGTCATTCGAGCAGGCTCGTCCCGTTACGGCCGATACACGTCCGGTTATGGCCTATTTTTGGAGTCGGGACGCAAAATACATCTTGTACGTACAGGACAAAGACGGGAACGAAAACTTTCATATCTACGCGGTCGATCCCCGATCCGATGCGGATGGAGATACCGGGGTGCCTGCGGCCAGAAATTTGACCGACATCAAAGGTGTGCGCGCGGCCATCTACAGCGTGCCCAAAAGTAAACCCGGAGAAATCATCGTGGGTCTCAATGATCGGGATCCAGCCTATTCGGATGTGTATAAGATCGATCTTTCAACCGGAAAGCGAACCTTGTTGATTAAAAACACTCAGCAAGTCGCCAGCTTTATCTATGATTTGCATGGCAATGTTCGTCTGGCCGTACGGCAAACCGAAGACGCCGGGACCGAAATTCTCAAAGTGGCAGGGGATCAACTTACAAAAATATACACTTGTGTCTTTGGTGAGTCGTGCTATCCGATTCGTTTTCATAAGGATGCTCGGCGTTGTTATATCGTAACCAACCGGGGTGAGCAGGTGGATAGATCCGGGTTGGCTCTATTGGACGTCGAGAGTGGTGAGGTGGAGTCGATCGAGTCAGATCCCGAAAAGCAAGTAGACTTTGGGGAAGCAGTATTTTCAGAGGCTACCGATGAGTTGATTGCAACGGTATACGCCGGTGATCGGTCCAGGATATACCCCAAAAACGACCGAGTAAGGCGCGATCTGGATATTTTTAAAACCAAATTGCCCAAGGGAGAATTGCGACTTTTATCGGTCACCAGGGATATGGATCTCATGTTGGTAAGTGTAGTCAGAGATGTGGATGTCGGATCGGTATTTCTCTATGATCGCCGATCGGAAGAAGTACGGCTTTTGTACCGTGTGCGGCCCGAGCTGTCCAGTGAGCACTTGGCCTTTATGCAGCCGGTGCGTTACAAAGCCAGAGATGGAGTGGAGATACCCGCGTATCTTACTCTTCCAAGGGGCGTGGAGCCCAAAAACCTGCCCACGGTTATTTATCCCCATGGCGGTCCTTGGGCTCGGGATTACTGGGGTCCGGAGCCGTTTGTGCAGTTTCTGGCCAACCGGGGTTATGCCGTATTGCAGCCCAATTTCCGGGGCTCTACGGGATATGGAAAGCATTTTACCAACCTGGGTGACCGGCAATGGGGTAGGGGTACCATGCAGCATGATATCACTGATGGCGTAAAGTGGTTGATTAAAAAAGGTATTTCAGATCCAAAGCGTGTCGGTATCTTTGGCGGATCGTATGGTGGGTATGTGACCCTGGCAGGTGCGGCTTTCACTCCGGATCTGTTCGCCTGTGGTGTGCCGTATGTCGCTCCGTCCAATTTGATCACGTTGATAGAATCGTTTCCGGCCTATTGGAAGCCGTTCATCAAGATGATCCACAAGCGTTTGGGTGATCCAGAAAACCAAAAGGATCGTGAATACTTGAAATCCGTTTCACCGCTTCACCATGCCGACGCCATCAAGATCCCTCTTTTGGTGGTGCAAGGCGCCAACGACCCCAGGGTCAAACAGGCCGAATCCGACAGCATCGTGGTGGCGCTCGATAGTAAAGGTCATGATGTCGTGTATTTGCTCGCTCCGGACGAAGGCCACGGCTTTCGATCTCCTGACAACAACCTGGCGCTTGCGGCCGCGATGGAAAAGTTTTTGGCCAAGCATCTCAAAGGACGTTACCAAAGACAAATGAGCCCGGAAATTGAACAGAAACTGACCGCTTTGACCGTGGACCCAAAATCGATCAAGTTGCCGGGCGAGTTGGAAAAAGAAAGACTTGCCAAGGCCGCCATAGCGCCTCTGCCCAAAGCGGACGGAAGTCTCATTCAGACCGCCACTTTGAAATATAACGTAAAAATGAGTATCGGAGAGAAGCAGTTGGATGCCGAGATGAACCGGGTCGTAGAGTCGATCGAAGTCAAAAAGGCCAAACGGTTACGCATCACAAGCACCACAACCATGCCGCAAGGCAAACAGAAAGAGGTGTTCGAGCTGGATCGAAATACGTTGAAGCCGATTTTACGGAGTGTGTCGGGGATGGCCGATATGACGATTCACTTCGCGGACAATGCCGTTACCGGAAACATCAAAGCAGGCGGCATGAGCGTCCCCATCAAAAAATCCCTCGATGCGCCGGTACTAGGTGATGGTGCCGGGTTGGAGCTTGTTATAGCGGGTCTGCCGCTTGAAAAGGATTACAGCACCACGCTTCGGCTGTTTGATTTGCTCACCCAAAAGGTACGCTTCATGAGCCTGGAGGTTCTCGGTAAGCAACGCACACAGAGCGCTGCGGGAGAGTATGAAACCTGGATCGTATCCCTGAAGTCGCTGGACGGCGAGAAGAGCTTTGGCGCGACGCTTCGGGTCATGGAAAAGGCGCCCCATCACGTGGTCGAGAGCGAGTATAAGTTGCCCGCGGCCTTAGGTGGAGGGACTGTCAAGTCAGGTCTGCTCGAGATCATAGAAAACTAGTAAATTCTTTTCTGTTTTCACATCCCATCGGACAAGTCGTTCAACTCTCAAGTCCAACCCAGGACTTCGGCCCTTTCCCGGGCGAGCTTAGGCACGTCGGTATCAATAAAATGTTGATGCAGCAGTTGCACACCCAACACATGGTTGATGATCGCATCCAAGCTTCTTCGGGTTGCCGGGGATGTGTCGGTATGGCGGTATTGCTGTAACACATTCTCGACACCCTGCGAATCCAGCCATCCGGCACGATGTATTTCTTGAGGCGAGAGATGGGTTTTGATGAGCTTAGCAAGCGCTTTCTGCTTGCTTATATCGGTGAATGCCGGCGGGGCCATGAAGGCGAATTTTTGTCGATCATACAATACCTGCGGTAACAAACCCCGCATGGCTTCGCGCAAGACGTGTTTTTCCCGGCCTTGGTGAATTCTGTATTCCTGGGGGATGCGGACGGCAAACTCAGCCAGATGATGATCCAAAAAGGCCGGTCGGGATTCCATCGAATTGGCCATATCCACCCGATCTCCTCCCCAGGTTAAAATCTGGCCTTCCAACATGGTTTTTATCCAGACATATTGAGCTTTGTCGAGAGCGGATCGATTTTCGAGCATGTCGGCGTCCAGGGCCGATGCAATCGCGCGGCCCGGATCGTAACCTCGCAGCTCGTCGCGAAACTGCCTTGAAAGCAGGTTGGGGACATACCGGCTGGTCGCCAACCAAGGCTGCAGACAAGCAGGTGTAAAACCTACAACTTCGCTCAGGCCGGGATCATCGATTTCATTTTCGGCCAGCATGGCGCCTTGAAAAATCCGATTTTGCTCTTGAAGATTTTGCGCATGCGCCAAGCGATGCGCAGGATCGACATCAGGCTGGCCATGCAGAAACAAATCGCGGCGAAAAGCCGGATATCCGGCAAAGAGCTCGTCAGCGCCTTCACCGGTCACAACAACCTTGTAACCGCTTTGATGCACATGCCGGCTCATGAGAAATTTCGCAACCGCGAGCGTGTTGTAAATGGTACGTTCCGTGTGCCAGATGGTTTGGGAGAAGTTGTCGTACAAATGGGATGCGTTGATCTCGAGGATGTCCTGCTCGGCGCCGGTTCTTTTTGCCATTTCCCGCGCGATGGGGCTCTCGTCATAATCACGATCGTCGAAACTGATGGTAAACGCCTTGACGGGGGACTGTCGGCAGGCCGAAGCCAACCCAAGAATCGAACAAGAGTCGATCCCGCCCGAAAGATAACAAGCCACCGGCACATCCGCCTCCAAACGCAGCTGCACGGCTTGAAGTAAAAGCGCTCGGACTTGTTCCGTGGCTTCTTGCTCTGAGATTTTCAAAGTGTTGTCGAGAGTGGGAAAGTTCATATCCCAGTATTTGTGCTGGTTGATCTGAAAAGCGTAATTTCGGCGCTCGATGGTGACATAGTGTCCGGGAGGGACTTGGTGAATGCCTTCGAATGCCGTGGTGCCGGGCACCATGGTTTGCATCAATTGGTGGTAAAGTCCCTTTGGGCTGAAGACGCGGCGCACTTCGGGATGAGAAAACAATACTTTGATTTCGGAGCCGAAGATCAACGAATCGGGTGTTTGGGTCCAATATAGAGGTTTGATGCCGAAACGATCCCGCACCAGGATCAGTCGATCATGCGGTTTGTCATACACAGCAAAAGCAAACTCTCCGCGTAACCGCTCGAGGGTTTTTTCGAGACCCATCCGAGGAAGCAAATGTAATGGCAACTCGGAATCGCTTTTGGTAAGAAAATGTGCGCCCCGGCAGGTCAGATCGGCTCGCAATCTTTGGTAATCGTAAAATTCTCCATTGTGGGTTATCAAGAAGTTTTCATCCACAGACAAAAAAGGCTGACGAGCTCGTTGTTGGTCCAGATCGATGATACCGAGTCTGGCATGGGAAAAACCGACACCTCGGTCATCCATGCAAAAAACGCCATAGCCGTCGGGTCCTCGGTGATGTTGTATGGCCGCCAAGCAGGTCAATACGGATCGATGGACGGGCCGGGTTGGATCTCGGTGTAGGATACCTGCGATGCCGCACATGATCTAAAAACTCTCTTGAAATTGGCCGTCTTGACACCGGATGGGCCGAACCAGGCATGTCAACAGGGCCATTCGCATGAAAACGGCCCCACGGGCTTGGGCGAAATACCAATTGTGGTGTGTAAAATCGAGACTGGTGTCCAATTCGGGACCGCGCGCCAATGGATGCATCACGATCGAACCGGGTTTGAGCGGGGACTGTTTGGACAACTGCAGCTTTTCTCCCAGGCGCTCGAACGAATCTCCCACCCAAGCGATGGAGTTGATGTACACGACATCCAAATTGGGCAATTCTTTGTCCAGATCGGCCTCAACCCGCACATTGAGGCCGGCGGACTCGAGCTCTTCTTTTTGACCGGGAGAAAACGGATCCGCATCATCGGTAAGAATCACTACCTCGGAAATGCTCGTGTCAAACATTGACAGAAACAGCAGAAGGCTGCGCACGGTACGCATGCGGGCGGGAACCCCGATGATTCCGATGCGGACTCTTTCTTCGGGTTTGAGGTTGGGTTTTACCAAACTCGGGCGCCATTTCAGGATAGTATAGATATCCGCCAAAGCCTGGGTCGGATGTTCGTCGACACCATTGCCGGCGTTGACGATTGGTATTTGGAGTGCCTCCAGCATTTCATAGATGGCTTTTTTGCTGGAGTTTCGCATGACAATTACGTCTCCATAATGGTTGAACATCTCGGCCACATCGGCGTGTGATTCTCCTTTGGCGATTCCGGTCGAGTTGACATCCGTAATCGGCATCACATCTCCACCCAGACGATGCCAGGCGCTTTCGAATGACAATCGCGTGCGGGTGGACGGCTCGGAAAAAAAAGTAATGAGTATCTTGCCGGTCAATGGCACCTGGGTTTGTACAGGAGTGGTTTCATAATGTGCGGCCAGACGACACAGCTGTACGGTCGATTGTCGATCAAATTGACCGGCCGAGATCACGTGACTGTTGGCAAGCTCCATCAAGGGTTCGGGGCGTTCGGGTATTTGTTCAATCAACGCCATGGGAGCATCGATGCCCATGCCGTTTTTTGGATGCAAAGGTACTCTTTTTAGAGGCTTGAGATTTGGTTGCATAACGGATTCACTCCTTTTACCAGAGCTCACCGCGGATCCATTCGTGTATGAGAACCACGAGCAGAAAGGCACTGGCAACTCCCACGCACAAGTAGGCGGCGTAGACTCCGGTGGAAAAAATGATTTCGGGAATGTTCACGATTCTTCCTCCGGCCGGGTCAGTTGTTTGAAGATCTCCCATGAGAAGGGTTGCGGAGCTATCAAGGTTCCGGCGATGGTAAAGGCCATGGAAACGGCTGCTCCGATGAGCGCGGCCGTAAAAAACCCGATGGAAAAATATGCATACAAACCAGCTGCAGAGCCAACAATCATGGCCAGACTGGCTGCATGTCGATTGGTGTTTTTCCAATACAGACCGGCAGCAATGGGCCAGATGGTCGATGCGACAAATGCGCCTACGAAATGAAGCAATTCTGCAAGAGTCGTCAACCGGCCCCAACAAAGCACGATAGACAAGAAACCCAAAGCCAACACAATCATTCTGGCAGCCCATCTAAGCTCTTTACCCGAGGCTTTGGGTCTGAACAGACGCCGGTATACATCCTCGACCAAGAGATCACTGGTTGCCGCCAGAAGAGAGTCGAGGGATGACGCCAGCGAGGAAAAAACGACTACCAAGATGATGACGGCTCCAAAAGCGCCCGCGAGCTTTCCTACCACCAAGGGACCTACCATATCCAGGGCAGGAATGTTGATGTTGAGGGCGGGCGCAGCCAGTGCAATGGCTCCGGCCGCGACCGGCACCGGCAGCCAGGCCAGTCCGGCGATAAAGAAAGCCTTGAACCCTTTACCTTTTCGAAATGCGTATGCTCGAGACCACCAAACATTCGAGTGAAAAATTTCACCCACTCCAAACAAGAGGTTGTTGAAAAGAAACATCAGTGACGCCGGCATGAGCAAATCGAGCAGTTGCGGCCGATGGATTTCCAGATGTGCATGAACCTCCGATGGAGGCGCAGCCAACAAAGTCAAAAGGCCGACGCCCAAAAGTCCAAGCAGGATGATGACGGTTTGAATGAAATCAGTACCGATTACCGCTCGCAGGCCTCCCAGCAGGGTATAGCCCACGCATACCG
>JBFFBT010000143.1:0-14588 GCA_041560255.1 Myxococcota bacterium | reverse complement strand
TGTAGTCAGCTAATTTCGTGCGCTCTCAATACATCGTTATATGCAACGTTGGGGTAAAGACTTTAATCCTTTGATTATCTTCGATATTATGTTTGATAAGGATATCATGAGGATAGGTTCCAGGTAGGGGTAAGGCGGGGGATCGATCCTTGATGCTCATCTTCGAGATGTTGATATCGACATGGCTTTGCAATCTGTGCGTCCCGATGTATGATACAGAGGTGGACATTGGATAAAAAAGAGGTGTCTTATGGGAATCATTGTCGGATTGACCGCTGCGGCATCGGTAGTTGGTTTATATATATACCGAAAAATGTCTCCATCGTTGGATTCTTTGCTGGAGAAAGCCACGCAATCCAGGGATGTCGGCAAAGTGCTTGAAAACATTTCCAAAAGATCACAGTCGCAGAGGCCGAACGTATACAACCGTGCCATTCGCGCTTTATGGGATCGGTATGAAAGAGAGCTTGCGGTCGCGATTGTCAGAGAGCTCGCCAGAAATCATAAAGAGGCCAGAATCACCCAGTATTGGCTCAAGCAAGTACAACAGGTGGAGCCGAGGTTGGCTCGCGAGCAGCTTGGTGAAGAGTTTTATGAGACCTTTTTTCTGCCCGAGCTTGCAGCCCAGTGCGGTTCGGCCGGCTGAGCGAAATGACCCGCCCATCGGTCGATGGGTTGATGATCTTGCATGACATTGAGCACTCCATGCATAAAAACTTACGTACATGTTTGCATTTGTCCTAGTTTTGAAAGCAGGCCTGCCGCCGCTTGGAGGTCGGGGGTAAGCGGGCGGTCTTGTTTGAGCCGGGGGATTTTTTGTCTGAGCATTCTGATGGCTTTCTCGATTGGCGGCGAGCTTCGGAGGGGACGGTGAAACTCGATGGCCTGGGCCGAGGCGAGGTACTCTGCAGCCAGGACATATTCCAAATTTTCTGTCACTTGGGCCAGCTTTCTGGCCGCCCAGGTGCTCATGGATACATGATCTTCCTGTCCGGCCGAAGTGGGTATCGAGTCGCAGGAGGCAGGGTGAGAAAGGGTTTTGCATTCACTGACCAATGATGCCGCGGTTACTTGCATCATCATGTAACCAGAGTTGAGACCGGCATCGGCAGTGAGAAAAGCCGGGAGATTGGAGCAGTTTGTGTCTATGAGTCTGGCAAGTCTTCGTTCTGATATAGATGCCAAGTCGGTCAGGCCCGCGCAGAGATAATCCAAGACTAGTCCGATCGGCGCACCGTGGAAATTGCCGCCGGATATCACTCGGCCGTCTTCGAACACCAGAGGGTTGTCGGTGGCGGAGTTGATTTCGATTTCCAGGATCTTCTTGCAGTGGGCGAGAGCGTCTCTTACTGCACCGTGTACTTGTGGGGCACAGCGTAACGAATAGGCATCTTGCACTTTCAAACAGCCCCGATGGGATTCTCGTATTTCAGATCCCTGCAACAAATATAAAATGCGTCTCGCGCTTTCCGTCTGTCCCGGGTGGGGCCTGATCGCATGTACCCCTGGATCGAAAGCTCTATCCGTGCCCTTGAGTCCTTCTACCGTCATGGCGCAGAGAGTGTCGCTTGCATCGATCAATCGTGCGGCCCTCAACAAGGACAGGGTGGCTACGGCGCAAGTCGCCTGGGTTCCGTTGATAAGCGCAAGACCTTCCTTGGCCTGCAAGGAGATGGGTTGCAATCCTGCTTTTTCGAGTGCCAGGTTTCCCGGAAGCAACTCGTTTTGGTACCAGGCGTGACCTTCTCCCAATAACACCAAAGCCAGGTGCGCCAAAGGGGCCAGATCGCCCGATGCGCCTACGGAGCCCTGGCTGGGTATCAGCGGGTGTATTGCGTGGTTGAGCAAAGCCAAGATCTGATCCACCAACTTGGGTCTGCAACCCGCATGCGCTTTTGCCAAGACGTTGGCTCGAAGCAGCAACATGGCTCTCACAACGGATTGAGGGAAAGGTGTGCCCACTGCGCAAGCATGAGATCGAATGAGATTGATCTGGAGATTTTTGAGGTTGTCACTACTGATTTTTACTTCGGCAAGTTTTCCGAACCCCGTATTGACTCCGTAGATTACCTGATCCGAAGAAACCAGCTTGTGGATCATGTCGCGGCTTTTTCTCATTTGCCTGCGGGCATGAGTGGAAAGTTTGACCCGGGCTGAATCCAGTGCAATGTTCTCAACATCCGCTAGACTGAGTGAGTTGCCGTCGATGGATAGCGAACGCGATCGTTCGGCCATGATATCCTCATATGGTTGTCAATAGAAAACATAAGTTTACATGCCTAAAACAGTTTGCCACCGGTTTGTTGAGGATACAAGAAAATCTGTATTGTGGGTGTTGAACCGGTCTGCCAATGGGAGTAGACTTCGCAGTATGGTATTTGGGAATCCACACATGCTGATATTTTTGTGCCTGGTATCGGCCAACCTGTTGCCGCAGGGCATGCATTCGGCCTGGACGCATCCAAATATCCATCACCATTCTTCGATCGAGTTGGATCCCACGATTCGCGCCGAGTCTCCAAGTATTGTGGTGGATAGAGACGGTCGGGTGGTGGTTGCCTATGTGGTTTGGGAAATGGATCGGGAACAGATCCAGCTGCGTCGGGCGGATGGACCGGATTTGCCGTTTACGGCCGGCCGGATGATGTCGAAAGGCGTGCGTGCATCGCATCCCGGATTGGCGGCTCATCCAGACGGTTCGGTGTGGCTCGTTTGGTGTGGTTTGGATGCCCTGCAGGCAGAATGGAAACAGGAAAGAGGGGTGTTTTTACGAAAAGTCGGACCCGGTGAGCCGGGCCCGATTGTTCGGGTGTCTGAATCTGGTGGATGGTCATGTGCTCCGAAGATCTCAATCGAGCCGGAGTTACGCGGAAAGATACATATTGTTTGGGAAAAAGGCAGCCGTAAGCAAATCCAAATCGCATATCGATCTTTTTCTCCAGAGGGCAGACCGATAGGTTCTGTCGAGACGGTAAGAGATAATTCTTTCGCCCGCCGCCCTTCGGTATTGGCGACCCGATCCGGAGTGCACGTGGCCTGGGACGAGTTGGTGTCGGACCATCCCGGCGGTGAACCCGACCCGGATTATGATGTGCTGTTGAGAAGCCGGCTCAGGTCCGGCTGGAAGCCGATTGTCAAGGTGGATATCGGATCTGGACTTCAGGCCGCCCCGTCGCTGGCGGCGGATGCTCAGGGAAACATCTTGGTGGCCTACCACTCGACCCGCAGGAGCCCTTTGGTAAAATGGTGGACGATCAGGAAAGTACATCAAACCGGAGTGGATGAAATCGTGGCGAAAGACGTGGTGTCCCAATCCAATCCATCCGGCGAGGTGCAGGGAGCCGAATTTCCGGTTATGCTGGTTGCGAAAAACAGAATCGTGGTTGTATCGAGGACATCCCAAGGCGCTCGTTTGCATGCCTTGGATGCGTCCCAAGTGGGCTGTGTTTTGGATCTTTCCACCCCGGGTTGGGGTGCGCGGGGAATACAAACCGGGATTGCCGAAACCACGGATGGTGCGATGCTCATCGCCAGAAGGGGCAGAAAGCGGTTGCGCTTGGAAAGACTGCGGTTTCAAGACACGCCCGTCCAACCTGTCGTTTTCACTCCGACAGATCCTCGAGTGAAAAAGGAAAGTCGTCGAATGGTGCGGTTTTTGCCTCAAGATCTTCGCGCGAAGAAACCCCGGGGTCGGAAATCGTATCATTTGTTGATGGGTGATTTGCACATGCACTCGGCCATGAGCGATGGGACCGGGACTGTGGACGAGATCTTGGCCCGGGCTTGGTCGCGAGGTATGGATTTTGCCGCCCTGACTGATCATGATGTCTTGGTGGGTTTTGAAATGATGCCTTCCAAGTTTGATGAGATCGCTTGGATTGGTGATTTGTTCGAGGCCCGATACGATTTTGTGATCTTACATGCATTCGAGTGGACTTCAATCGGATGGCCGAAAGGGTATGGTCATCGCAACGTATACTTTCGCAAATCCAGGCCGGCAAGGTTGTGCAATTCACTCAGCGGTTGCAGCGATACCCATACGCTGCGGGCCTGGTTGCAACGTCATCGAGGTATCTCGATACCTCATCATACCAGTTGGACCGGCACTGATTGGGGCTCGAAAGATGAGCCGCTTGTGCGCCTGTTTGAGATCGTCTCGATTCATGGAGCTTGTGAATTTGCCCAAAACGAGCCCATCCGTCCAAGAGGCGAAATGCAACAGATGTTCGCACGAGATGGAATCAAGCGTGGTCATAGAATTGGATTTGTAGGCGGCAGCGACTCTCATGGATTGCTTTGGCACCACGGTGTGGGTTGGAGACAGGATCCTTGGTTGGGAGGTCTAACCGGTTTGTTCGTCAATGCCAAACGACGTCAAGATGTGTTTGATGCGTTGTACCAACGCAGATGCTATGCGACTTCAGGTGTGCCTGTGTATGTTTGGCTGCGCGCCGGAGAAATCGAGATGGGATCAGAGGGGATTGTTCGCGGGCCGATCGACTTGGAGTATGAAGTGGCATCCGAATTGCAAATACAATCCTTGGAAGTGATTCGTGACGGTTGCTCGGTGGAAGTTTTTCGACCTGGGAGCACCGGCGCGAAAGGCACCTGGAGAGAGCCAGGCATATTGGATCCGGGTTGGCATAGTTATTATCTTCGGGTTCAGTTTCGAGATCGGCAACCTGCCTTAGCTTGGTCGAGCCCGGTATATATCAAGATCGAAAAGCAGGAGGAACAATAGCTCATGAGTTGGATATACTATTTTTTCGGCGGGGCGGTAACGATTCCGGTGGGTAAAACCGCGTGGATGACGATCCTGGTGTGGGCTATATTACCAAGGCTTGCGTTATCGGCTTCACCCGATCGGTACAATGTCGTGGTTCTGACAGCGGATGCATTTCGGGGGGATATGTTGGGGGCCAACGGAAATCCTGAGATACAAACCCCCAATTTGGATAGACTGGCCGCTCAAAGTGTCAATTTCACCCGTGCCTATACGAGCATTACTACGACGGCGCCATCATTCGCATCGTTGTTTACGTCACTCTATCCGAGTGAGCACGGAATCTACAGCAACACGGGCAAGATAAGCGAAAATGTCTCAACATTGCCGGAGTATTTACTAAAAAAGGGTTGGCATACCGCAGCCATAGTGAATTTACCCTGGCTCAACCCGGAGGTATCAAACATTGCTCAAGGTATCGAGCAGATGGAAAAATGTGAGCATATTCGTAAGGCGGATCGCACCAACCGCTGGGTGCTCGACTTTTTGGATTCCCGCCGGGGAAAATCCGATCGCCCATTTTTCTTATGGGTGCATTATATCGACAACCACACCCCTTACCATGCTCCGGGTAAATTTCAACGCATGTATTATCCAAAAAATAAAGATCCAAAGGCGCCCGGCCCCGGGACGCTTCAGGCGGCCTGGAAGGTATTTCCGCTGCATCATCGGGACAATCCCTTTTTTGAAAAGTGGTTGGCCGGAATCACCGATGCACAGTATGTTGTCGCTGCATACAAGGGCTCGGTTAGTTGGTTGGATGAGCAAATCGGTCGGGTGATTGATCGACTCAAACAAAATCAACAATGGGAGAAAACATTGTTGGTGTTTACCTCGGATCACGGCGAATCGCTTGGTGAACATGGGTTGTGGTTTTTGCATGGAGGGTTGTTTGAAGCCACGACGAAAATCCCGCTCATCATCAGGATGCCGGGAGAGCATGAAGGCAAGACAATCAACCGGGTCGTACAACAGGTCGATATCATGCCCACGATCATGGCCCGGTGTGGGTTACCCGCGCCAAAGCAGGTTCGGGGAACGGATTTGTGGGATGTAATCGATAAAGAGTCGTTGGCCGGGGGGATCGCATTGCTCGAGCACGCCGGTTTTTATCTCAAAGGCATCGTTACTCAAGAGTACAAATACATTCAGCATCGTACCAACCGAAAGATCTATCCCTCCTACCCGATGCAGCGGGGCAGGGAGGAGTTGTATGATTTGACAAATGATCCCAACGAAGAGCAGGATTTGATCAAAAAACGACCCGATTTAGCGAAAGAACTACGTATTGTGTTGAAAGAGGTCGAAAGCGGAAATAGGATCGATCTTAAAGCGAAAAAAGCCGATATCGACGGTCAGACCGAGGAGATGCTTCGCTCTCTCGGGTATACCCAATAGATAATATCGGAGGGATGGGCGCTTCGATCCAATCTCATATTGTTTCAATCAGGCGGGTAGATTTTTTCCAGGCACTCTTCGCATAGACCATGAGAGAAAATGGCGCCCGAGTGTTGTTCGACATAGGCTTCCAATTTATGCCAAATTTGTTGGTGATCTCGGACTTTACCACAATGCATGCATATGGGAAGCAATCCCTGCAACTGCTGTACGTGATTGAGGGCTTCCTGCAACTCATGTATTTTTTTGGCCAGGGTTGATTCCAGCGAGATGATGCGCTCGCCGGCGCGCAATCTAGAGTGTAACTCTTCATCATCGAAAGGTTTTGTGATGTAGTCATCTGCGCCGGCATCCAGCCCTTTGACTGTATCGGATTTCTTGTCTTTGGCTGTAAGTAATACAATATAAATGTAATAATCCTTTTTCCCGGAGCGTACCTTTCTACAGACATCGACTCCGTTCAAACCGGGCATTTCCCAGTCGAGCACGGCCAATCGGGGTCCTTGGGGTGCAAGAAGATGTTTGAGTGCGTCGATGCCGTTATCACAAACCGTGACTTCATAGCCCCATTTTTTTGCTTTGGATTCGAGCAACGACCGGGTGGCGTGAATATCGTCCGCGATGAGAACTTTCACAAAAACCTCACTCTCAATACATCTCGATGTCCCGTAGGCAAACCGGAATTCTAGCCGAGGCGGATCTAGGCTGTCAAGCCGGCGGTGGGATTTTAGATCGGCGTACAGGCGGGCTGAAAATAATAAATATTAACGAAAATGAATTTAACAGTTAAAACACTTGACATATTGGCCGATTGATTTGCATAATATACAACATGTATTCGGAGCTAAGATCGCATCACTGGCAACATTGGCGTCATATACATGGGCCTTAGTGTGCGATATTATGTTGTTATTTCGCAAAAGGCCCACTGAATCCCAGTGGGCCTTTTGGCTTTAATGGGTTTTTCAAGAAAAACTCACTTGTTAAAAATTTGTAATTTCAATTCGTAGGAAAGGAAATGAAACATGATCATCGTTTTAAGACCGGGATCCTCCAAAGAGACCGCTGAGGAGATCCTTTCACGTATCGAAAAGATGGGATGTAAACCCTTGTACATGCCGGGTACCGAGCGGGTGGTTTTGGGGGCCATTGGGGATGAGCGGGTGCTCGAATCTCTGCAATTGGAGGGTCACCCCGCGGTTGAGAGTGTAAGTCCCGTATTGGCTCCGTATAAGATGGTGAGTCGCGAGCTGCATCCACATGACTCGGTGATCAAGATTGGCGCCGATCTCGAAGTGGGTTCGAACCAATTCGCCGTGATAGCAGGTCCCTGTGCGGTGGAAAGCTACGATCAACTGGATCGCACCGCTGAAGTCATACAAAAGCAAAATGTCAAATGCCTGCGTGCGGGAGCCTTCAAACCGCGTACGAGTCCCTATAGCTTTCAAGGTTTGGGTGGTGAGGGCATAGCGTTGCTCAGTAGGGTGTCAAAACAGAGAAAGCTTGCAGTGGTTACGGAGCTGGTCGAAATCGCCGACATCGATTTGGTGACCCGTACGGTCGACGCCATTCAGATAGGAACGCGCAATATGCAAAATTTCCGACTGCTCGAAGCAGTTGGAGATACCGATCGCCCGGTGATTTTAAAGCGGGGTATGGCGGCCACGATCAAGGATCTCCTTTTGGCGGCCGAGTATATTGTGAGCCGAGGTAATCCCAACGTGATCTTGTGTGAACGGGGCATCAAAACCTTCGAACAGGTGACCCGCAATACCCTGGATCTTAGCGCCGTTGCCTATATCAAGCAACGCAGCCATTTACCGGTGATTGTGGACCCATCTCACGGTACGGGTGTTAGGGAGCTGGTCTCTCCTATGACCCGGGCGGCGGCGGCGTGTGGAGCGGATGGGGTCATGATTGAAGTGCACGTAAATCCGAGTGAAGCGTTATCGGATGGCAAACAATCTTTGTATCCGGATCAATTTGCCGCCTTGATGCGCACTTTGAAGCCGGTGTTGCAGGCTGTTGGGAGAGAGCTGTGATACGCAGACCCTGTGCGCCGGGTGAAGTGGTAGGTTTGTCTCGAACTATCGATGTGTGTCCCGACCCGGTGGAGTTGTTTGTCCGAATCACTTCGGGGGGGCTTCGACCGGATACCTTGCTGCTTGAGTCCGGTGATCCGGGCAGAACAGGCAACGCCCGAAGCTTTTTGTTTGTGGGATGCGCGGTTCGCGCCAGATGTTTCTCAGACAAAGTCGACGTGGCGGCGCTCAACCCGAATGGTTTGAGTCTTTTACCGTATTTGGCCGGGCGGATAGAGGCGCCGGTGGAGTCGGATTGCCGGAGTCGTTCATTGGTGCTCAAGTATCCTGCAATTGAAGGTGGCAGCGAACAATCACGGCTGCAGGCAATATCGCCTGTAGACATACTTCGGCAGATGGTAAATGCCCCGGTTTTGCAAACCGCCAGAATCGGAACAGGACCCTTGGCAACCGGCGTATTTTCATACGATATGCTCGATTTTTACGAACACTTGCGACCAGCCGAGGCGGATGGATTGGGTTGGCCGGATTTCGAGTTCTGGCTCCCTGATAAGATGATTGAGTTGGATCATGTCCGCAATAAGTCTCTTTTGACACATTTTGTATATGGAGGTGTTCATGCAACCGCAGTGTACAATGATGCCGCGGTTTGGATATCCGACTCAATCCGATTGATGGAATCGATGTCGGACAGCCATACGATTGCTTCCAGCATGCATGCAAACGAGAGCTTGGAAGTTATTTCGGACATGGACGACGAGACGTATGCGCGGGTGGTCGAACGTTGCAAAGAGCATGTGCTTGCGGGTGATGTGTTTCAAGTGGTTCCATCGCGAACTTTCAAAACGCGTTGTACGCGGCCCTTGGAAACCTACCAGCGCCTGCGGAAGCTCAATCCAAGTCCGTATATGTTTTTTATCAATGCCTCGAGTGGAATACTGCTGGGAGCTTCACCGGAGAGCGCGGTGCGGGTGGGCGGCAAACCCAGGATGATCGAGATTCGTCCCATTGCCGGGACCCGGCCCAGGGCTCTTCGTTTTGACGGCAGCCTGGATTTTGATCTCGACAATCGTATGGAAGCCGAGTTGCGACTCGATCACAAAGAGCTCGCAGAGCACATGATGTTGGTGGATTTGGCCCGCAACGATGTCGCCAGGGTCAGTCGATCCGGTACCCGGGTGGTCGACAAGCTTTTGGACGTGGAGCGGTATTCGCATGTCATGCATTTGGTGTCGAGGGTGCGGGGGCGGTTGCGGGATGATTTGGACGGCCTGTCTGCCTACGTTGCCTGCATGAATATGGGTACATTGGTGGGAGCACCGAAGATACGCGCAGCGGATATATTGAGACAGATCGAGCTGGATCGCCGCGGTCCCTATGGAGGTGCGGTTGGTTATTTCACTTCGGATGGATGCTTGGATACCGGCATCATCATACGATCTGCGGTAGTTCGAGATGATTGGGCTTACGTACGGGCCGGCGCAGGTGTGGTATACGACTCTGATCCGATCGCAGAAGCGCAAGAAACTCGACGTAAGGCCCAAGCTGTGCTGCGAGCCGTTTGGGAGGCCGAAAGGGTATCATCATGAACAGGTCCCTTCAGATTTTTTTTATCGACAATTTTGACAGCTTTACCTTCAACTTGGTGGACGAGTTTCAAAAACGTGGGGCTTGTGTGCAGGTATGGCGCAATGACCTCGATCCGGAAAGAGCCTGCCGCATGGTGAGGGATTTACCCACACCTTGTCTGGTCGTGTTTTCACCCGGACCGGGTGGTCCTCGGGAGGCCGGAAGTTGCCTGGCAATCACCAAAAAGTTGGCGGGCTCGATACCGTTGTTCGGCGTGTGTTTGGGGCACCAGATATTGATTGAAGCCTTGGGTGGAAGAGTTGATCGTGCCGAACAGGTGTTGCACGGAAAATCCTCGCCGGTAAAACATGATGGCCGGGGGATTTTTTCAGGCCTTCCCAATCCATTGCTTGCCGGACGTTATCATTCGCTTGCCGCGGTCGAAACTGGGCCGGACTTTCGGGTATCCGCTTGGTGTGATCGACTGATCATGGCGGTTGAACATAACGAAATGCCGGTAATCGGTTTGCAGTTCCACCCCGAATCGATCCTGACACCCCGCGGAGGGTCGCTTATTGAGAATGTCGTCACGTGGGCCGGTGATTGGTTTTCAAAGACATCCGAAGCCAAAAAGCCGCAAGAATCGACTTTCTAGTCGCCGGACTTTCGGGTTGTTGGGAATTTTCAGATCGGTAGATTGAGTCGGGATTCAAATCCGGAGATCAAAATGCAAGAGTCAATAACTGAAACCATACAACATATATGCAAGGGCCGACATCTTACTCGATCGGCCAGCAAGAGTGTCTTTAACCAAATCGTTCGAGGTGAGCTTGATGATGTCAAGATGAGCGCCTTGTTGGTGGCGTTGAAAGCCAAAGGAGAGACCTCTGATGAAATTGCAGGGGCGGCGGAAGCGCTTCGCGAGTCCTCGGAGATATTTCATACCGGAGGACTGGACCTGGCGGATACATGCGGTACCGGGGGTGATGGAGCCCATACCGTCAACATATCCACTGCGGCGGCGCTGGTAGTCGCTCAGGCAGGTGTCTTGGTTGCCAAGCATGGGAATCGGGCGATTTCATCTCGATGTGGATCGGCGGATGTGCTTGAAAAATGCGGGGTAAAAATCGATGCGGATCCTGCTTTGGCCTATCGAGCATTGAAAGAAATTGGGATTTGCTTTTTATTTGCGCCCCAGTATCACGCCGGAATGCGGCATGCAATGTCGGTGCGTAAGCAGTTGGGAATGCGTACGATGTTCAATCTATTGGGACCTTTAGCGAATCCGGCCCGGCCGCGTTGGCAAGTAGTGGGAG
Organism: Myxococcota bacterium; assembly: GCA_041560255.1. Taxonomy (GTDB): domain Bacteria; phylum Myxococcota; class B64-G9; order B64-G9; family B64-G9; genus JBFFBT01. Next base: position 3,480 of record JBFFBT010000143.1, on the reverse strand, counting down.
TGTATGATCCGTGTTTGTGTGATCTTGTCGCACAAACACTAGGAAAACTGGGATGCGAGTCGGCCCTGGTCGTACATGGCGCCGGTATTGATGAGATCGGCTTGCATGCCGCCACCCAGGCGGCGTTGTGGCGTGGGGGAAAGACCATAACGATGGAGATAAACCCGAAGGATCTAGGCCTCGAGTCAGCCGCCCTCGAAGATTTGGCCGGAGGGAGCGCAACCGACAATGCCGCCTGGCTCGAGAAACTTTTGTCCGGTCGTGCCGACCGTATCCACAAACAAGCCGTGGCGATCAATGCAGGTGCATTGTTGTGGATATCCGGGCGCAGCGCGGATCTCAGACAGGGTGTTGCGAAAGCTCTTGATATCATTGAATCAGGAAGCGCCGCCGATCGACTCAGGCGCTGGGTGGAGATAAGTCATGGTGCTTGAAGAGATGGTTCGAGCCAAGTGGATTGAAGTTCGAGAGCGCAAACAAAAAAAACCATTGGAGTCATTTAGATCCAAGCTGAGCCCGTCAAATCGAAGCCTCATAGGGGTATTGAGAAAAGCGCCTACCGGTTTTATCCTGGAGTGTAAGCGGGCTTCGCCATCAAGGGGATTGTTGCGGGTGGATTTCGATCCCGTAGAGATTGCTGCGTTGTACGAAAAATCGGCCGACGCAGTCTCGGTTCTGTGTGATCGTGCGTATTTCGGAGGTGATCTTGCCCACCTAGAGCAGGTAAGCCGATCAGTTACATGTCCTGTCATGTGCAAAGACTTTGTGGTGGATCCATATCAGGTTTTCGAAGCTCGATACTATGGTGCCGATGCGATTTTACTCATGCTGTCGGTATTGGATGGAAAAACACTTTCAGCGTGCCTCGAAGCCTGCCGGTTGCTCGGCATGGATGCCCTGGTGGAGATACATGACGAACGGGAGCTGAACAGCGCATTGGAGCACGAAGTTACCCTACTCGGCATCAACAATCGCAATCTCAAGACAATGCAGGTGGATCTGCATACCACCGAGAAGTTGGCTCCATTGGTGCCGCACTCGATGGTTTTAATCTCGGAATCCGGGATTTGTAATCACAATGATGTTGAGAGATTGCGGGATTTGGTGGACGGATTTTTGGTAGGCAGTGCGTTGATGCAACGCACGGATTTGGATAAAGCGGTGCGGGAGTTGGTGTACGGTAGGGTGAAGGTGTGTGGCTTGACCAAGAGCGAAGACGTACAGAGGGCTTATCAAGCTGGAGCTTGCTGGGGTGGTCTTATCTTCGCAGAGCAATCTTTGCGCAAGATAGGGTCTAAAAAGGCCGAGAAGCTTCGAAACGCCGCGGATCTTCATTTTGCCGGTGTGTTTGTCAATCCGGACTTGAACGCCGTTGTTCGGATGGCAAAGCAATTGGAGTTGCATGCGGTTCAGATACATGGAGAAAGTCCGGATGATTGGATGTGCCGTCTACGTGACAAGCTCCCGGATAGTTGTCAACTCTGGAAAGCCGTGCAGGTGGCGGATTGGGTGCCTTTGAATACGGCCGAACATGTGGATAGGTTGGTGTTGGACACCCAGGTGCGGGGTCTCTATGGTGGCTCAGGTAAGTCCTTTGATTGGGATTTGTTGAAGAATTATCCGCAAACCAGCGAGATTGTCCTGGCGGGAGGAATCGGAGTTGAAAACGCAGCACGTGCGAAAAAGATCGGCGCTTGGGCATTGGATGTGAATTCGGGCATAGAAGCTGAGCCCGGAGTGAAAAATGAACGGCGCATGAGAGAGCTTTTTTCGGCCCTGCGGGGACAAGGCCGCAACGCGCAAAGAAAGGATATTCTTGTCCAAGATGGATCTATAGAAAGATAGCTTGCATCGTCAGTCGGATAACAAGGAGATAGCAGGTGAGACAAAAAGGGAAATTTGGTGATTTTGGTGGTATTTTCGTGCCCCAGATTTTAATCGAAGCGCTCGAAGAGCTGGAAGAAGCGTTTTTAGAAGCGCAGGAAGATCAAGAGTTTCAATGCCGGCTCGACGAGCTGCTTCGACAATACGCCGGGCGTCCGACTCCTTTGTATGCCTGCAGGCGATTGTGCGCGGATACGGATTGTCGGATTCTTCTCAAACGAGAAGATTTGTTGCATGGAGGAGCGCATAAAACCAACCAAGTGCTTGCCCAAGGATTGCTGGCCCGCAAGATGGGAAAAACCCGCTTGATCGCCGAGACCGGGGCGGGGCAACACGGGGTCGCCGTATCCATGGTTGGAGCGCTGTTGGGTTTCGAGACTCGAATTTACATGGGGGCCAAGGACGCCGAACGTCAGTCCGCCAACGTATTGAGAATGCGCCTCATGGGAGCCGAGGTGGTACCGGTTGCGCATGGTTCGAGAACCCTCAAAGAGGCCATCAACGAAACATTGCGTGATTGGGCTTCGAGTTTTCAGACCACCCATTATCTTTTAGGTACGGTTTGTGGGCCGCATCCCTTTCCGTTGATGGTGCGGCAGTTTCAACGGGTAATTGGAAAGGAAGCTCGGTCGCAGATCCTGAAATCTTTGGGAAAATTACCGGACGAAGTCATAGCTTGTGTTGGAGGTGGTTCGAACGCGATGGGCATTTTTGCGGATTTCATTGACGATGTGCAGGTGAAATTGACCGGAGTGGAAGCCGCTGGACGGGGAACCGATACCGATGAGCACGGTATGAGCCTGCAGTCCGGTAGGATAGGTATTTTGCATGGAGCCCGAACCTATGTGCTTCAGGATCAAGAAGGTCAAATTCTGTCGAGCCACTCGGTGGCTGCCGGACTCGATTACCCTGCGGTCGGCCCGGAGCACGCTTTTCTAAAAGATTCTGGTCGGGCCGGCTATGTTTCGATTACGGACAATGAAGCCCTGTCGGCTTTCAGACGTTTGGCGCTCGAAGAAGGGATCATTGCGGCGCTCGAATCGGCCCATGCTGTGGCTTTCGCAATCAAAAGGGCGGAATCTGGTTTTCGTGGATCGGTGTTGGTGAATTTGTCGGGTCGAGGCGATAAAGATATGGAACAGATCAGTGGTTTGTTGGAGGATATTGCATGATGAATCGGTACGAAGCAATGTTTGAAAGACTGCGGAATCGATCAGAAGGCGCCTATGTTCCGTTTGTCGTGCTGGGAGATCCGACACCGACGATTTGTCTCGAGATCGTTGAGCAGTTGATTGCGGGTGGTGCGGATGCTTTGGAGTTGGGTTTGGCGTTTTCGGATCCCATCGCAGATGGGCCGGTAATCCAAAAGGCGAACCAACGAGTGCTGCAAAACTATTTCGGTTTGTCTCAAGCCTGGGACTGCGTGTCCGAAATACGAAACCGGTATACGGATTTGCCTTTGGGGATTTTGGTATATGCCAACCTGGTAGGAGCGAAACATCCAGAAGAATTTTATCGCCAGGCTGCCTCTGCCGGGATCGATTCTGTATTGGTGGCTGATGTGCCCACCATGGAAGCATCGCCCTACGTTACAGC
>JBFFBT010000142.1:0-14623 GCA_041560255.1 Myxococcota bacterium | reverse complement strand
CAGCGGGGTGCGTTGTTGACTTTCTTTTTCGATATGCTCTGCATGTACTGGATAGCGTCTGTATCCATCAGTGGATTCAAGTCGATCTTTCAATCTGTCCCGGTAATTTTCGTACCTTGCGACCGTATCTTGGTAGGTATTGTTTTTCTTTTCATCCTGAACGGGGTGAATCTTCTCTATGGCGAGAAGTAAATCGATATAACGGAACAAGGTATCCAGTATTATTTCAGGATCTATATTGTAAAAATCCATCATGAGACCGCGTGCCTCTTTAATAATTGTTTTCTTCTTCAGTTGCGATTGCTCGGTACAATTCCTTTCCCATTCCTTGAAGTATAGCGCTACGTTCCAACTCAGCCACCCAGTTCTCGGGCAGGCTCGCAAAACCATTCCGCGCGCCTGTCAACGCCCCTACAAGTGTCGCGATGCTGTCGCTATCCCCGATTGTGTTGGCCGCTTCCAAAATAGCGACCCGGGGATCATCCGGATGTCTTACAAACACATATACCGCAGCCGCAATGGCTTCGTGTGCGGCAAATCCGCGAAATCGACTCAAGGTAATTTGCGGTTCGACGCCTGTTTTTGCCTCTCGAACAGCCCGTTCAATCATTTGGGCGGTTTTCTCACTATAATGACTGGCTGCATCCACCATACCTTCCAAGACATGTATATCCAAATCCTTCTTCTGCACGACCTGAGCGATCCCAACCGCCATGGCTGCGCAGGCCGCCAATGCGATCGGATCACCATGGGTCATCCTCGAGTGCTCCACCGCCCAACGTTTTGCCTCCGCAGGCTCGTTTGAAAATGCCAATCCAAACGGATAAGCCCGCATCACCGACCCGCAACCTCCGGCATCCGGTCTTCCGGCTTTTGACCAATGCACACCTCTTCGAAGCGCTTCGCAACCTTCCAAGCAAGCCATTCCCGGCGCACGGTGTCCGCCCTGAGGATTATCGGCCCATTCGACAAATCCCTTGGCAATACGCTCCATGGTTTCTTCCAGCGAGGTGATATACGTTTTGTGCCAAATCATGTTTTTCAGCACCACTTCGGCCATTTGGGTGTCGTCAGAGTACGGAGCGAAGCGTCTGCCGTCTCGCTCCCAAAATTGAACAAAACCCTTGATGCCCGAGGGACCGAAACGTCTTTTGATCTCGTCGATCGAGGTGATAAATTCTACGGGATATCCCATAGCGTCACCGATAGCCGCTCCCAATACGGCGCCTCGAATCGCCTGATTCAACGCATTCACCTCTTCTTCGGCCTCTTTTTTCTTTTTTTCGTTATCAACAGGAAATAGAGCGGGTTCCATGAATTTATCTAGATTAGGAAAGTCTTCTTTTGTTACTGGAGGTCTTTTTCGAAGCTCGGCGGCCTTTTTTTCCATTTCCTCAAGAAGCTCTTTGTCTTCAGGTGTTATGTTCGGATTTGTCCAACTTTTAAGTTTAGTCATTTAATTACCTTTTCTACATTTCTTTGAGATAAATATTGAAATTTCCAGGAGAAACCTCTTTTGCTGAAATTACTTCAAATTCAATTCCCTTTGGGAATAATATTTCTCTTTCATTGGGAAATTTTGATATAAAAGTGATCTCTTTGCCCGTTTTCGAGTTTACTACATATTGAGCATTACCTGGGAATGAAGTATCCATTGATGTACTAAAAAATTGTTTTGTATTAATAGATTGCTTTCCGAAAAAATCTCTATGAAAGCGATCGGCATCCATGTGTTCGCCGCGCAAGACAATCCCTTTATAAGGAGGCAATTTTTTCAAAGCCGCTTCAGCTTCTTCTATATACACATCCATAAATTTATGTGTTTCCACATTGTTTTCTCGAAGTGCCCTGTTGATCATACTGTAATCTTCCCCGGTGTACCCTCTGAGAGCAATCAGCTCATCGTCGGTGATGTGATTCAGATCCGGACGGCTTTTTCGTAGTTTTTGAACAAACTCCCGGCATTCATTATATTGATCATGACCCATGGCGTCCATGAGTCTTCTGGTTCGTTCCTTCTGCAGTACTTCCAGCTTTTGACCGCTAGATTTTATGGGAAGATTATCTTGTTCGGTCTGAATGACGGTCTTGTGGGTATCGTTTTTGGTATGACCTTCCACATTGGGCTTTTGGGTCACATCAATTTCAGCCGCAGGGTCGGACAATTTTTGGTGCAGCTCTTTTGGAGTCGGCTGATCTTTTGAGTATAGGCTTTTTTTCGAAAAGTTTTCTATGTCGGTCTTGGTGCCCTTGACGTTGATATACAACAAAGTTCCAGCTATCGCCACCGAGCCGAACAACTGTACAAGTCTTTGTGCCCGCTCTTGTGGAGTCAAGGATTCATCATCCATGATTTTTTCAAAATCAGCTATAGAGTCGGCGGCAAGCATCACTCCCTGAGCGCCATCCGGAACGACTTGTCCGATAAAAACGAACTTGGCAATCTTTCCTTGATGGTTGGCTATTATTGTCGCCCCACGCGCCCAGCGAAGTCCTGCGCCTGCTGCTCCAAAAAGATTGCCGACAATGGAAAGCACATCAAACGCATCTTCTTTTATCCCTCCAAACCCCTCGGTGTGGCGTTGACCGATGTTGATCACCGCCGAGGCGCTACTGGTAAATATCGACGTCCATATTGCCGCGGACACCAGCCTCGAACCTGGTACCGGAGCAACTAGGGTTACTACTCCCGCTACAACCGCGGCCCCAAGAGCAACCCAGCTGAAAAAGGATGAAGCACTATCCCAAAAACTGCTCCCATCGGTATCGAATTGTCCGGCAATCGGCCCTGAAAGAAAGTCCGCCGAAAATCGATACGTGATGCCTCCATCGGGATAACGGTTATCTGAGTCCCATGCACGAAAAGCATTTTCGACGGCCTCCCTGTCGTCAGCCCCTCTTCCTCGATATTCGCCGGTCGTGGACCGAGAAGCCGGATTGGTCCAATCCACCAACACCCAGGTTTTTCCGACCTTGGACAGAAACATCTTCAGCGGGGTACGTTGTTGACTTTCTTTTTCGATATGCTCTGCATGTACTTCATAGCGTCTGTATCCATCCGTGGATTCAAGTCGATCTTTCAATCTGTCCCGGTAATTTTCGTACCTTGCGACAGTATCTTGGTAGGTATTGTTTTTCTTTTCATCCTGAACGGGGTGAATCTTCTCTATGGCGAGAAGTAAATCAATATACCGAGATAGGGTGTTGAGAACGGAGCCTGGATCCTCCTTGTCTATGGGCAACGAAGGACCGGAAACCAAAATTCGATCCAGCTCCAAAACCAATTGTGGAAACTCGTAATCCGTGCTTGTATCATCATTGGATACCCGGCAAATGACTCGATGGATCCCAGGGAAACCCCACTGCGCCCCTTTCCATTCAGAAGAAGTAGGGCCAAGAACGACCTTGGGGCGATGCCAGGATAAAGACTCCGGGTCGTTGATACACATCCACTGCATTTTTAACTTTTCCAGCGGCTCAACGGATTGGTCAATTCGCTCCAGGGAATAGGTGACTTTGGCACCTGGTGACACAACCCTCAATGAAGGAGATGCTACAATTCTATAACCAGTCGGCATTGGGCCTCGTCGCTTTCATGAATATTCATGTCTACTTTCCATTTCAAAGTAATTCAGGATTTTCCCAAGGCACCACCATAAGTTGCTCAGGTGCTTTTAGCTCAGCCCTTACCAATAGGTGATCGACAATGATCTGCTGATCTTTTCCGCTGGCAAGATTGTCAATATCTTCGACCAGTCCATTTCCAGATAGTGTATTAAAATATTTAGTATACATCGTAGACATGTCTTTTAGGGAGTCTTTTGGTTGGGTCAGCAATCCGATAACTTTTTCGAGGTTTTTTTCCTGTAGCTCCTTAGACATTGCCGCCGCCATGCTTTTGGCTCTGATGTCATCATGATTGGGATAGGTAACCGAAAAAGGCCCAGGTATGGATGGCGATACTGTCGCAAAACCTTTTTTGTCGAGCAGACCATTCTTTTCGGATCCATCTGCAAAAACAACGGAATATTCCGCTTCTGGGATTTCCAATCCTTCGCTGGTTTTCAATTCTAAAGTGATATCCTTTCTCGTGCGTACCTTCTTTACCCGAATCGTATGAATGCTGTCGGTATCAAGATTGGCTAAAGACCATCTTTTTGGAATATACACAATTCCAGGGTCATCCGAGGATTGAAATACATATGTCTTACCATCCTCGGTCATTTTTGAGCTTCCAACCATATTGGCCACAAAGAGATTCACCTTTGCTAAGTCTTTCGTACCATAATTGAAATAAGCCAACTGTTGCCAAGTTAGATCGTTTTGTTTTGCCAGGCTTTCCAGGGTCTCTCCATCTTTTACTTTATGCTCCTCGATATCCAAAAGATGAGATCCCTTTTGTGCTTTGTAATCATCCTGCGTATCAGCCGCTCTCTGATCTTGTCGTTGGACACCTTTTTGCTCTGCAGAATTTTCACCCACTTTAACAAATTTAAAACAATCCTCTATATAGACATCACTGAAATTGCAGCTTATGTCGCACCGACCCGATGCAATCGCTCTCACTTCTATGTTGCCGGTTACACCAACAGGATAATGCGACTCATATCCATCTGGAAATTTAATATCCAACCCGATTCCCATAGCTGGCCTGTTTGTCTCGTCATCAACAATCCTGATTTTAATCCAACCATTCGCTGGTGCAGGAGGCGACTCTTTCAGCGCGGGTTGTTCGAAGAGAGCATCCTCAATGGATCTGGGGGTAGTATGCCAAATGCCTCGATATCGGGCCGGATGTATGGCTTGACCCAGCTTCAATCCACCACGCGCCAGGATTTCTGCCATGATATCGATTACATGATCGTCTCGTAAATTTTCTAGATTGGATGCTGAATGGTTTGTTTGAGCCTGAATGATTTTCCGGAAGACTCCCATCGCATCGATGGAGCGCATAAATCGAAAAAGATATACTTTTGCATCTGATACCCTAAAAAAACCGACATGTTCAGCTTTTGGAGTAAAAAAATCGCGCATCGGGGAAGTAATCTCGAACCAATCAGAATCATGGAGAAAAATCCACATTGAGCCTTCCATGCCAATTCATAGGGTTATCGGAGATTTTACATACTATAAAAATATGCGCTTCATGCTGAACCTGTCAATGAGAAATGTTGCGTGTAATCATCTAAAAATATTGAACTTATCCAAAAACACATCAACGAATTGTTGTACCAAAGCATCGAGTGAAACCAAGTTGTTTGGTTTTACAGAAGATGAGGCAATATCAGATCACCGGCGATCGCAAAAAGTAAAAAGACCCCGGACAACAGCATCAGGCACACTCCATCCGAAGATTTGGCTTGCCTTGCGGTGGAAAATCTGCCTTGGGTATAGATGGTGTCGCTTCGGGGGTGCTGGTATGTGCGGTATCCACAACCGAAGAGGCCGGCGCCCAACATGGCGAGCAGGATAAAAAACCAGCTTCCCAAGGGTTGCATGACCGGATCTCGTATCATGACGATTGCCAGCGCGCCCATGAACACCAAGACACCGCTTTTGAGCCCGGCGTTACGGGCGATGCGGGCAAAGGCATGTTGCTCGTAAAATTGCGTTGCGCGTTCGAGTTGCCCGCGCAAGACCAGAGTTTCCATGTCTTGCTCGATGGCCAAATCTTTCAACTGGAGGCGATGGGCGCGCAACCAATCGCCCAATTGCTTCGGGGTCGCTTCTGTCCGACTCAAATCCTTGAGATCCGTGTGAGCTTGTAGCAAATCCTTGCGGGATCCAAACAACATACCCAAGAGTATCGCACTCCAACCGACCGGCGCGCAACCCACAAACTATTGCAGGCCGTTTTTTCTCTCCACCCTGACGGCCTGGCCGCAATTGGACCCGATTTGATCTTCGCGCTCATCTCCCACACTGATGACCACATCAAATCCATGTTCGGTCAACTGTGCGATCGCGTCTTTGAGCATCTTATCCCGATCGGATCGCAATACGGTCTCGAAGCCATTATCCCGTCCGGTTGCGGTGGGATTGATGGGCGTCAACTTGAGAGCGAATCTGTCCGGATCGAACAAATCGGCTACCCGCCGGGGATCGAACGAGGCATCCCGAGCGAGCGCGAAGTTGAGCACGACCTTTCTGTCACCCGGCTGGTGAAAACCGCTTCCATACTTCTCGAGCTTTTCAAGCGACCAATGCTTTACCGGTATGAGTCGATCTCGAACCTCCTCCGAGGTGGATTGGACCGAAAACTGCAGTTGAAACCTACCTCGAAAGTGTTTTTCCTTGACCTCGTACAACCGCTCGAACCAATCATCCCGGCCGCTCGGAGCCACCGTGGCCACACAACACCACAGACCCTCCCCGCGCACCACATCCGGCAACCTGTCCATGGCTTCGAGTACGTTCGGGTTATAAGCCGGCTCCCCCATGCGGGCAAAATGTACCTTGAGTTTCCGGCAGATCTTCGCCATCCCGGGATGACGCTCCAATGCCCACGTAACCTGCATGAGCAACTCCTCGGTATCGAGATTGCCCGCATAATCGAAAGCCGCATCACAAAAAGGACAGTGTACCGGACACCCGAACTGCGTCGATATGTTGATGATCCATTTCCGCTCCCTCTCGATCGGAGGAGCCAACCCGTCGACCACTTCGATGATGTGACGTTCGCTGCCCCGGAACCGAAGCACTCCCACTTCGGCGACCTGGGCGTCTCCATAAATTTTGACAACCTCAAACGCTTTCGAACCTACCGGATCCAACATGTCTTTTTCTCCTCCAGATAACCAAAAGCCTCTATCGCGGCCCTTTGGCCGTCTCCAAAAGCCGAAGCGACATACCTCTGTCTGCCTCGAATCAGATCTCCCGCCAGAAACACACCGGGCAACTCGGGTTGCACCACGCTTTGTGCGAGCTCATGACGCGTCAATTTTTGGAGCAACGCACAACCCGGCGTCCGGCCGACACACACGACCAAGAAATGAGCGCGAACCACCTCGTGATCGCAAAGCTCTATACTCCAATCTCCTGTACGACCGGACACCCGCATCACCCGGCTTTGAAACTTCACCCGTACACCGGACGACTCCGCCTCTTCGATCAAGCTCTGGTTGGATCGCAAGCGATCCGATCGCACCAAGATACGCACCTCGGCGCCCCGATCCCTGGCGGTTAGAGCCGTATCCAAGGCGGCCTCTCCTCCTCCCACCACCACCACCTTTTGGTCGACGAGCGAGTCCGGTAGTTGTCTGGCGTCGCGCAGGAGGGACCCAGGTCGAGGTTCCAGGGGATAATCCACCGGCCGGGTTCCGGTAGCCAAACACACACTCCGGGCAGTCACCCGCCCAATTTCCGCCCCTTCCGCCCGGAAAAGAAGATGATCCACCCACAAACTTTCGATTCGATCCCTGACGACCAAAACGTCCAGAGCAGTAAGCTGCCGATGAAGCAATTCGGCCAACCCGGCCCCATTGATCCCCGGCAAAGCCGGTAGGTTGTCCAATCTTCTGGCCGCCCGGATCAATCCGCCGATCGGTTCGTCACCAACGACCAACACGTCCAAACCATCCCGCTTGGCTTGGAGTGCGCATGCCGCTCCGGCGGGCCCCGCCCCCACTACCAACAGGTCAAAGATTTTTTCCTGAACATCTGCGCGGCGTACTTTCGGCATCCCGGTAGATCACCTTATAAACTACGCGACGGGGATGCCTTTTCTGTCGAAAGACAAGAAAAGCCTGACATCATCGCGGATCGTCTCAGGGCAGAATTGCACGAAGAAATCCACCACGTCAACAAAAACAACTTTCGCCTCGATAGCCACCGCGTCCTGGGGTGACGGCGGTACACGAGATTTCGAAGCCTGGTTGAGTCAGGGCTGATACGCAATCAAGGTTGTTTTTTTTCGGCGGGGGCGGCCGGTCTTTTCTGGTTGGATTCGGTTTTTGAACTGGGTTTTTGATCGGGTTGCTTCGGACCGACCATGATCGGAGATTGGGAGACCGGCACTTCGCTGTCAATCAGCTCGGGCAACTCGGAAGCCGGGTCGTCGGCCGGAGTGACCGGCGCCAGCTCGCCGATATGCTCGACATACGCACGGTTGCGGCCTTTGAAAGACCATTGTACATCACCATTGTATTTCCAACCCAGATACTCGCTCTCTCCACCGGAGACGGTCGTTACCAGCAGGGTGTTTTCCAGATTTCCAAAGCCCAAAGCCTGGTTTCTGGGGGTCGTTTTGTCGCCCCGGTCCGGATCGACCGGGATCCAACCATAACCCGGCAGATATATCTCCGCCCAACGATGAAACACGTTATCCACAAAAGCATCATCACCCCGGGTGGCGATGCCGCCCACCCATCGTGCAGGTACTCCGGCCGCCCGGCACAAAGCAATGAGAACGAAAGCGTACTCGGAGCAAGAACCCGTCCCGCGTTCCAACAACAAGGGTACAGAATCCCAACCACCAGAAAGCTTGTAATCCAGCTTCTCCAAAACAAATTGATACAACTTCCTGGCAATCCAATACGGATTCGTTTCGGATCCCACGCTCTTTTTGACCGCCTCGCGCACCACCGGATCCATAATGCGGTATTTGGTGTTGTTGCCCAAATAAGCGAGTCGGATCTTTTTCGAGATCGTGCCCAAGGGTTTTACTTTCTCGGGGACAATCCAAAATCGCGTATGTTTCAGCTTGGCGCTCAAGCTCATGCTATAGGCCAAATGCTTTCCTGCAGGGATGTTCTTTTCCCTAAAATGCGCAATACGTTGCTTCCAGCGATCTTCGAGCATGCCGATTGGGTGTTTCGAGAACGTCGGCACCCCGACAATTTCCTGGTGATAGCGATCTTTAGGGACCGCCACGAAAAAGTTGGCCTCCCGGATGGGATCCGGTCCCTGATTTTGAAAATGTATGACATATTCGACCTGCAGGTTGCGCTCTCCAAGGTTTCTCTTGAAATCACCCTGGTTGATGTTGATGGCATAAATCTTACGCGTTTGGTAATCCACATTCCAAATATGTTGTCCGTCAAAGGCCAAGCCAAACGGATGGGGACCCGGGCTCTTCAAGATCCCAATCACATGACCCTCCTTCGGATCGAGCATGTACAGCTCGTCCCAACTTCGATCAGCGGCCCATAAATGCTTGCCGTCAAACGTCAACCCGGTCACGGCATTGTCCGGAGCCCGTATCTTGCGCATGATGGTGCCGTCATCCGGGTCGAGGCAATAGATGACGTCGTTCTTTGCGCTGGCCATATAGATGCACTCTCCGTCCCACGCCAAACCCCGAGGGGCCCGGACGGATATACGAAAGGTCCGATCCACGATGGCGGTTCTCGGATCCAATCGAAACAGCTCTTGGTTGTCGCGATCGGCAACCCATAGATACCTGCCATCCCACGTCATCCCGGTGGGGCGTATACCCGGAGTCGGAATCTCCGCCAAGACTTGTCCAGTGCGCGTGCTGATGCGAAAGATCTTATTGACTTTCCGGTCACTTACCCACAACGCCTCACCATCATAGGTTGCGCCCATCGGACAACATCCCGGAAACTGCAGCTGGGCTACAACATCACCGGGTTGAAATGCCTGGACCGAAGTCGTAAATCCGCAATGCATCAACACATAAGCAACCAAAATCAGGACACTTTTCGGCATCGAGGTTCCTTTCTTCGTACGGTTGTATCACCCGCAACAACCAGGGGCGGCTGAAGGTCGGTTCATTATACCCTTGTCCCGGCCCTCAATCCAATCCTTAGGATATTTCTATTGTATGCAGAACGTCTTCAACCCCGAACCAAAACGGATTTGAGTCGAACTTTGAAAACCATAGCCAAGCCGGATCATGCAACGGATCGAAAACACCCTCAATCCGATTTGACCATGATCTCAAGGGCTTCGATCTTATCGATCAGAATGATGATATCGAAATATTCTTTCCCCTTGGGTTTGGTCACATGCACCAAACTCTTTCCCACCATCTTGATGGTGCCGAACACCTGAGTCCCCGAATCCATCTGCAAAACAATTTGTTTGCCTAGGTTTTTTTGTAACAAGGACCTAATCGTCTCTTGCTTGGTAATCTGGAACCCCGGCTTGGTCTCGGCCGCCCAACCAATCGTAGATCCCAATGCAAAACACATCACAACGATAAGCAATATGGTTCTTGTTTTCATCTTTCTTCTCCCTCTCGAATGGTAACGCGAAAATAGCGATACCGAACACAACGTTGCAACCGTTCTTCACAATATGATTCCTAGCATAATGAGACGGAAGCAACAAATCAATATTCAACTTCGCTTGGATTCAATCGTTTGGGTCCAAAAACAACCGAAGTTCTTCATATTCCTGCAATTTTGGAAACTGGGGGTATTTGCGGGCCAGCTCTTCACGCGCAGAAAAAAAACAACCTCGATCCGCCTCTTTTAACATATTGAGATCGTTATATGAATCCCCAACCGCGCGAACCTCGTAGCCAATCCGACGGAAACTTTTGACCGCCTCGCGTTTGGCATCGAGACTCCAGAGCCGGTATCCACAGATATACCCTTCGGCATCGATCCGAAGATGATGACAAAGCGCCAAGGCGCCTCGAAGCCGCCCGAGCAGCGGCTGCGCCAACTCATAAAATGTATCTGATAAAATCACCACCCGCATGCGTTGCTGAAGCCACCCGATCAAATCGGCGGCCCCCGAAAACGGCGACATATCCGCAACGACCTCCCTAAGTTTGGCGAGCGTATAACCATGCTCGCGGCATAGCCGCATTCGATGCCGCATCAACTCACCGTAATTCCCACTGTCGCGGGTGGTAAGCCCGAACTCCTCGACCCGACTGTGTGCAGCCACCGCTTTCCAGATTTCCGGCGTCAGCACACTCTCCAGATCAAACGCCGCCATCCGCAAACTTCGTATCTTGGACCCCATGAACATGGTCGTACACCCGGCATGCATACTTGAAAACGAGGATCAGGAAAACAATGCATCATGAAGCGAACGCATGGCGGTCTTGGCATGCGATGCGTCCATGACCAAGGTGATGTTGATCCTGGACGCGCCCTGGGAAATGACGTTCAGATGCACATCGTTTCGAGCCAGAATGTCAAAAATCTTCGCCAGCAATGTTGTATCCTTACGCAAGCCCGCACCAACCAGACACAGGATGCTGCGATCGGAGATTTTCTCCACCTGGGCAAAAGCGTGGATCTCATTCATCGCAGCAATCAAATCTTCTCCATCGCGGTCGAAGGTCATGGATACCGACACTTCGCTGGTGGCAATGACATCAACGGATATCTTATGCTTGGCGAAAATTCCGAATACGTTGGATAAAAATCCCGGCGCTTCCAACATCCGGCTGGACTGAATATGCAGAGACTGTACTTTCTGGCGCAACGCCAGGGCGCGGACCAGCTCTATGTCGGCACCGTCATGAATCAGAGTTCCCTGTTTGGAGATCGGATCGGGGCTGTCCGGATCCACCGAAAAGGTACCCAAAACCCGTACGGGAATGCCGTCTTTCCGAGCCGGTTCGATTGTACGGGGATGCAGCACCTTGGCCCCGAAATAGGCCAGCTCGGCGGCTTCTTCAAAACTAATTTCGGCAATGATCTCGGCACCCGGCACGATCCGGGGATCGGCCCGCAATATGCCGGGCACATCCGTCCAAATCTGAATCTCTTCACATTGTGCGGCAGCCCCAAAGATTGCGGCCGACAAGTCCGAGCCTCCCCGACCGATCGTAGTGATCTCACCATCCTTCGACTGCCCGATAAACCCCGTCACTACCGGAACGAGACCGGATTCGAGCTTGGACATAGCGTTTTTGAGCTTGGGATAACAATCCGGATTCATCTCGGCGCAACCATAGTTGTCATTGGTTTGAAAACCAAGCTTCCAACTATCGAAAGCCTCGGCCGGCTGTCCCAAAGATCTCAAAAGCGCGGCAAATATCCTTACGCTGATTCTTTCACCCAAAGACACAATGGCGTCCTTGACCCTGGGGGTGAGCTCACGCAACATGGACACGCCCTTGACGAGCCTTTCCAACTCCCGGTCGAAATCGGGAAGATCTTCTACTTTGACCGCCAATTGCCCGACAATCTCTTGATGACGTTTACGGATGACCTCGAGTGCGCCGGTCACCTCTATATCGCGTTTGGCTTTATCGGCGGCATCGAGCAACAAATCGGTCACACCACCTACCGCTGAGCAAATCACCATCTTGGACCGAGGCTCTTTCAACACATGTTTGGCCGATCGCCGCATGGCATCCGCACTACCCAAGCTGGTCCCGCCAAATTTCATCACTGTCTTCGGCATCATGATCTTTCCTCACCTTCTCTTATCAACCAAGACGGAATTTCATCGAGTCGCAACAGCTCTTGATGGCTTTCTCGTCGAATGAGCAGTTCCACCCGGCCCGGCCGGGCCAACACTACCGCAGGCCGGGCTACTCGATTGTAGTTGCTGGCCATGCTGTACGTGTAAGCACCCGTGCACATGACGGCCAACACGTCCCCCTCACCCAGATCGGGCAAGGCGACATCATGAATCAACATATCGCCGGACTCACAGCACCGGCCCGACACGGACCACATCCGGTCGCATGGTTCGTGTAAGCGGCAAGCCGCGAGCACTTCATGCCTGGCCTGATAGAGCGCGTAGCGGGGATTGTCGGTCATGCCCCCGTCGACCGACGCATAATTCCTCACCCCCTCGATTTTCTTGGTGCTCTGTACGGTATATAGAGTAACGCCCGCCCGCCCGATGATTGATCGGCCGGGTTCGTCGCACAGCAACGGAGGCTCTATACCAAGCTGATCGGCGGCTTCCAACACCGTCATGCGCAGATTCTCCAAATGCTCCTGAACCGAAGGCGGCACGTCTTCGGAAGAATACTTTATACCCAATCCCCCTCCCAAGTTCAGCTCATCCAAGGGCGCTCCCAACTCGTTTTTTATATTAGCGTACAGCTCCATCATGCTGCGGGCGGCCATCCGGTATGGGTTGGATGCAAAAATCTGTGACCCGATGTGACAGTGCAGCCCAACCAGCCGCAAGCGCTTGACGGCGAGCACCTTGCGAACGGCCTCCAAGACCGAGCCCCCAGCCAGATTGAACCCAAACTTCGAATCCTTTTGACCGGTCTGCACATAGTGATGGGTCGAGGGCTTGACTCCGGGTGTTACCCGGACCAACACTTGGGCCGAACGGTCCAGCCGCTCGCACAACTGCCCGAGTCTTTGTATTTCTTCCAAGTTGTCGATGACGATTCTTCCAACGCCGTACTCCAAAGCCAGGGCAAGCTCCTGCGTGGTCTTGGCATTGCCGTGCAGCAAGATCTTTTCGGGATCAAACCCTGCCGCCAACGCCGTTTGAAGCTCACCCTCCGAAGCCACATCCAGACCCAAACCTTCTTCTTCCATCAATCGACACAAACCGATAGAAAGAAAGGCTTTGGAGGCGTAGTAAACCCGGGTACGCGGGTAGTTTTCGATTTGCCTCCGGTAGGCCCGGCAGTTGGCGCGAATTCGCTCTTCCAACAACACAACCAAAGGGCTCCCAAATTTTTCCAGCAACCTGCGCACATCATGACCGGCCAACTGCATTACGCCGTCATCGCCTACACGGTATACCGTATCCAGATGCATAACTTCCTCTCAATTCAAGACCGATTCTCATTGTCGCAAAATCTTCTTCCGTAGTTATTCGAGATGTCCACACTGAGATCAAATCCTCGACGGGTTTTGGGATATATCCTTTTTTTTCATGGACGTCAACCCAACTTTCATCCTACCGGTTGCCGGGTTGCTGCAAGATGTGGTATGCAGGACGGCAACGCCATGGGACTTTTCGACAACCCGATGGCGCATGAGATCACAAAGCGAACCGAGAAGAAGACGAACATGGTAGAAATAGAAAGCAAATCCAGCCTCGCCATTTCGGATTTCATGAAAAATGTCGAGCCGGGCTCCGAACGCTATACTTTGCTCCAAGCGGCGCGTAACTTCAAGGTTTCTTGGATCGACCTGGGAAGCAAATTGTACCGAGTAAGGCAAAAAAAACTATACCAACAGTGGGGTTATCAAGATTTTGAAACGTATTGCCGCAAGGAAATCCGGATACAACCCCAAACGGCGCAAAAGCTTACGGCTTCCTACCATTTTCTCAAAACCGAAGACCCCGCCTTGTTGAAAAACGACGCCACCCGAAGATTCGAGCCCGACATACAAGTGGTCGATATGCTGAGAAAGGCCCGCACTCAGGCTGATATCCCGGACGATAAATTCAAGGAAATCAAAAATTTGGCTTACGCAGAGCCCGAGCCGGCGAGTGTACGTAGAATGCTCAAGGAGCAGATGTCTCCCTACAAGACACCCAAACCAATTGAAAAACCCTTCAAACGTTTGTTATCCCAAGCAAGTAGGCTGGCGGACTCCTTGGAGGCCACCCCCGGTATACCGCAACTATTGATTAACCATGCAAAAAAAATTGTCGATAATCTTAGGGAGCTCAAGTAATCACCCGCATGCGCATGTCCCACACGGTAAAATGCATCGAAACCAAATTCGGCATAAAAAACCTGGAAAGACGATGATTTTTCTTTTAT
>JBFFBT010000141.1:0-14698 GCA_041560255.1 Myxococcota bacterium | reverse complement strand
TACGGTCCGGTGAGATCTGCTGGGTATAAAGAGATAACATCGAGTCCGGCTTTGCGGTAGGTGTCGAGTTTGTGTTTGGTTCTTCGTTCATATGAAGGGTCGTTTTGCACGCCGAAATAGACTTGGACACCGGTCATTTTCTGCGTGGTTGGCTTAAACCTGTAAAGCAGGTCGAACCGGGCGGCCCCATCCCTGATCCGCAAGGAAAAGGGATCAAAATGATTGCAAAGCTGAGCGATACCGATTTTCCATATAGCGCTCCCATCGTCCTGAAAACCGGGGAGATCAAAAAAGCCCCTGGAGACGGCGAGGGCTTTTTCACCCTCACACAACCAGAGCAACGTAAAAAACTACGCAGCCTGCTCGATGTTTTTTCGAGCCAAGGATTCAGTCCCGAGAAACTGCGGGTTTGGTTCGGCGACAACCGTGCAGACCTGGTACCGCAAGTCGTAGAAAAGATGCAAAAGCCTGCCGAGCATCTTCCATACGAACAATACCGCAAACTTTTTATCAATCCACAAGTAATCAGCGCAGGACTGGAGTTTTTCGAGCAAAAGAAAAAACTGCTCCACCAGATCGAGCAGAGCTACAAAGTGGACCGATGGGTCCTCATGGGTTTGGTGGGGGTCGAGACGAAATTCGGCAATCACAAAGGCACCTATCCGGCTTTCAACGCTCTGACCACACTATCCATCAGTCATCCTCGTCGGAGCAAGTGGGCGCAAAAAGAGCTCAAGACTCTCTTGGAGCAATTTCCAGAAGATCCCCTGAACGTCATGGGATCCTATGCAGGAGCCGTAGGATTGGTGCAGTTCATGCCGACCAGCATCAAAGGGTACGGGGTTGATCATGACAAAGACGGTATGGTGAACCTGGATGTCTGGCAAGACGCTTTGGCTTCTGCCGCCAACTACCTCAAAAAACACGGCTGGCGCCTCAACAAACCCATACTGAAAAAAACCCCCAATTACCGAGCGGTGTTTCGGTACAATCCGGACCATAACTACGTCAAGGTAGTCAAAGAACTTTCCGAGGAGCTGGCCGCCAAGATCAACATCAAACCCAAAAAACCAAAAACCGACCCCGCTCAAACCGGCGCCAAAACGCCTCAATCCCCTCGACGGCTCGTCCCAGACGAGCAGTAGTTACCAATCGAGCTCCATCACTGCAGAATACATCACATACTCATCACAATCCGGTCGACCCTCACGCCTGCCGTCATGACCGGCAATGAAAGTCAAAACATTATGTCTTTTCAACATGCCCACCGGGATCCATTTCGTGTACACCACCATGTGTTCTTGTCCCTGGGAGAATGTATTGAGATCCATCAAATACCGCTGGTTCAGCTCGACGATATGACGGTACCGGCCCATGAGGTAGTCCTCGTCGGTCGCGCCGGGAACGCCGTCGTACCGCAACAACAACCTGGCCCGGCGTGGGCGGGAGGGCAGGGAAAAATCAAAGGTTACCGAAGTAACGAAGGGCTCTTTTTCATCCTGCAACTCGAGCGCACGATCCAACAACACGATCTTTTCAGGCCCGGTAACTTTCGTGGCGGTTCTGGGTGCATCCACCGGCGCCACATTCTCCCGGGGTGCTGTGCAGGCTGTAAAACCCGCAACCATGGATAGAAGGACACCAAGCCGCAATCCGGTCAAACCTGCCATGTAGCACCTCACTTGTCCGTAACCACCTACCCAATGGAACCGGTTTCAAATCAAAAAAAGCCGATCCGCGGCAGAATCTACATACTGCTTCGTGGCAACCGGATACATAAACACAAACATCACAATTTTATTTTGCAAGATTGATCTTTTTGATCCAAGTCACAGCCGTGGTCTCATCGGGCGCCGCAGCCACCCAACCCAAAGAGGCTCCCCGGACGGATATGGCATGATATAGCTCATCCGAACCT
The DNA here is from genome assembly GCA_041560255.1 of Myxococcota bacterium. Lineage (GTDB taxonomy): Bacteria > Myxococcota > B64-G9 > B64-G9 > B64-G9 > JBFFBT01. The sequence continues at coordinate 12,780 of JBFFBT010000141.1, read as the reverse complement.
TTACCCTTGGCCTCACAACAGCCCTTTGGATCGTTTTTTGGGCTGAGGCCCAGCTCGTCCGCAAGTTTTCGACAAACTGAAACCGCGGCTTCTTTTTGGGGATAGGATGCCCGAGTAAGCTGAATGTCGCCTTCTTTTTCTGGGTAGAAGGCGGTCAGCGCCCAAGCTTTTTCAGACAATACGATTCGGCCTTCATCCCCAAACCAGATGGTCCGGGCGGTTTCGGGATTGACGAGATAGCGTAATGTCCCCGGTGTATACCCATCGGGAAGCAACGATTTTATCCGTATCGGCGATTTCGCGCTTCCCGGCAACCTCAAAACCGTGCTACGGGCAAGTCTCGATAGAAATGATTTACTTTTTTCACCCGATTCCTGACTCCGGCTTACCACCCTCACATAAAATTTTCCTTTGAAAAAGGAGATCATTCCACGGGAGTAGATTGCCGGCACCTCACCCAAGCCCATCTTTTGTCCACTTGCTGCGGTTAGATGAATCCCGTAGGCGCCCGCGGGATTTTGCATGCGGTATAGGGCGACAAACGCATTCTCCCCTTCAAATTCGTACTCTCTTACTGCCAGATCCACAAACCCATAGGCCAAATAGAGCTCCGCTCCACCGTTCATATAATCAAACAGTTTTTTTCCGACGAAATGCTCAGCCGAGCCGCTGGGAGTAAATCCCTTGGAAGGTAGATAGCCCATGATCTCGACCGCAGCCGCCTTCGAAACACCAGCGGGCTGGGCTTCAGCCGCAGCCAACCATACGATACCCATCGCAAGCACCAGCATTCTCGATATACCTCCCTTGAAAACAACGTATCTCGTATTCGGACTACAGTGTCAGTTTCACCACCTGATCATCAGCCGGCGTATAGACACCCAAGCCGTGTTCCACGGCTTTCTTGATGTGTTTTATCTGTTGAGGTTTAATTTTTCGCCCATACAAAGGCGCCAGGTTCACTCCAGCGGCATCCACCGCAACCGGATCCAATCCGGCCACAATTGTATTGCAGGAAATGAGTTTGCCTGGTCCCGCCGGCCCATCCGTGGACATGACACTGATTCCGTCCATGACAATCAAATTGGGCCTGAGCACTGTATTGAGATCCGCTATGGCCTGGTTCAAATCATACCGAGAGTGAAAGCTTTCGCGATCCAGAATCAAACCCATCATGCCCTTGAGCCCGCCTGAAAAACCCGCCGCATTATGCGATTTGGCCACCGGCATGGCGATGTGCACATCAATATGCAACGCCTCTTTTAAAATTTTGGTTCTTTTTAATGACTTTCCCTTGGGTATGTCCGTCTCCACGTAGGCTTTTTCGCTGGTCGGCATCAACAGGTGCACATCCAAATCCGACAGTACGGATTGAATGCCGTTTACCCGCAAACAAGCTTCCGGCCGGCGAACCGGATTGTCGATGACCAGGACCTTGGATGCCCCGCATCGGATCACGTGCTTGACCACCGCGGCAATGAGTCTTGGTGAAGTATTCGCCCGTTGTTCGGGAGGAGTCGGAAATCCCATATTGGGTTTGATGAGCACGCTTTGCCCTTTTTTGACAAACGCCTGCATGCCTCCAAAAGGCTTGAGTATTTTTTCTATTGCCTGCTCGGCATGCTTCTCGACCGAGGCGCCCGAAATGCTGGCAAGCACAGGCCGGCCGGCAGCCGCGCTAAGATTCATGCGGCCTCCCATCACCACACCCGCCGATACAACCGCAGTCTTCTTGAGAAAATCCCTTCGGTTTATGGAGTCTTGTTTAATGACGCACCTCCTGTCTTTCCCCTCACTCACTCGAGAAAGTTTACCACCAGACAGGGATAATAACAATCATTGGAACCAATATCCCATTCAATGCTATGTTGTCGGCAACATGGGAGCAGAAAGGTGAGCGACAAGAAAACAGATCAACTCGGCGGTAAGATTGGGCGGGCTTCTTTGATTGTCATGGGCTCGGTGCTCCTATCAAGAGTTTTGGGCCAGGTGCGTGAATCCTACATCGCCTACACCGCAGGCGCAAGCGGCGACGTAGACGCATACAACATCGCTTTTCAGATACCGGATATCCTCAATCACATCGTGGCGGGCGGATATTTGTCGGTCACGTTCATACCCTTGTTCACCACGTATCTGGAGCGTAAAGATGAAAGCCAAGGCTTTCGGCTCTTGTCCACCGTCATGACTGTTTTCAGCCTGGTAATGATTGGAGTGACCATCCTCGCAATGCTCGCAACCCCCGTGCTGATCGAGTGGGTGGCTCCGGGATACACCGGGCGTCCCGACATCATCGCCAAAGCCGTACGAATGACCCGCATCATCCTACCCGCTCAGATCTGTTTCTTTTTGGGCGGGTTGCTCATGGCCGTGCAATATGCAAAAGGACGCTTTCTCATCCCGTCGCTGGCGCCCCTGGTATACAACATGGGCATCATTGCAGGCGGGTTGATATTTGCCGAACATCTGGGGGTCGAGGGATTTTCTTGGGGAGTTTTGGCGGGAGCCATCCTGGGGCAGCTGGTTTTGCAAGTCTTCGGCGCAATCCGGATAGGCATGCGATTTCGACCATGTTTTAGGATTTTTCATCCCGAGATCAAACAATTCATATGGTTGACCCTGCCTCTTATCCTAGGCTTGGGCATGACATTTTCAACCGAGTTTTTTTTCAGACTGTTCGGATCCTACTTGGGCCCCGGCTCGATCGCATCCCTCAATTACGCCCTTCGGGTTGACATGCTGCTCATCGCGCTGTTCGGACAAGCCGCCGGAGTCGCATCTTTTCCGTATCTTGCAAGACTGTACGCCCAAAACTCACTATCCAAATTGGTTCAAGCTCTTGATCAAACCATACGACGATATATTTGCTTGGTGATACCGGCCTCTGCGCTCATGATTGTAATTGCAAAAGAAGTTGTGGTGGTGTTGTTTCAACGCGGCGCTTTTGGACAGGAAGATACCCAACAAACCAGCTTGGCCCTGCAGGTGTTTCTATCGGGGGCGTTTGCCATGGCCATGGTGAATATTCTTGTACGGGGTTACTACGCCATGAAAAACACCTGGCTGCCGACTGTTTGCACCACACTTGCGGTCTTGGCATCTCTGCCTTTGTATTGGTTGTTCATGCGCATGTTCCAAGCTCCCGGTGTCGCCTTGGGGGTTGCATTGTCGGGTATCTTGCAAGCATTCGTGTTGTACACGATCTGGAATCGAAAGACCCGTAATCCGGCGCTTGGGACGTATCTCGCCATGGCTCGGGCAATCGTGCTCTCAATACCTCTGGCAGCAGTCGGTTGGCTGGTGAGACAGGGTTTGATTCGGATGATGGATCCCAATGGATTGCTCGGGGCGATGATTGTCATTGCCGGGGTTTCCAGCGTATTTGTCACGCTTTCACTGCCGCTCGCAAGGCTTCTCAAAGTGAAAGAGATCGAACAGGTTTGGTCACCGATTGCCGACAAGCTCATGCTTGGTTTGAAAAGCCGGAAAAGAAAATTTTTTAAAACATAGAACCTATACCGTATTTGAATTTACCCCAACGTTGCATATAACGATGTATTGAGAGCGCACGAAATTAGCTGACTACAACAAAATGTGTGCATATATTTGATTGAGCCGGGATTTAACTTTTTGTGGCTTTTGGAAACAATGTCATTCTGGCATGTATTAAGCCGGAATCTATAATTTTAACAATGGATCCTGGATAGAATCTATCCAGGATGACGGCATTTTATGCAACTGGCGAGTTTATTCTTTCTTTTCGGGTTGCGTTATTTCCCCCTCCGAGGGTTGCTCAGGCGTCAAATTGTACGCCAGCTTCTGCATGGCAAAAGAAAATCCTTTTTCTATCAAAGGCTTGAGGCTGGACCGGTATAAAATTGATACATTGGCGCCGCTTTGGCTCACTTCGATTTTTTCCAAGACATCCGTCAGCGCTTTTTTGATCTCATCATCCAATTTAATGGGCAATCCCAATCCGCCGCCGCCTGAAAGCATCATTTTCACCGCCATAATTCCTTGATCTATCTGTGCTTTTATCCCTGCGGCGCCATTTTCGTCGCTCAACAAAGTAAGCGTCAGGCCCTTGTCCAAATGCATGAAAAATCCGGCTCCCACAAGGTGGATTTTCTCGGACGCTTGCTCGGGCAGCTTGGGATTCAGGACATAGACCCGCAACTGGTCCAACCCCGCACTGAGGCCCTGAAATTTTTCAAGCACCTTGGATCGATTGCCTTTGGTGACGTTATCGGCCTTGCCCGTGTAGGTATCGAGCACCTTGGCAAGCATATCCTGTGAGGAACCAGCCACAACGCCCAATCCCTCAAGAGGCGCATAATTGATTTCTCTTTCCATATAATAAAGCCCGACTCCGTTGTGATCGGCTCGTTTTTCCCCCTTTAACGAATCCGCCTTCAATCCTTCCACGATAAAAGCGACGGCGTTGTTTGGATCCGAATATCCGATCACGGTCACGTCATCGATCTGATCCAAACCAATACCTACCATTTCTTTCACTTTTGATTCGAGCAAGGCAAACGCAGTTGTATCGCCCTCTTTGCCGGCCGACGTAGCGGTCATCATTTTTCGCGCGTATTCCATGAGCGGTTTGCCATCAATGTGCGCCAAAACATCAACATCCGCAGGCACGGCTCGAACAGTCTTAGACTCTTGTTTCTTGGTGCAAGCCCAAATGCTCAACGCAAACGACAAAACAACCAACAGCCTCCAACACAGGCGCGACATGAGACTACTCCTCTCTAGGAATGGACCAATCGAACTTTGCGCCATAGTAGACGGGAACTCGTATCAGGTCAAGAGAAGTGTCATTTGCCTGGAAACCCCTCGACTTCTCATATGGCAAAATGATTGAATCAAACCCGTCGATTGATATTGACGAACACGTTCGTAGAAGTTAAAATTTAAATTGTTGTCCCTCTACAGTCTGTTCCCGGTTTCCCTGGAACCAGCGGATACAAGACAGAAAAGAATAGGAGAAGAGATGGCTTATGACCGGCCAAGCTGGAAAGAAATCGACAAATCAAAAGACCGGCCTAGTCACATGAGGCGTCGGGATAGAACCAAAAAAGATCTCACGGATCATTCAACCCGGTACGACAAATACAAATCCGACCTGAATAGACTTTTCGATCAGGGCATGGCGGGAGAGTTATTGAAAAAACCGGGAAAGGAAAAACCACCCGTTAGAAACTCGAGAAAAACCAAATCAGACCCGGTAGAAAACCAAACGCCGATCCGAAAAGGCAACGGGAGAATACCCCGGGACAGCTCGGCTGTAATCAATCGATTCAAACTGACTAAAACGATTATCGACGCCACCCAATACAGTGATTTGGTCAAGGCCATCGATGATTTGGTGGATCGTTTCGGACTCATCGATGATTGGGAAGTTCTCATGAGAATTCTCGAACATCCCAACGAAGAGCTGGTCCTTCAAGCAGTTGAAAAAATGTCCGATCTTTTAGAGAGAACTCCCAAGATAACCAGAAAACTTTCTCTCAAAGAAAGGCTTAGGACCATTTCACAAACTGCATCCCAGCGGGATTTACGTCAACAGGCTATCGTTCTCGAGCAAAGACTTTAGCGATCCCGTACGTTTCGAAATATAAATCTTTCACGATACATCCATCGTTTGAGCTCTGCGGCGCTGTAGCATTTTTTGATGCAGCTCGGCCGCCTGGCGCCACAAGTTGCGGCTTTGATCATCCGATGGATCGAGCATGGGAATGGGCAGGGATTCCCCATCCGGCCCTTTGGCGACCATGAAGAAAAGTCCCTGACAACAGGGCCTGCGCTCCCAAGAAGTTTTTTTTGATGCAAAAACCTCAATATATACACCGCAGGTCCTTTTGGAGGTATATACCACTCTCGCAACTATTTCGGCAATCTCACCTTGTAAAACCGGAGCCTTGAATTCTACCGCATCCATGGAAGCGGTGACGAAGTGGACCTGGGCATACCGTGAGGCCGCCAAGCCGGCCGCGCGATCCATCAGCGCCAGAATCTTGCCCCCGAAAGCCGTGCCATAAGGGTTGGTATCCCCCGGAAATATCTCTTCGAACAACGTAACGGATTGAGGATTATCTATTTTCGGTTTCATCCCGATTATGATAGCCGGGATTTCGGGTACAATACAACTTCGATCGAAGCCGGACCGGTCGAAAAAGTTTTATAAACTCTCACTTTGTGGTATCCCTCTTATGTGGACCCTTATCGAGGAGGTCTTTTTAACCATTGTTCGCTCGAATGAGACAATTCTGGGAAAATTTGTTCATCAATCCTTCAATTAAAGTCGCCAATCCCAACAACCTGGGACCCAAATGGCTGCGGGTGCTGTTGTGGATTGCATCGATTTCGGGATTTTGGCTGGTCGTGGGCGTCGGTGGGATCGCCGTTGCGTACCTTTTCATTCAAGCCAGCCTACCCGTAGTCCACGATCTTCACGAATACAATCCACCTTTGACCACCCGGATTTACAGCCAATCGGGTATTTTGGTCGGCGAATTCGCGGTCAACCGCCGAGATGTGGTGCCGGCCGATAAAATCCCTCAAAAATTGGTCTCGGCCTTCATTGCATCCGAGGATGACAACTTTTTCAACCATCAGGGCATCGATCCCATGGGTATCATCCGGGCCGTATTTAAAAACATTCGAGCCGGCCGCCTCGTCCAGGGAGGCAGCACCATCACTCAACAGGTGGCCAAAAGTTTCATCGGCAGACAGAAAACGTTTACTCGAAAATTCAAGGAAGCCATCATCGCCCACCGTTTGGAGAGCAAGTTCAGCAAACAAGATATTCTCTACCTTTATCTCAATCAAATATACCTCGGCCACGGCTCGTACGGAGTGCAGGCGGCGGCATTGAATTACTTTCAGAAAAATGTATGGGATCTCAATCTCTCCGAGATGGCCACCATAGCGGGTCTGCCGCAGGCCCCTTCGCTTTACGATCCGGTCACCAAGCCCGAGGCCGCCTTGGAACGACGCGCCTACGTCATCAACCGCATGCTCGAAGAAGGCTACATCGATGCCCAACAGGCCGAGGCCGCCCAGCAAAGCGGGCTCAACGCCAATCCCATCATCGATCTGTTTCGAAAACGCGCTCCGTACTTCACCGAAGAGGTGCGCCGCCAGTTGCAACAACGCTACGGCACCGAAGGCGTATACGAAGCCGGATTGACCGTCGAGACCACCCTGAGCTTGGATTGGCAACACATCGCGCAGACCGTCATCAACCAAGGACTACGCCAGTTGGACCACCGTCAAGGGTACCACGGCCCCTTGACCCATTTGTCCAAACCTGAAGAAAGAGAAGATTTTCTGGCAAGAGTCCATGCCGAACTACCCGAAACCGGTCCGAGCACCCTTCACGGCCCCTATCCGGCGCTGGTCGATGCGGTGCGTGAAAACTACGCCCAGGTTTCCGTCGGCCGGAACCAAGGCATCTTGCCGATATTCGCCATGCGCTGGGCCCGCAAGCCCGATCCCACCGTGCATTTTCAAAGCCCGGCCGCAAGAGCAACCGATGTACGCAAAGTGTTGCGGGCCGGTGACGTCATTTTGGTCAGTATCGCGGATCCCAAAAAATATCTTGTGGGCGAGCCCCCATCCATGCGGTCTTTGGTGCCTAAAGACAAAACCAAGCATCTTTTCGCCTTGGAGCAAATACCCGTCGTACAAGGAGCGCTCGTAGCAGTCGAGCCGCGCTTGGGATATACCCGGGTATTGATCGGTGGTTACAACTTCGAAGACAGCGAGTTCAACCGGGTCTTACAAGCCTGCAGACAACCCGGAAGCGCCTTCAAACCCATTCATTACTCTCTGGCCATCGAGAAAAACGAGTACAATGCCTCGAAAGTCATTATCGATTCTCCCGTAGTGCACGACGATCCCGAGCACGAGCAACGCTGGAAGCCCGAAAACTATGAAAAAGAATTTCAGGGCAAGGTAACCGTCCACACGGCGCTGACCCGTTCGATGAACATCCCTTCGATCAAGGTCATGGAGGATGTGGGAGTGAGAAACGCCATCGAGTGGGCCAAGAAATTGGGCATTACCACTCCACTGCGTTACGAGATGGGGCTGGCGCTCGGATCTTCGTGTGTCAAACCGTGGGAGCTCATCCAGGTATACTCGGTTTTCAATCTGGGCGGCCAGAAACAACCGCTTCACACCATCAAAAAAGTAACCGATCGGTTCGGAAGGGTGCTTCTGAACAACACGTCGTACGCGGATCCCTGGCAATCTTGGGACGAAAAATTCGATCGGGCCTATGATCAACTCACCAAACCCATGCCGCGCGTGGTCTCAAAAGAATCCAACTTCATGATCACCAACTTGTTAAAAGGCGTCGCTACCTACGGCACAGGCGCGAGCGCGCAGGCTCTCGGCAAACCGGTGGCGGGCAAAACCGGCACCACCAACGACTCGGCAGACGCTTGGTTCATGGGTTTTACCCACGACATCGTCACGGGCGTCTGGGTAGGACACGATGAGCCGTCCAACCCCTTGGGTCGAGGAGAAAACGGCTCTAGAGCGGCGTTGCCCATTTGGTTGCGTTTCATGCAAAAAGCTTTGGATAAGCGCCCGCAAGGGGATTTCGACGTCCCGGAAGGTATTACCTTTGCGCGTATCGATCCAGTCACGGGTTTGCTTGCAAGACCAGACACCCCCAATTCTGTGCTGGAAGCCTTCCGGCAAGACGAAGAACCCAAAGAGTATGTACCGGCAAGCGACATGGCCAAGCCGGATCAGTTTTTTAAAGTGGATTCCAATTTCTGAATCTTTACCTTCTCAGGCAATCGGCCGGTTTGTCTCCGTATGAGGCTCGACACGGATCGTAAAAGCGGCTACATTTGATCGGGATGTTCAGGGAAACAGAATTTATTCAAAAAGCTGGTACCAATCCTTCCGACAGCGACAGTCTGCCGCCGGACATCATCGAGATCGTGCTCAAACGCATATGTATTTTGTGCGTGTTTACAGCGATCATGGCGATGATGGGCTTCTTGATGGCCTCGTTTTTCCCAAAGATAGTAGACTCTGAAACCATCCGAAATATCGACTACAGCGGCATTGAAATGGGTTTCGATATCTTTACCATCGTTGTATCGCTCGGCGTCGCCTGGATGGTTCAAAAACGCTGGTTTTCCAACCGTACGCTGGTTGCCATAGGCTTGGTCTTTGGGATTTTCGTGGGCTTGTGGCTCAGTATCGGAGAGTGCTTTGGATTGGTGAAACATGGCTTTACTCCCATGGCGTCTTTCTCGTTCAACCAGGTTTGGGTGGTTTTTTTTCCGGCCATCGTACCTATCCGGATGCGCACAACCATTGTTGCGGTACTGTCGATTTCGCTCATGGCGCCGGCGGGCCGCCTGCTGGTCGAGCATTTGGGTTGGATCGAGCTGCCCGCAGACTCTCTTATCTCTCTGATTTTGTTTACGCTGATCTCTGCGGTCATGGGTCTGATTGTCTCGCGGGTGGTCTACAAGCTGGGCAAGTCCGTCAAGATGGCGCGGGAGTTGGGAAGCTACAGCTTGATAGAGCGTTTGGGCAAGGGCGGGATGGGTGAGGTCTGGCGGGCCAATCACAAAATGCTGGCCCGCCCGGCGGCCGTAAAGCTCATCCGATCGGATGCCGGCGGCCTGGGAGACCAAGACGGCGGGATCACACTGCTTCGACGCTTCGAGAACGAGGCCCAGGCCACGGCCAGCTTACGCTCCCCCCACACCATTCAGATCTACGACTATGGTCTGTCTCCGGAAGGTGTGTTTTTTTACGTCATGGAACTACTGGAGGGCATCAATCTGGATACGCTGGTATCGATGCACGGCCCGCAACCAGCCGAAAGAGTCATATTTCTACTCAAACAAGCTTGTCACTCTTTGAAAGAAGCACACGAGTCCGGCTTGATTCACCGGGATATCAAGCCGGCCAACCTATTTTTGTGCAAATACGGATCCGACTATGATTTTATCAAAGTGTTGGATTTTGGATTGGTCAAGGAACACAAGCAGACAACAGATGCCGCCAGGCTCACTCGACATGGCAGCATCATCGGAACCCCGGGCTTTCTTCCACCTGAGTTGGTTTTAGGAAAAACCGACGTGGATGGACGGGCCGATCTTTACGCGCTTGGCTGCGTTGCCTATTGGCTGCTCACCGGCGATTTGGTTTTCAGAGCCGGCTCACCCATGGAAATGGTAATCAAACACGTCAAGGAAATCCCGGAGCCACCCTCGAGACGCACAGAGCTCACGGTTCCCCCCGAACTAGACCGAATCGTCATGTCCTGCTTGGAAAAGGATCCGATCGAACGGCCTCGAACCGCCACCGAACTGGCCGATTGGCTGGATTCTTGCGCGCAAAGTAACCCATGGACATCCCTGCAGGCCGAAAAGTGGTGGGACTTACATTACAAAAACCTTCGATCTTCTTGATGAGATTGCTCTATTGAAAGGCAAGCACCGACCACTCCGCCTTGTCATTTCCTCATTCTGTTTGGATAAACATACTTTCTTGAAAAGTACACCACAATACCAAGCAAAAAGACAAGACACAGCCTTGGCGGGGCATCACCTGCGGTTGCACAACCCTCCCCGTAAGGTTCGTCCGCAGCGTCCAGGGGTAGCGACTCTGCAGTTTTCAAAAGAGGCACAACCGGATGTAGAGCACTTGGGCAATCCGGACCCCAATCCGCAACTTCATCATCATCAATAGCACAGTCGCAAAGGTCCCCAACCAAATCCCCATCCAGATCTCTTTGATCAACATTGGACACCAAGGGACAATTGTCATACTGGTTCTCAATCCCATCATCATCGGAATCAAGGAAGACACCATCTGCCTCGAAATCCGCACCCAACCCAGCTCCAAACCCGCAGCCACAGCCGCACCCACCACCCGGAGGAGGAGGGGTTCCACACTGACCCATGGTCTCGTCACACTCGAAAGGAGGCGTAGGCTCTTGAGCATACAGGTTACCGCAAAAAAGCCCGACGAACATCAACACCATCGAAACCCAAACAATATTTTTCATGGTTTCCTCAATGTATGCGAAAGGAAAATCATCCAACTGTGGATTATATCCTTCTACGCAGAACCAATCCAACCGCGAGGAGCAAGACAAGACCCAACCAAGATCCCGCACCCGTTGTGGTCGCACAACCTCCACCCGAGGACTCACCTACCGAGGAAAGGGTGAATTGGGCGCTGGCCAGGTTTTTATCCGGGAAAAGATCGTCTCTGAAGATCAGCTCAGCGGTTACCTTGATGATGTAATCACCGGCTTTATCCGGAGAAAACATTACCACCCGATCTTTTTTGTAGTGATAGTGATAGGGGGTGGACAGGGTGGTAGAGCCTCTTGCGTGCCGGATGGTCGCGCTCGATCCTTTGGGACGCTGTACCATGGTCCACTCATATTTGAGGGCATGGTTCTTTCGGTTGGCAAACAGGTTGAGCTGGGTGCTCTCACCGGTTTTTACCTTTCGGTTGGGTCCGGCATGAACCGCAAACGCCTTGGTGGGATCCAAGCAGTCTTCCAAGTTGCCCACCACGTAACAGTAGGCCTTATCGCATACATCCCCAAGTCCGTCCTTATCGCCATCATCTTGATCCGCATTACTGACTTTGGGGCAATTGTCCAAAGAGTTGACGATCCCGTCATCATCCATGTCGGCGTCGCACTTGTCACCCTGACCATCTCCATCCGTATCGGATTGATCATCCTGCACCAAAGGACAAAGATCCACTGTATCTTCATGACCATCGTTATCCTGATCCCGGTTGCACGCATCGCCTCCCGGCCCGGGCTCGATGTCTTCTTGGTTGGGGTTGTGCACATAAGGGCAATTGTCGGGATCTATCTCCGAGGGACAACCCGGACCGAAATTGGCCACTCCGTCGTTGTCGATATCACAGTCACAGGCATCGCCATCCGCATCGCCGTCCTCGTTGGATTGGGTTGGATTGGCGTTGCCCGGACAATTGTCCTGGGCATTGAGCACTGTGTCGCCGTCCTTGTCCGGATCACACACATCTCCCAACCCGTCGCCATCGATATCTTTTTGGTCGTTGTTGGCAATTTCACTACAGTTATCGCAGGCATCTCCAATCTGATCCCCGTCGCCGTCGGCCTGGTTGAGGTTGGCCGCAAAAGGACAATTGTCGTAATCATCCTCGATGCCGTCATCATCACAATCGTCCGCATATTGGTACGTATCACCCAAATCGGTATTCGCAATGAGTATCGATCCACATCCGCAGCCACAACCTCCGCCCGATTCATCCGGAGTGCCGCACATGCTCCCGGTGCACTCACCCGGTGCCTGCGCCTGGGCGGTGCCTCCTGCGATACATATCACCATCAAAATTATGATCGTAATGCTTCGTTTTTTCATGTTCGACTCCTCCTGTATGAAGAAAAAGTATCTTTCTTGTTTTCAAAAATACTTGTACCTACTTGCTTACAATGCAAAAGACGGACCAGATCTCATCCCGGGCTCATTGTTGAATGTACAACTATATCAAAAACTTACACACATATTTTTGCAGCCCCAAAATACCACTTCTCACATCGATGGGGTCTTGAGTCTACACATAGAGGTCGCTTCGTGTTCAAAAAGCCGGGCAAGAATCCAATTACTCTGGTATGTATCTAAAATAATAGAATAAATATATATACGGCAGGTGTAGACCAAAGTCCCCACACACCATAGGACCGCACAGTTGGCAACCGTTCACCTTGGGGTAGCGGTGATT
>JBFFBT010000140.1:0-14757 GCA_041560255.1 Myxococcota bacterium | reverse complement strand
TCTTTTTTCATAAAACTTGTAGTGCTACATCCGAAAAAAAATAGACTGTATTTACAGTACAGTCAAGTAAAAACGAATCGTATATTTGGCATCATCTATCTAATATTGCTAATTAATTTGATTTCAAAACCCACAAAATCTATAATCGAGGCCTCGGGAGGTCCACATTATGGGTCAAGAAGCAGATACCCACGCGATCAGGGATGGGCGGCGCGAACGGGCCCATAAGAAGGCAGTGGCGACCCGCAAACGCATCCTGGATGCAGCCCTGAAGCTGTTTGCCAGGCAAGGTTACAACAATACATCCATCGATGATTTGGCTCGGGCTTCGGGTGTAGGCCGGGCCACCATCTATCTCCATTTCAGAGGTAAGGCTGAAATTCTCAAAACGCTGACCGACGATATGCTGGAGCAAATTGATCAGGTCATCTCGCCCATCAATATGGAAGACACAGAAAGAAGCGAGATGGAACAGACCTTGATGATACTGGATAATCTCATCAGTGTACAAAAAAGAAACCCACAATTGGCGGAGTTGATCCTCCAGGGCAGCATCTCGGAGGAAACCGACGCCATTTTGATGGATTTTTACCGAGCGTTGAACAACCTCATCGTGGAAGGTCTCGAGAAAGCCATCTCCATCGGTATCATACGCTCTTTGGACATCGAAGTGGCGGCCCGGTGTATTTTGGGCGCCTTGAAGGAAGTGTTGATTCAACCTTTGGCCAGGGGTGAGATCAGCCCCGAAAAGGCCCGGTCCATGTCGGCCAGCATGGTGGATTTCGTACACAACGGATTGAGACTTTGAAGACTCTATATAAACCTTGGGCAGAAGACGAACCCAGAGAATGGCTTTTCGTCTGGTTTTTGCTGACGATCGGCGGCACATTGTTCGGCGCTTGGATCGCAAGACGATTCGCGATGGCATACCTGGATCGTGCATTCTATCCGATTGCCGCGGTCGAGGGATTCATACGAGGCGCTTGGATAGGTTTCGGCCAGTGGTGGTTGCTGCGGGGGCGGCTTGCTCATAGTGGATGGTGGATCGTGCTCAGCTGTCTGGGCCTGACTACAACCGGTCTGGTATCCCGAGTCTTTTCACCCCTAGGAATGCTGTCCGGATTTTTCGAGCTGATATCTCTTACCCTGCAAGCCGGCCTGCTGGGAATCATTCAATGGACGTATCTGCAAGGAAAATCCAAGCTGGCCAAGTGGTGGATCATCGCCAGCATAGCGGTTGGCCTGACCCAATATGTATTTTTTGGATTTCTCGGCACCTTGGGACCTCCATGGTGGTTGTTGGATATCGTTTCCGCCTTGATATGGTCCTCGATCGGAGGCATCACCATGCTGATCATACTCGATAGCTCCGGCACACCTCCCAAAGAAGAGATCCCGGCCCCGGTTCACGCCCTAGGCTCGACCACGCCGCAAACCTCGATGCCTCGAGCCACACAGAGTTTTCTACCCACATCCCCGCCCGTAAGTGAATCAACCCATACCCATGATCAACCCAGACGAGACACTACGCCGGCAGCCTCCCCTGCGTCTGCCGAAAGAGTACCCAGACCACCCACTCGACCTTTGATAGCGGCGCTGCCCAAAAATTTGATATTGTGCGAACAGACGGTCGCCATGTCGGCCACCCGAGACGCCAACACCACGGCGTCGGTTTTTGATTTCGAGCTTCTCAAACGACCCCGCAGGGCGCGCATCATCCTGGTTTACGCAGGCATCACCCAAGCCACCCAGATACATTTCCGCCAACACGTTCAACTCAACGGCAAGGTGCTCAAGGAGCTTCCGGCCCGCGCACAAAACCCTGAAGAGCCCAAGGAATATCAAATCCGCATTCCGGAAACCGTGTTTGAGCGCGTAAACCGCCTCATCGTCGTATCGCGATCCGACGGCACGCCCCAAAACCAAAACCACTTCAGATTGCATGGGCTGAAAATCGATTTCGACTGGAGCGGCGATCCACTCTCTCAGAGTGAAAACTCCGCCACCAGCAAAGTATGATCCGAAGGTTTCGCCGCCTTTCGGGCCTCGACATCAATCCAGGCATTTTTGGCTTTCTCAGCCAGCGGGGCTGTAGCAAAGATATGATCGATTCTCCATCCCAACCCTCGTTCCAATGATCGGGGAACCCGATAGTCCCAGAAGGTATACTGGCCGGGCTTCTCGGGATGAAATTTGCGAAACACATCCACCAAGCCAAAACCACGCACTTTATCGAGGGCTGCTCGGACCAAGGGATGAAAATCCACATGTTGTGCAAGCCTTTTCGGGTCGTGTACATCGATAGGCTCTGGAGCGACATTGAGATCGCCACACCAAATCAAGGCGGTATCGGGTCGATATCTACGCCGCAGCAGATCCAAAAAACGATCCAACCAATCCAACTTGTATTGAAATTGCTCGGACTCGAGCGATCTTCCCTGCGGCACATACGTATTGATTACCACCAATTCATCCATCTCGATGCGGATCAACCTAGGGGCGTCGATGCCGCCTGCATCATCCAAACCAAATCCAACCTCTCGGGGTTCTGAGCGCATTGCTATGGCGACACCGGCGTGGGACTTTTGGCCCTTGTAGAAAACTCGGTATCCGGCTCGGATGAAAGGCTCTTTTGGAAAGTCCTTATCCTGAACTTTGGTCTCCTGCAAACATAACAAATCCGGAGATTCACGTTTGAGCCAATCGATGACTTGGTCGATGCGGACGCGAATCGAATTGACGTTGAAAGTCGCTATTTTCATCAACACCTACCTTGTTATGCTCGTATTGCGCTAAAATCGGTTTTCTTTTCCAGCGCGGTCTCCAACCGCGAGAGGTAGTCGTCTCTCGAGATCTCCAACACACCGAACTGCTTGAAATTGTCGTTGACGATATATTGGATGTCGAACAAGCAAAACCCAGCACCTTTGAGTATGTCGACCAAGTGTACCAGCGCAACCTTGCCGGCGTCTCGTTCCAAATGAAACATGCTCTCCCCGGCAAACAAACCACCCAGCGCGACTCCATAGATCCCGCCCACCAACTTTTCATCTCTCCAGGTCTCAACGCTATGGGCCAAGCCGAGCTTATGCAGCCTGCAAAATGCTTCGATAATCTCATCAGAGATCCAGGTGGTCTGCCGCCCGGGTGCGGGCCTGGCGCATCCTGCAATGACGGATTCGAAAGCATGGTCGACACGCACTTCAAACCATTTGCTTCGCACCGTACGGGCGAGCCTGCGTGGCACATGAAATCCATCAATGGGTAAAACCGCTCTTGGCTCACACTCGTACCAATTTACCACACCCCGCTCGTCGGCCATGGGAAACAAACCCCGACTGTAAGCCGCGATGAGGTTGCCGGGAGTCAACCTCACCGATTGCCCCATATTGTCTTCATGATGATGCAACCGGCACCAACGTTTCTGCCTGCAAAAAGCTACGCATCGTCAACTGTATGATCCAGACGGCATCACCATTACATCTCCAAGATGATCCGAAGCACCCTGCGAAGCGGCTCCGCCGCACCCCAAAGAAGCTGATCTCCCACAGAAAAAGCCGTCAGATACTTCGATCCCATGTTGAGCTTGCGAACGCGGCCCACCGGCACATCCAGGGTGCCCGATACTTTCGCAGGGGTAAGTTCCCGCAGCGTATCTTCTTTCGTATTGGGAATCACTTTGACCCAGGGATTTTGCTCGGCAATGATTTGCTCGAGCTCTACCACGGGCACATCTTTGCGAAGCTTGAGGGTAAACGCCTGGCTGTGGCAACGCATGGCGGCGATGCGCACGCAAATGCCGTCTACGGCGACCGGATTGTTTTCTCTGCCCAAAATCTTGTTGGTCTCTGCCATGCCTTTCCATTCTTCTCGGGTCTGTCCGCAGTCCATTTCGCGGTCAATCCAAGGTATGAGGCTGGCGGCCAAGGGAACCTGGAAGTATGCACAAGGCAAATCCCGACTCTTGAGAGAATCGGTCACATTGCGATCAATTTCGAGTATGGCGGTATGCGCATCAGCCAGCAAGGCTTCGGCTCGTTGACCGATTCGAGCCATTTGGGCAACCATTTCCCGCATGTTGTTGGCACCGGCGCCGGATGCCGCCTGGTAGGTCATCGAGGTCATCCACTCGATCAGATCCTGCTCAAACAGACCCGCCAAAGCCATGAGCATCAACGATACCGTACAATTGCCCCCGATGTAATTTTTCACACCGGCCCGCAGGCCGGCCTCGATCGCCTCGCGATTGACCGGATCGAGCACGATGATGCTGTCGGACTGCATACGTAGGGTCGAAGCCGCATCAATCCAAATGCCGTTCCACCCGGCGTTGCGTATTTCAGGATACACCTTGGAGGTATAATCACCCCCCTGGCAAGATACGATGACATCCATGCCGGAAAGCATTTTCAGGTCGAATGCATCCATCAGCCCGGGAACATCTTTACCGATCTTCGGTCCATTCTCTCCGATCTGTGAAGTCGAAAAAAAGATTGGATCCAAATGATCGAAATCATTTTCCTCGAGCATTCTTTCAAGCAACACCGATCCGACCATACCCCGCCAACCAACGAATCCGACTCTTTGCATCGTCCTACTCCTTCTTTTCCGGGTGATGAATTCTCCCATAAAAACATTGGTTATCGTAAGAGCTTTTATCTGGTTTGGAGTTTTTGTCAAGAGCGGTGTACATCCAAAATTTCCCACCAACAATGCAGCGTATCTATCGAAAGGCAGACAGACGGTTTTTCGGCACACCGCTCCTTCTACTCAGAATATCTTCGACTTTCAAAGAACTCTACTATGAAGGCTTCGACCAGTTCTTGGTTGCGGGCTCCTCCCAGGAGCAAGCCCCCAATGCCGGGCAGCCCCGGCTCGAGCGTACACGAGTTTCTTTCAAGTGCGTAATTGTTCACCGAGCCAAGCAGTAAACATCCTGGTGGCAGGCAAAACACACGCGACCATCCGATGTTATGGCGGCATTGCTGGTAATGGGTTTTTTGTCGGGGGTTTCAAGCGTCCAGGTATCTTTGGGCCCCTGTTCGATCAAATGCAGGGTAGTTCCGTTTTTGACTAAAATCTTGTTGTCTTTACTCACGGTAATCAAGGGAGACCGGCCACCTTTAAAGCTTCGGTTGTCGATAAATCGATCCAACTCCGGCGCGACCGGGATGGTCTTTTCCCACAATAGCTTTCCGTCACGACCAACACACACGACTTTGTTTTGGGTGGCAATCAATATGCGATTGTCTTGTGTGATCACTGGAGGTTGGGTAGGATTTTCTGCATTGATGGCGGTTTGTACTTTTTGGTTTCCTTGGCCATCAAAACCCAACAAGTTCAATCCGGTTGCGGTTTCTTTGAGCCCCCAGATCATGAAGTGCCGGTCGGTCGAAAGCATGCCAAAGATGATTTTTTCATCGATCTTCAACTTCTCTTTACCATCAACCGTCACCAACCGCAGAGAGTCGGTAAGATGGACCACCAAGGTACCATCCGGCAAAACCGGCGAACGAGCGCCATACTCAGGAAATCCAAGCCTCCAATCTTTCTCATCGATATCTTTGTCAAAAGCATTCCGAGAGACACTGGCCAGTTTAAAGTTTTGATTGTGTGGATGTGCCAAAGATTGGGTAAGAGCCAGGTATTCCTTGCCAAACAGAGGGATCCAGGCATGCAAATAGGACGAACCGCTAAGACCGCTTACATTGACATCTTCAAAACCAGCGGAGGGATCTGCAGCTGGTAAAGCTATTGCTCTGCGTTTTAGTAGAGCTGCTCCACCCGCATAGATAACATACTGATCCTCAGGTAAAAAGGCTCCAAAGATGTGATCATGTGTGAGTGTATGGGCTAGGAGATTTTTAATGGATAGATCAACGAGCCAGCTGTGTCCATTACCGAGCGCCAAAAGCTTGTTTGCATGGGAACCCGCCAACAACCAAGGAGTTTGAACTGGTAGATACCCCGGCTCAGGGAATTCCAATTTTTGTATTTGATCAATCCTGGCCTTGACATTTCCGATCGCAACCGGAACATAAGAATTGAGACAAACGTTTGCAAAGGGTTGACTGTAAGGCAGTGTCAATATGTGGAGCATGATCTTTTCCTCTCCGTGCTTTTCAGCTTTTGGCTTTTTTGGTGCGGGTTTTGTCTGCGCAGCTGATGCGGTTTGCAACAAACGTTCTTTTTTTGCCTCGCATGCGTTGCAAAAAGCCAGCAAGATCAGTATCGTTGAGCTGTATAGGTGATACCGGGCCATATGCTCCCCAATTCTCCTTCCATCCAATCAGCCAAAAATTCCAGATCGGCTGGGACTATGGTTTGGATGGGCGTGGTCGTTGTACCTGTGGTTTGGACTGCAGGCAAACCCAGGGTGTATCGAAACAAGGATTTTAGATTCGTGTTGTCCACAATCCCGATTGCGTCGCTTGGAGGACTTGCAAGCGAGCTGATATGGGCTGCATCAAACATATCGATGTCAGATATGTCGTTTGCAGGAGTGCCGGTTTTTGGGCGCAGCTCGAGTTTTTTGTGGCTGCCTGCAGGAGCCGTGTTTGACACGTCATAATGGGGCAAAAAATAAACCAAGCACTTTTTAAAATCTCCCACCTTGCACTCCAGGGTGTACACCGGAGAAATTGATTTTTGACCGACAAACCCGCCGGTATGGTTTTTTCGCTTTCGGTAATAGGATCGTAATACAAAAACTGCAGGACCGCTTCAGATTTTTTCTCTAATATTAATACCTTACGAGTCTTATCCAGAGCACCAAACCAATTTGAACGGTACATGATTATCTCACAATTTGAACCAGGTCGGACCAGTCTACATCTTCAATAGCATAGTACGGTTCGCCTTCTTTTCCCGGATCCACTTTGAGCCAATAGCGAAGTTTGGGGATCAAGTCGGTAAACACGAGATCCACGTAGTCATCACCGTCGATCACGTCATCTTTGGTTGATTTGACCATCTCGTATTGGCGGTCGTCAATATGATGCCCACCAAAAAGAGTAAATCGATCATCAGTGCTGGTTTTATCATTTGGATTGATGTCCAATCTGACATGCAGTTTGTAGTCGACCAGCTTGAGTATGTATCTTTTACCTGTCTTGAGCTCGATGCCTTTTTCGAGTTGATCAACGGTTACTTCGATCACATCTGAAAGCGTGCCCATAATTTTCTCATCTCAATGGCTACGAGCTCCATCCCTAACATATCGAAAGATATTCTGCACTTAATTTAATAATACAAATCAACCTGAGGTAAATCTCATTGTCAAGATCACGCAAATCGGCTCGCCTAGCACTTCTTGAAACCTTTGCTTTTGCTTGACACATCCTATCCAGCCCCATAAAAGGAACGGAAGATGATCGTCACGGTAGGCATTGATATCGGTTCGTGTTTCTCCAAGGGCGTGCTCCTTAGAGACTTCGAAGTTGCAGCGTCCTTCGAATGTCTATCGGCAGGCAATTACACCTCGTGCGCAGAAAAAATATTTTCCAGTCTGTTGGAACAAACCTCCTTGTCGCCGACCCGGGTCGATCGAACCGTGGCAACCGGTTTCGGCGCAAAACAGGTAGCTTTCGCCGATGAGACCAAATCGGACATTGCCTGCCACACCAAGGCGGTTTTTTCCCATTCCGGCGCAGCGCGCACCATCATCGACATCGGCGATCTCCATACCAAAGCCATACGGGTCTTGGATCGCGGTTTGGTGCAAAATTTCCTCCTCAGCGGCAATTGCGCCGGAGGAAGCGGACGAATTTTACAGGTCATTGCGAAAGTGCTGCAATTAAAGCTGGATGATTTGGGACCTCTTTCCATGCGATCCTCGAAAAAAATTGACTTCAACACGGGATGCGCCGTTTTTGCAGAATCAGAAGCCATTTCCAGGGTTGCCGATGGGGTCGCCAAAGAAGATCTTTTAGCCGGTCTCAACCGTGCCCTGGCCGCTCAGATCAACAGCTTGGCCGAGCGAATCGGAGTAGAACCCAAGCTTTACCTGGTAGGAGGAGGAGCCCGCAACCCAGGACTGGTCGAAGCTTTCAAAGAGCTTCGCGATGAGACCGTCTCGGTGCTACCTCAACCCCAAATGTCAGCCGCCTTGGGGGCCGCCATGATTGCGACCGAAAGCATGCGTCCCAAATAATATAAGGAAGGAAAAACATCAAATATATTTACATGATACAAGAAAAACCGATGAAATATTACAAGAAAAGAAAAATATTATTTTCTTTATGAGTTGAAAGTACGAAACAACCTTAGATATATTGAAAAAATGAGGCCGGGATACAATATGTCGGCCATCCAACGGAGTCGATAAGGGTTGTTCGACCAAAAGATCCTTCAAAAGGAGAAGATAGATGCCTGAGCCACAAAGCGATGTAGTGTCGAGAGTCGACGCCATGTACCAGGATTACGCGGGTCGAGCCAAAGAGCTTGCCGGGCAAGGTGCCAGGTTCATTGGTTACGTTTGCTCTTTTGTACCCCTCGAGATGATCGCAGCCTCGGGATGCTTTCCGTTCAGAATACGGGGAGATGTCCACGAGCCTATCACCAAGGGTGATACGCTGCTCGAGACCATTGTCTGTCCTTTTTACCGAAGCTGCTTCGATCTCATGCTCAAAGGAAAATATGACTTTGCCTCCGGCGTGGTGATTCCGCATGCCTGTGACAGCATGGTGCGAAGTTACGATGTCTGGAACTACGCGCTCAATCTGCCCTATACACATTTCGTCAATGTTCCTTCCGTCTGTGGTGATTCGGCCTTGAGGTTTTTCGAGGCCGAGCTGATTTCTTTCAAGCAATCGCTCGAAAAGTACACCGGAGTATCGATCACGGATGAAAAATTGGCCCACTCGATTAGGGCATACAACCTAAACAGAAAAAAGGCCCGCGACATTTACGCCTTGAGAAAAACCCATCCACCTGCCATCCTGGGATCCGATCTCGTCAAGGTTCTCTCTGTGGGAGCAAGTCTGCCGGTGGAAGAGTCCAATGAATTGTTCGACCAGGTACTGCAGGCATGTTCGGGCGCGAACAAAACAGATGCTCAATCAGGGCCGCGCATTTTAATTGATGGGCCCTGTCTCGACAACATGGATCTCATCAAGTTGATTGAGGACTGCGGGGCCCAGGTGGTAGGTGATACGACCTGCAACGGCGCCCGGGATCACTTCCCTCTCACCGATGAGATCCGACCTCCCGTGCAGGCGCTTGCCGATAGGTACTTGAACAAACTCAATTGTCCCAAAACCTATCGTGACAACCAAGCCGGCACGTTTGAAAAAGACGCCGATAACCGTTTCGGCGATATTGAATCCTACGCAAAGGATTACTCCGCGGATGGAGTCATCCTCTATGTATACAAATATTGTGATCCTTTCGGCTTCGAAGTCCCAGCCCGCAAGACTTATCTCGAGTCCAAAAACATACCGGTACTTTATCTAGAAGATCTCTACTCCAGCGGAGCTACCGGGCAACTCAAAACCAGAATCCAGGCTTTTCTCGAGATGATCGGCTAGATCTCGAAGCATGGCATATCGATCACAGGAGGTATACCAATGTCCGACGAGCAAAAAGCGAACAAACCCAAGAAACGCATGACCGCAACCAAGGCTGCGGCTTCGATAGGACCCATGGTCAAAGAGTTTATCGCGGGCACATTGAAAGCCCGCGAGGAGAGATCCCACAAACTGGCATATACGTTTATCGTCTGCCATCACGAGGAGATCTTGAGAGCGCTCGATGTGTTGCCGATTTGGACGGAGAATTTTGCCGGTATTTGCGGCGCCAAACGAGACGCCGAACGGTTTCTTCAGCGAGCCGAATCCTTGGGGTTTTCCCGATCACTGTGTACCTACGCCCTATGCGGCTTGGGCTTCGATCAATGGCGGGAAGAGCTCGGAGAAATGCCCCCCGAAGCGCCTTGGGGCGGTCAAGCGCGGCCGGACATGATGATATCGAGCGGGCAGATACTCTGCGACCCGAGAGCCAAGTGGTACCAAGCGGCCCAACAATATATGCCGGATGTTCCCATCTACAATATCGATCTCCCCCATCCTCTCTACGACCCCAAAAATGATCACAAAGAGCAATGGGCCTATTACCACAAATACATCGTCGAGCAACTGCGCGGTCTGGTCTCGTTTTTAGAAGAACAAACCGGTAAAAAGATGGATTACGATCGGTTGAGCGAGTTGGTGGAGCTTACCGAGAAGACCTGGAACTTGATCCACGAAACCTATGAGCTTCGAAAGGCCGTACCAACTCCGATGGGCACCGGAGACGCGATGAACACCATGGTACCCATGTGTTTCAACATGGGCACCCAGGTAGCCTATGATTTCTTTGTCAACCTCAAAAAAGAGCTCGAGGAAAAAATCCAAAAAGGCGAAGGCGAGGTGGCCGAAGAAAAGTACCGTCTCATGTGGGGCGGCGGCTTGCCGGCATGGTTTGCGTTGAAGGATTTCAATTATTTCAACAGCAAAGGAGCCTCGTTTCCGGTAGAGACCACCTACCGCATGGTGGCGCCCTTGTACGAAATGGACATACCGGACGCCAAGGATCCCATCGAACGCATCGCCTGGCGCTGGCTGGGTTACTGGAACTTCTGGTTCGACAGAGCCCGCAAGCGTCCCGGCAGCCATCCGGACGTGGAACGACTTATCAACCACATCGAAAACTATAAAATCGACGGCATCGTCATGCACGAGGCCTTCTCCTGCCGTACCTGGCACGTAGGTCTCATCTGGCAGCTGAATCAACTCGCCAAGATCTACAAACCCATTCCGGTATTGTCCCTCGGACAAAACGGCAAACAACAAACCAAGCATTGCGAGTTGCCTTCCTTGATCTTGGAAAGCGACATCATCGACATCACCTCCTACTCCGAGGCGGACACCCGCAACAAGATCGACGCGTTCATCGAAACCCTCGAATCCCTTCGGCAAAACAGAGCCGACTCGAAATAAGCTCCATTGCACATGCAACCGTCCATCTACGCCGGAATCGATATAGGCTCCACCATGACCAAGGCGATCATTTTGCATGACGAAATCGTTGCCCAAGTCATCGGCCCGACCGGCGCCGAGCACCGCAGCCTGGCTTTTCAGGTAATGGAAACGGCATTGGAGCAGGCCGGAGTGGATATTCAGTCAATTTCATATATCGTATCCACCGGCTATGGTAGAATCAACGTACCTTTCGCAGACAAGCAA
Source organism: Myxococcota bacterium (assembly GCA_041560255.1). Lineage (GTDB taxonomy): Bacteria > Myxococcota > B64-G9 > B64-G9 > B64-G9 > JBFFBT01. The sequence continues at coordinate 3,535 of JBFFBT010000140.1, read as the reverse complement.
ATCACCGAAATCAGCTGCCATGCCAGAGGGATTGCCCACCTGTTTCCCACCGCCAAATCCATCGTCGATATCGGAGGACAGGACAGCAAAGCCATTTCCATCAACTCGGCCGGCAGGCCGGTGGATTTCGTCATGAACGACAAATGTGCCGCGGGAAGTGGAAGATTCGTCGAAATCATTGCAGACACCCTCGGAATCGATCTTTCCGAGGTCGGCGCCACCTCGCTGCGATCCGATCGACCGGCGCGCATCAGCAACATCTGCACCATTTGGGCGCAACAAGAAGTCGCGGCGCAAATCGCCGCGGGCGAATCGGTCGAGAACATTTTGGCCGGTGTGCATGATGCTTTAGCGGGTAAGATTGCCCGGATGGCCAAGCGCCTGCGCCTGGAAGGGCCGGTTGTGTTGACCGGAGGCGGCGGAAAAAACCCTGGACTGATCGCTGCGCTCTCCCGGCACCTGGGATACGAGGTGCTGGTGCCCAAAGAACCCTTGATCACCGGAGCTTTGGGAGCCGCCTTGTTGGGACGCGAATTGTATGAAAAAGCTATCAAAAACAACACCCCGATTGCGACCCAACCACGGCTGCTCGACCGCGTCAAGCTGTATTGATCCACCACGTTATCGTATGTCCATCTAGAATATCCAGCGATAATGTGATATAGTTTTTGCAGATAAGCCTTTATACAAATGGGGAAATATTGAAATCGTCGCCCAAACATTTTCAAGAAAATGCCGCCTTTTATGCTCTGCTCTTCATGCCCATTGTATGGGTTGGGGTATTTTTGGCAATCGATCTCAATTTATATCCATACCCTGAAACCTCTAATATTTTTCTCTGGATTCAAAAAGAGTTGACCAAGCTGGCTTGGTTGTTGGCCGGATTTCTCGGTGCTTCCAAATTTTTGCCGGGAGAGTATTTGAGAAAAACTTGGCTCTTGTACACGATCCTGCCGATCTGCGCCATTTTGTTTGATGTTGTCTTGCTTCTGGCAGGTATTCCCTGGGTGCAATCACATATGGGCGTAATCCGAGGAGGATTTTCTACAATCGGCAATATTCTGGGAACAATCGCGGTGATAATGCTTGCCGGAGCCTGGAAAGTAGCCGGGATCAACCTACCGGGATCCAGATGGACCAAAGTGCTTCTCATCATCACAACCACCGCTTTGGCGGTAGCCATATTGGGCCCGGGAATGTTGTCTTCTTATAAAAAGATCATCCAGGGTGATTATCTCGCTCTCAACGAGCTGGCTCCGGCCCTGGGTGATTCGATCTCGCTCATTTTTCTGGCCCCGCTATTTCTGACGGTTCTCGCACTTCGTGGCAGCCTCACCAACTGGCCGTGGATCTTGTTCACCATCGGTTTGGCGGGCTGGTTGCTTACGGATCTGGCGTACAGCACCATGCAGGGAAGCGATATGAACCCCAGAGTGGTGAGAACCTGGACCGAAATATTTCGATGTCTCGCATCGGCCTATACATTCGCGGCCGGCTACGCACAACGACTCGTGATCGTAAAGATCAGAAAAAACCTGGGTGATCGACCCATCTGAGATATACACCCGCAAACCACTGAATGCCCAATATCGAGGATGATTGGAATATCATCATTACTAGACCAAAGTTCCCCCGCGCGAAACGCGGAGTGAACAAAAACAAGGGCTACATATAGACAAGTTAACGTGTTGACATGTAAGCGAGCTAATGAAAACAACCAGTTACGTGTATATCGAAGGAACTTGGGTCTGGATTACAATTTGTAGTATTTTGAAATACCTCACTCCTGATGAGGGGAGTGATACGCCGCAATCCGACCTTTCGTCGTATGGGTTGTTCCACAATGCGGGCAGTTGAGGCTGTCGACCTTGAGAGCAGGCGGGATTTTAAGCTTGGTGCCGCAAGAACAGGTAATAAACAAATAGCCGGTCAGCCTCCATAGCAAGTCCTCCGTCTGGCGCACGCGTTTGCGCTTCTCCTCTCGGCCGTCACCCTCGGAAGCGCTCCTTTTCTCCACCGGCTTGGCTGCAAGCAAAGAAGAATGCGGTATCATGCCGACCTTTTTGGTCTCCTGTCGGTAGGCGCGCTCGTAGTCCCGTAGCGATGCACCACTTGCCATGGCGCGTAAAATCCGCACGCGCTGCTCGATGGGCGGGTGCGTGCTCGAAAGACCTCCGACGGACCGCTTGGGATTGTTGATATACATGGGCAGCATGACCCGATTGGGATTTTCCATGATGTTTTGGCTGCCTGAAAGCTTCTCGAGCGCCGAGGCCAAGCCCTCGGGATAGCGGGTGAACTGGGCCGCCGAAGCATCCGCCAAATATTCGCGCTTTCTCGAACAGGCGAAATAGATCAACCGCGCCAATATCGGAGCCAGGATGACAAGCGCTATGGTTGCAACCAGTAAAACCAGCTCCACTTGTCCCGAACCCGAACCCGAACGCCTGGAGCGACGTCCTCTGAAGAAAAATGATCGCAATCCAATATCGGACAGCATCACGATCGCGCCCACCATCACCCCAATCAACACCATAAACAACACATCCCGGTTTTTGACATGGGAAATCTCATGAGCGATGACGCCTTGCAGCTCATCCCGGTTGCAGATCTCCAACAATCCGGAGGTGACCGCGACCGCACACCGGGTCGGATCCCGGCCGGTAGCAAATGCGTTGGGAGATCGGTCGTCGATGACATACACTTCAGGCATCCGGGGCAAACCGGAAGCGATGGTCATTTCTTCTACAACATTCCACAATTGAGGGTGATCGGATTTTTGAATTTTACGCGCTTTTCCCAAGGCCAAAAACAGGCGGCTGCCCCCAAAATACGCAACCAGCGACATGATCAACCAGATGATCAGGGCGACCCCAAGCCCTGCCGGACCATAACCCGGTTTGAGGGTCTCGCCGAGAAGATACCCCAAGCCGAGCAATATTATCGCCATGAAGATTACTAAAATCGCCGAGTTACGCCGATTGCGACGGATTTGTTCCCACATCGAGTAAAGCCCCTATGATCGAATCGATCAGAATTGAACCTTGGGTACTTCTCTCTCGGCCGGGGTTTCAATTTCAAAAAACTCGGACAATTTGAAATTGAACATGCCGGCGACGATGTTGCTCGGAAACATTTCGATCTTGTTGTTGAGCTGCATGACAGAGTCGTTGTAAAACTGGCGGGCGAAACCTATTTTGTTTTCTGTCGAGGTGAGCTCCTCCTGAAGCGCAAGAAAATTCTGGTTGGCTTTCAAATCCGGATAGTTCTCCACCACCACGAAAAACTTACTGAGCGCATCACTCAACTGACCTTCCGCCCGCGAGCTCTCACCCACCGAACCCGCTCCAGCCGCCAAGTTGCGCATTTTGGTCACGTTTTCGAGCAACTCCCTTTCGTGTTTCATATAACCTTTGGCGGTTTCGACAAGGTTTGGAATCAAATCGTGCCGGCGTTTTAGCTGGACGTCAATCTGAGACCAGGCATTTTCGACCTGATTTCGAAGGCGCACTAAAGCGTTGTAGATGCCGATGGC
>JBFFBT010000139.1:0-14882 GCA_041560255.1 Myxococcota bacterium | reverse complement strand
GGGTTTGGATCCACCTATAACTTCGAGCTCAGCCTCAAGCCGGGGACTTGAAGCAAAACTGAAAGGCATGCCGCGGGTGGACGTCAAAACCGGTCTGGATGTACTCAAGAGTGTTGGATTTTCGTCTCTCAAGGGCAGAAGGCTTGGGTTGCTTGCTCACCAAGCTTCGGTGGATAGCCGACTGAAGCACGCTTGGACTTTGTTTTTGGATGCCGGATTGGATTTGCGGTTGCTGTTTGCCCCCGAGCATGGTTTAGGTGGAGCCGCCCAAGACATGGAGCCCATTGAGGATGTAAAGTGTCGGCAAACCGGTTTGCGGGTGCATAGCTTGTATGGACAGGATCTAGAGAGCCTGAGACCGTCGAAAGAATTGTTGCGTGATTTGGATGTGTTGGTCATCGATTTACAGGATGTGGGCAGTAGGTATTATACCTTTGCGGTGAGTATGCGGTATTGCATGGAGGCTTGCGCACAGGCGGGCGTGAGGGTCATGGTGCTCGACAGGCCCAATCCGCTCAACGGCCTGCAGTTGGAAGGGCCTGGGTTGCATGATGCCTATCGATCATTTGTGGGAGGATTTCCCGTGCCGGTAAGGCATGGTTTGACCCTGGGTGAGCTTGCGAAGTTCGCTGTGTTTGATGGCGTTGATGTCGAGTTGGAAGTTGTCGCCATGCAGGGTTGGAAAAGATCCATGTGGTTCGATGAGACCGGCTTGCCTTGGGTGACGCCTTCGCCCAATATGCCGACTTTGGACACAGCCACGGTATACCCCGGAGCATGCTTGGTGGAAGCCACCAACATTTCCGAGGGAAGAGGTACTACCCATCCTTTCGAATGGTTGGGCGCCCCGTGGCTGCATGCATCTCGGCTTGCAGAGGGATTGAACGCGTTTGAACTGCGGGGGGTGCGGTTTCGACCGATATCATTTCGACCGGGTTTTCAGAAACACGCAGGAAAGATCTGCCATGGGATTCAGGTGCATGTGACGGATCGCAGATGTTTTGAAGCTTTTCGAACCGGGTTGTATGTTTTGAAAGAAATACTACGCACTTCGGGTGAAGAATTTCATTGGCGCATCGAACCCTATGAGTTTGTCTCCGACCGTCCGGCCATCGATTTGCTTTCCGGCGGATGCAGCCTGCGGGATATGCTCGAGGGTCGAATTGATATGCATGAGCTTGTGCATGCTTGGGAAAAAGATTTGGAGGTGTACCGAGTCGAGCGCCGCGCGATTCTCATCTATCCGGAAGAAGAATCATGAATATTGCAATTTTGGGAGGATCTTTCAATCCCGCGCATCTGGCGCACCAGATGGCTTGTTTGGTGCTTCTCGAAGGGGAGGGCTTCGAGCAGGTTTGGTTGCTGCCGACCTTCAAACATGCATTTTCGAAAAAACTTGCGCCTTTTGCGGATCGGATGGAAATGTGCCGCCGATTGTCGAGTGTCTTTTCAGGCCGGGTGGTGGTCTGCGATCTCGAATCGCGGTTATGCACAGAGCAAGGCAACCGCAGCATCGATACCATGGACGCATTGAAAAGCATGCATCCCGGGCACGCGTTTACGCTGGTGATCGGATCCGATTTGCTGCCTGAGACTGCCAAATGGAAAGAATTTGATCGTTTGAGGCGTGAGGTGGATTTTTTGGTGCTCCAACGAGACGGGTTTCTCCAGGCTGATTATCCCGCATGGCGCACTACCCGCACAACTTTACCTCAAATTGCATCTTCCTCAATCCGCGCGGCTCTTCAGGCCAAAGATAGCATCCAAGGATTGGTGCCCGAGGCGGTTCGCCGCTATATCGAAGAGCATGAGCTTTACCAGGACGATTGATACTGCAATGTGGCTGGCCTGCATTCCGACTGGAGCTGCATGGCCGCTTATGTATTGATAACCATGCAGATGGTTGTTTTCATGCGTATGCTACGCAGACCGACTCGGCTTTGACGAAGAAATGGCAGCCTATGGCGAAGACGAGCGAAAACTCAACGCAACACGCTCGAGAACTGTTCGGTCGAGATCTCTCCTTGGAGCACCTCCACCAGTGCGCCCGACGAATCCAGAAAGAAGACCGCCGGAATCACCATAATCGCTCGTTGCTGCTGATACGCAGCGACCTTGGTTTGCTCGGTGTCTGCATGCAAACGTTCGATCCGAATATCCTTGGTTTTGTCAAGGGCTTTTTCCAGCGCAGCCCAGGACTGGTCGATTCGCTTTCGTGTGCACGCGCAGGCCTCGTGTTTTCCGATGAACACAATCTTCGAGACCTTGAACTTGGGGTCGGGTGAGCTTGGTGACCGATCGACCGCGATAGGGGTTTGTTTGGATGGTGCTTCATCCTGGGTGCAGCCCGGCGGGAATGCAAACGATATGCAGATCAGGCAAAGTGCGAAAACACTATCAGGTCGCATGTTTTTCATATGAAGCTCCTGTATCCGAAATAGATCCCGACCAGGACAATCACCGCGCCGGCGCCTTTGCGCAAGATGTCCATGGTTCGGGTCATCTTTTTGTTTTCGATGAGAGTTCGCGCGGCCCCCATGGACGTGCCTGCAATGAGAATCAGTAGACTATGGCCGAGGGCATACACCAAAAGCAGCAGGCCTCCGTAAGGTACCGACGCGCCTGAGCCTGCGAGATAGGTAAGCAGCACCACCAAGATCGGCGCCGCGCATGGTGCCGATACGAGTCCGAAGAGCAGGCCGAGTACCAGCGCACCGATAAAACCACGGGCCTTGGGTCGAATCTTGTCGGCTACAGACGGAATGGGCACCGACAGCACTCCCAAAAGATGTAATCCCATGAGCACACATACTGCGGAGACCACCCAGTTCCACACACTCGATATATCGCCGTACATCTTGCCGGCAAGCGCTGCCGCCATGCCCATGGCCGTGAAGGTGATGGATAGACCCAAAACGAAGACCAGGGAGAATCCCAGGGCGCGAAACATCCCGGGAGCCGCGGACATGTCGTGCGCTCGGCGCCCGGCTACAAAGCTCATCATCAGCGGGATCATGGCGATCACACATGGATTCGAGGCCGTAAGGACCCCGCCGACAAACACCGCTACGATCGCCAGCCAGGGGTTTGTTGCGATGTAGTGACCGGTGTTCGCAACGAATTCATCGAGCATCGGTGATTACTCCCGGCATGTTGCCTCCTCGATCCATGCGATGATCTCCTCGGTATCGGGTAGCTTGCCGACCGACTTCACCGTCCCGTTTACGACCAGGGCGGGCGTCAACATGACACCGAACTTCATGATCTCGTCGATTTTTTCTACTTTGGACAGATCGGCTTCCACCCCCGCTTGCGCGATGGCCTTTTTTACTTCTGCATAGAGTTGGTTGCATTTCATGCATCCCGTTCCGAGGACTTGAACTTTCATGGCTGCTTCTCCCTCCTTTTAAGTTGTCACGTCACCCCTTACGTTGTGATTATGCCGAACAAGAAACCGACCAGCGTGGACATTACGATTGTGAGCAGGCAAAATACAATGGTTTTCCGAGTGCCGATGACCTTGTAAATGACCAGCAGGCTGGGTAAGGAAAGCGCGGGCCCCGCCAGCAGAAGCGCCAGGGCCGGTCCCTTGCCCATACCGAGCCGCATCAGCATTTCGACAATCGGGATTTCGGTGAGCGTGGCGAAGTACCAGATCATCCCGACAAACGATGCCAAGAAATTGGACAGCAAATGGTTGCCGCCCACCAGAGTTGCGACAGCCTGCTCGGGGATCAATCCTCCAATGAAGCCCGTCAGGAAAACGCCTCCGAAGAGCAATGGAATGATGAGCAGGCCGAAATCCCAGGTGGCCTGCATCCATTGTTTGACCTCGTTGCGGGAAAACCAGCGCCAAACCATGAGCAGCACGAGTGCCAACATGGCTCCCGCCAGGTACCACTTTACGCCATGGACGGATTGGGTCAAGCCGGGCACCGGTTCGATCGATGCGATCTCGTCTTTGTCGAGTCGTGTGGTTTTCGGAGTGAGGCGGCCGTCCTTTGCGTATTTTTGGATGTCGAGGTGGTTTTGGGTATCGTAGCGGATGTTGGCGCTGAGCGTCGTCCCATCGTTCATGGTGATGGTGACATCGTTGGTATTGTACCAATCGGAAAAAACCAAAAAGAGAAGCATGCACAAAAAGTACAGCGCGGTTTTCCAGACAGGACGGCCGCTGGGAAGAGTATCGGGGATTTGTGCTGCCTGGATGCGCTGTTGGTCGCTTCGGCGAAAGACCCACGCCATGAGCAACCCGATGACAACCGCAAAGATAATGGCGCCGATCGCGCGTCCGGCGCCCAGATCGAATCCCAAAACCCGGGCGGAAAGGAAGATGGCCATCACATTGATGGCCGGGCCCGAGTAAAGAAACGCGCTGGCCGGACCGAGGCCTGCACCCATTGTATAGATCCCTGCAAACATCGGAAGTACGCTGCACGAACAAACCGCCAGCACTATCCCGCAGATCGAAGCCACCCCATATGCCAGGCTCCGATTGGAATTGGGGCCCAAGTAGCGCATCACCGAGGTTTGAGATAGAAATGTAGAAATGGCGCCCGCGATGAACATGGCCGGCACGACACAGGCCAGCGTATGATGGACGGCATACCATTGGAGCAGGCGAAAAGCCTCGAGGATGGCGTTTTGTATCTTGGAGTTTCCGAGCGGTAGAAAATAGGCTGAAAGGAATATACCGACAAGCCAGGCAAATTTTTTCCAGGCCTTCATGATTTTTGTCCACGAATCGGGTTGCCGAACACGATTTCGAGCCTTCGATACAGCTCGTCGCGGGTCGTGCGAAATGCATCCAACCTACGGCTCTCATCGGTGGGGGACACATCCGCCGGGTCGGGCAGCTCCCAATGCAGGCGGGTGGCCTCGCCTAAAAACAAGGGACACTCCTGCTCGGCACAGAGTGTAATGATCGTATCCACCTCTTCGGATGGGATATCCGATACGGTTTTGGAGTAGTGAGAAGAAATATCGATGCCGATCTCTTTGCAAACCGAAATCGCTTCAAAACGCACCTTGGTCGGCTTCGAACCCGCCGACCAGATCTTCACTTCGGCGGGGGCCAGCGAGCGCGCAATGCCCTCGGCCAGCTGGCTGCGGGCTGAGTTGGCCACGCAGAGGAAAAGAAACCCGCGTGGCTTTTGTTCCCAAAGCAGCATCGCTTCGGCTATCCATTCCGGTTGGCTGGTCGTCACGAGATATCTCCTTTTCCAGAGCGATTCAGCGCTGGTTGTGGTCGGCTGGAATCGCTCGAATAGTACTTTCGGCCGAGCCAGAGAGCCACATTGACCAATCCGATCAGCGCGGGCACCTCGACGAGCGGCCCGATGACCGCCGCGAAAGCGCCGCCGTGATGGATGCCGAAAGTCGCCACGGCCACTGCAATGGCAAGCTCGAAATTGTTCGACGCCGCCGTAAACGACAGGGTGGTCGACTGACCGTATGTGGCGCCTACTTTTTTACTCATGAAGAAAGAGATGAAGAACATCAACCCGAAGTAAATGAGCAGCGGAATCGCGATGCGTACTACATCGAGCGGTAACTGCACGATGGTCTCACCCTTGAGGGAAAACATCACCACAATGGTAAAAAGCAGCGCGACCAGTGTGATGGGGCTTATCTTGGGGATGAACTTGGTGTGGTACCACTCCTGGTTCTTGAGCTTGATCAGTGAGTAGCGCGTGATCACTCCGGACAAAAATGGAATTCCGAGATAGATGAAAACGCTCTTGGCGATATCCGAGATGGTGATGTTGACCGCCACCCCCTCGAGGCCGAACCAGGTCGGCAGCACCGTGATGAAGACATAGGCATAGACCGCGTAGAAAAGCACCTGGAAAATGGAATTGAATGCCACCAGCCCGGCGCAATACTCGGTATCGCCCTTTGCCAGATCGTTCCAGACGATGACCATGGCGATGCAGCGGGCCAGCCCGATCATGATGAGGCCCACCATGTACTCGGGCTTGTCGTACAGGAAGGTGACCGCGAGGACGAACATGAGGACGGGGCCTACGATCCAATTTTGCACCAACGAGAGGCCCAGAACCTTGAAATTGCGAAAAACCGGACCCATCTGCTCGTATTTTACCTTTGCCAGGGGTGGATACATCATCAGGATGAGACCGATGGCGATGGGGATGGATGTCGTACCCACGCTGAATCGGTTAAGAAAAGGTACGATGCCGGGAAAAACATATCCTGCCGCGACGCCTGCCGCCATGGCGCAGAATATCCAGATGGTGAGGAAACGGTCCAAAAATGAAAGTCTTTTGGCGACACCGGGGGTCTGGTTTGTCATGAAAAAAGCCCTCTAACTTTTGATTTGAAGCAGCTCTTTACACGAGCCGCCTGCGGTCTGTTTGCGTTTACGCCACGCGTTGAGCCGGACAAAGAGATCCGGGGCAACCCGCTCCTCGAGAACGCCCGGAAGCATCTTGAGTACTTCGGCTTGAGCGGCGCCCGGAGCATCCGCGGTTCGAAAGTAGACCCAAACGGCTTCGCGGCGGTCATCCAACAGGCCGGCGTTGACCAAATGCCTGAGGTGGCGTGATGCTTTGGATTGGGTGATTTCGAGCACTTCGACGAAGTCGCACACGCACAACTCGCCTTCTTTCAGGAGCAATCCGAGCATTAAAAGCCGGGTTTCATCCGATAAAGCCTTGAAAACGTTGGTAAGAGTTCGCATGGCAATCGATCCTTTCACTTGATTGCATATACACGGTTAACCGGATATATGCAACAAAATACAGATTGCCTAGCCTGGACTTCTCACCAGGTTTCGTCGCGAGAGAGGCGAACATGATGCTGATTCGGGTTGAGCGAGTTTTGGACGACGCAGGCATACCAGACGGTATGTTGAGGAGGCCAAAAGGAGATTGACCCGAAGATGCGTGATGATCGCCTCTCACAGCAGGAACATGGTGAGAAATCCAGGCTGGATACGAATTGAAGTGTTCACCTGCATGGTTACATGGCAGATGCCTACAGAGCTTGTCGGTAGATTTGAATGATGTCTTCGGGTTCGATGTCCGGTTTGGGGCTGTAGACGATGGCGCCGTCCGTTAGGGCCAAATCGGCCAGGTTTGAAAGATCTTCTTCTTTGACTCCGAAATCAGAAAGTCGTTTGGTAAGACCGATATCTTGGATAAACTTTTCGAGCCATTGGGCTACCTTTTCCCCGGCATTTTCTTGGGGTGGCGTCCGTGTCCAAATATTCATGGCATTTGCGGCCTTGATGAGAGCAAGGTCGGCTGCTTCGGAAAAATACCTTATGGTATGGGGTAAAAGCATTGCATTGGCGGTGCCGTGATGTATGCCATGGACGGCTCCAATGACATGGGCCATGGCATGGTTGAGACTCACCATGGCGTTGGAAAAGGCGCTGCCTGCCAATGAAGCTGCAATCAGCAGCTTTCCTCGGTATTCCAGGTTTCCGGGTTCATGTAGGCATTTAGGCAGATAGGCGCTGATAAGGCGGATGGCTTCTAGGGCATACGCGTCGGAGAAGGGTTGGCAAAGAGTGGAAAACAAGCTTTCGACCGCATGACTCATGGCGTCCATGGCGGTTGCGGCCGTCAACCCAAGAGGCAGATCGATCACCAGGGTGGGATCCAGAATGGCGATGTCGGGCAACACATGGCGGCTGCCGATAAAAGTCTTTTGTCCGCGTTGCGGATCTTTGATTACCGTCACCATGGTCATCTCGCTGCCGGTTCCCGTAGTGGTGGGTATGGCGATATGCGGAATCAAGCTTTGCTCGATATTGTGGTAGCCTTCGTGATCGAGGATTGTGCCTCCCAAGCTCATGACCACCGCCATCCCTTTGGCGGTATCGATGGTGCTGCCACCACCCAAAGATACCAAAAGTTGGGCATTTTCTTCCTGGGCGTACCCTGCTCCTCGATCCACAGACGGCGCCGAAGCGTCGGTCTCAACGCCTGCATAGATGCCGGTGCAGCGGTTTCCCAAGGCCTTTTTGACTCGATCGGGCAGATCGGTTTTCTCTTGCAGGAATCTATCCGTGACCAAAACGACCCGATTCAGATTCATTTCCAAGACCAGGCTGGAAAGCTCCGAGATGGCGTTTTGCCCAGCTATCACCCTGGGAACATGGTGGATATTGAAATCATCGATCGGTTGTGTCTTCATGCGGGCCCCTCTCCCGGTTGGGTTCAGATCTTTTCATCGAAAAATCGGGTGTCGACATCGGCGGCGGTTTCTACTAAAAGTTGGGCGGCCTTGACATATCGCACCACTACGGTAAGCTTTCCCTTCAGCTTGAGCTTGCCCAACATGATACCTCGGATGGGATCCAGCTCCTTGTTAATGACCGCCTTCCATTGAGCGTAACCAGCCGTAATGCAAAAAGGTTGGCGTTTGGCTGCTTCGATGTCGCGGGTGTTCCAGGCGGATCTGCACTCTCCTTGATGCAGATCCAGAATAAAAGCTTCGTCATGCTCCAAACCGGATTCGGGAACCTTTTGCACCACGAACGCAATGGGTCCATGTGTCCAAGATTTGGCTGCTTTTTTATACTCAGGGTTTGCGTTGATGGCTGCCTGGTAACTCTGGGTCCAGGCTTCGCTTGGAAAATCATAGGCCATATCGACCCTCCCGCTTGGTTGGAAGTTTGTGCCTGTATATCCCGAGTATACAGTATGTACATACGGTTACACCAGATAGTTTGTATTGAAACCTGCTCTTGACCCGAGGTGTGAAACGGCTGTAGTATGCGTCCCAGAGAAAGGGAACGGCTATCTACGATGAGCAGCGTAAAGTCAAACCAAAGAGGAATCGAGCTTGCAGATCGCGGCTGGTTGGATGAGGCATTGCGGGAGTTCGATCGTGCCATCGAGCTTGATACGGCCTCTCCTTTTCCGCGTATCAATCGAGCCAGTGTTTTTTTGGAGCAAGGACGCTATCTGGATGCCCTTGAGGATCTCATTGCCGCGGTTGGACTGGCTCCAGGAGAGGCCGCCACCCATTATCATTTGGGAATGTTTTTATCTCGATTCGGTTCCAGCATGGCCATCAATCAATTGCGGGCATCCTTGGATTTGGATCCGGATCAGATCGACGCATTATTGCAATTGGGGGCCACCCATGCCGAGTTGGGTGAGACCAGCCAAGCCCAGCAAGCATTCCAGGCTGCTTTGGATATCGATCCACAGGATCCGGTGGTCAACCGCGAGCTGGGCGTTTTGTATATGGAACAAGAAAAGATTCATGAAGCCATACACCATCTGAAGTTCGCACATCAGCAGCTTCCGGAAGATATGGATATTCAAGTAGACTTGGGTATGGCATACATCCATGCGGGTTTTTATGAAAAAGCGCAGATGTTGTTGACCTCTGTACTGGATAAGGATCAAGACAACCTACATGCCCATTACAACTTGGCTGCCATTTATGCAGAATGGGAAAAAGTAGACAAGGCCATCCATCATTTGAAAAGGGCGGCTGCGATTGGATGTATCCGGGTGCGTGATTGGTTGATGGAAGATCGTATGTTTGACAACCTTCGTTCGGATCAACGGTTTGTACAGCTGGTCGAAGGAGATCGGCCTCCGGAGGTCGGATGAGGTGCGCCTATACCTTGTACATACCCAGGGAGTAAAAGTCCCCCGCGGGTATTTCGCTTTACCTCCCAAAAGCGATATGGTAATGAATTAAAGAAACAACACTGGCAATACAATACGTTGCACTACATGAAACAAGGGTGGTGTTTTGAAGATACGACGTCTCGAAATTTTGGGATTCAAATCGTTTGCCGATCGCACCGTCTTGCGCTATGACGATGGCATCACGGGAGTCGTGGGGCCGAACGGGTGTGGAAAAAGCAACTTGGTCGACGCGTTGCGCTGGGTAATGGGTGAGCAGAGCGCCCGGAAATTGCGTGGAAAAAACATGGAAGACGTCATTTTTGCCGGCAGTGAGACCAAACCCCCCATGGGCATGTCGGAAGTGCGTCTGTCGCTCGAAAATGACGGGCGGAACGTCGCCCAAGAGTATGCGTCCTACAGCGAGATCACGGTTGGAAGGCGGCTTTTCCGTTCGGGGGAAAGCGAATATTCCATTAACCGGACGCCTTGCAGGCTGTTGGATGTTCAAGAATTGTTTATGGGCACCGGAGTGGGTACCCGGGCCTACTCGATCATCAGCCAGGGGCAGGTCGGTTTGTTGGTGAGCCAGAAACCCATCGAGAGAAGAGCTTTGATTGAAGAAGCCGCGGGCATTTCCAAGTACAAGGCCCGTAAGAAAATTGCAGAAAGAAAGATGGAGCAGACCCAACAAAATTTGGTACGGGTCCATGATGTGGTGCAGGAAATCGGAAGGCAAATCAACTCACTCAAACGCCAGGCGCGCAAAGCTTCCCGCTACAACAAACTGAAAGAACAGCTTCGAGAGATCGATCTGCACTTACACTCCCATCGCTACCTGGAGATGAAGGTCAACCAGAGGTACCTTACGGAAAGCCGCAACCATTTGGTGCAGTCCGAAGCACAAATGCAAAGTACCATGGCCGAATTGGAAGCTTCGTTGGAGCAGAACCGAGCCCAGTTGCTCGAAGATGATCGCGAGCTTGCAAAGCATCAAGAGGAGCTTCTTTCGATCGACAACCAGATCAAACTGAACGAAAAAAATATCGAGTTTTTGGATCGCGAGATTGAATCCTCTTCGGAAAGAGGCACGCAGTGGGCGATGGAAATCGAAAAAATGCGATCCGAGATAGGCGTGTTGGTCGAGCAAATTCAAGCTGCCGAGAAAGAAGTCGAGGAAACCTCCAGCCTGGCCGAAACCTCCGCTCAACGAAGGCAGGAGCGTGAGATTGTCTATGAGACCCAGGCAAGGAAAGTGGATGAAGCTTTGTCCAGCGTCGACAACATTCGCAAGAACCAGATCAATCTCGAGGAACAGTCCGGGAACCTCAAAACCAGCATGTCGACATTGCGTCAGCGTCTCGAGGACCTGGAAGCTCGGCGTACTCAAGCCGAAACCGAGCTTGCCACCATACGCCGAACCATGGTCGAGATCGAGGAAAAACGGACCGAACAAAACGACCGGTTGACAAGAACCCGCGCGACCCACTCCAATTTGATCGAAAAACGCAAAGCCGCCGAAAACACATTGCAGGATCTCAAGGCTCAGCTTGGCGAGAACGAAGCCAAGCGCTTGGCGTTGTGGGAGGAGATCGGCAACAAACGCTCACGACTCAAAAGTCTTCAAGAAATAGAGCAAAATTACGAAGGTTGTCTGAGGGGTGTGCGTTGGGTGATGAAGCAGGCCGAAACCCATAAACGCTCCGAAGTGGTCGGCTTGGTGGCCGATATTCTCAGAACTCCTGCTCGATACGAAGCAGCCGTACAGGCGGTTTTGGGTGATCGGTTGCAAAGTGTAGTGGTCGAGTCCCGTGAGGCGGGTCTCGAGGCGGTCGATTTTCTCAAAAAAGAAGCCGAAGGACGATCATCTTTTATTCCATTGGCCTTGCGGAATGCAGATGCACAACCCGCATGGTACGGAATCAAAAGCCCGGGTGTGGTCGGCGGCATGAGTAAGCTCATCGAGTACAACCAAGAATACGAGCCCATCGTCAATTATTTAGTGGGGGATGTTCTGGTTGTAGAAGATTTGAATGCCGCCATCGATGTTTGGACATCCAACGGTCATGATGCCACCCTGGTAACGCTGGAGGGGGATGTATTGGATCCCCAAGGAGTGCTGACTGGAGGCTCGTTTGAAGGTGCAGGCACCCATCTATTGAAAAACAAGCGGGAGATCAGAGAGATCGACGAAAAGCTCAAGATCCTGGAAGCCGAGCATCGCTTGCTCAAGGATCGGGAAGGCAAGCTCAAAGCGCAAAATGCAGAGGTGACCTCGAGTATTGAGAGTCTGTTGCACAATACCCATCAAGAAGAAATCCGCATCGTGGATCAGCAAAAAGATGTCAACCATTTGGACGAACAATATCGAAGCAACTTGCAGCGACTCGAAAACTTGACCTACCAATGCGAAGAATACAGCCACCAGGCGGTTTCAATCCAACAGCAGATTCAACGAGACAAGCAGTTGCTCGAGGAGGTCGCCAAAAGACAGCAGGGAATGGGCAGTGACATCCAGAGCATGCAGAAAGAGGCCGAAGAGCAAAAGCACACGCTTGCCAGGATGGCGCAGGAGGTGTCGGATTTAAGGGTGCAGGCGGCTGCCGGTCTCGAGCGGCTCGAATCCGCCCGCCGCAACCTCGAACATCTGGTTCGAAAACGCGCGGATCTCGAGCAACGCATTCAGAAACTGAAAGACGAGATCAACACCGGTACGCATCGCATCAGTCAGGGGAAAGATCAAAAGAACCAATGTCGCGCAGAAATACACATTTTGTTCACCCAACGCGAGGAAAAACAAGCCAGATTGGCGGTGAAAAAAGAAGCCTATGATCTACGATTTGCCGAAGTCAACCGGGATGAGGCAAAATCCAAAGAGTGCCGGCAAAAGCTGGATCTGACCAGCCAGAAATCGTCGGAGACCAAAACGCGCCTGAGGGAGATCGAGATAAGTCTCGAGCACCTTTGCCGGCAGGTTTTTCGTGAATATAAAGAAGATTTGAGTGTTTGTGTCGCCTCGTACCATCTGCTGCCTGAGCCGGGCGATGTCCAGATCGAGAAAGCAGACAAGCTGCGCACGGATCTAGAACGCATGGGCGATGTCAATCCGCATGCCGTAGAGGCTTACCAAGAGCTGATCGAACGATATGATTTCATGATTCAACAGAGTAAGGATCTCAAAGAATCCTTGGATAAACTTCGTAAAGTCATACAAAAGATCAACCGAGCCAGCCGGGATCGTTTCAGTGATGCTTTCAAGGCAATTGACGGAAGGTTTCGAGAGGTGTTTCCACGATTGTTTACCGGTGGCAAAGCGCACCTGGTGCTCGAAGATAATGAGGATGTGCTCGAGGCCGGAGTGGACATCGTGGTTCAGCCGCCGGGTAAAAAGCTGCAAAACATCGAATTGTTGTCGGGGGGTGAAAAAGCTCTTTCGGCGATCGCGTTATTGTTTAGTATCTTTTTGGTCAAGCCGACGCCTTTCTGCGTTCTGGACGAAGTAGACGCTCCGCTTGACGATTCAAATTTAAGTCGCTTCAATGCTATGGTGAGAGAAATGTCCGCCTCGAGTCAGTTTATTATTATTACACACAACAAGCACACCATGGAGGCCGTCGACCGGTTGTATGGCATCACCATGGAAGAGCCGGGGGTTTCCCGGATGGTAACAGTGCGGCTGCGCACCGATGAAGACACGCTCCGCAAAGCGGTTTGATCGTTCTATTGCACAGCTTTTCCGGGAGAATTCGTAATGGGTTCCATGATTGATTTGATAGCTTCTGTGCTGGGTTATGCCGAGACGAATGCAGCTCCTGGTCAGAGCGCGTCGGAGTGGATTGGTTTGGTTTTGTTGGCGGCGGTGGTTGGTTTGATGGTGTGGTTGGTCGTGGCCGCTACGAAAAAGAAGCTTTCGAGCTCCAAGGGGCGGATTGGAGAGCTCAGAGAGGAAGAAGAAGAGGCCGCCCGGACCGCACGTCTTTGGGCCGAGGCGAAGAGAAAAGCCGATGAAGATGAGATAGAGGATGAGCCGGCCCAAGAGACTGAACCGACAGCCTCGCTCTCCTCCGATGAGGATATTCAGGAGGAGATGCTCGAAAAAGCGCGGGCCAGGCGAGCCGGCAAACCTGGTTTTGAAGAGACTGTAGACACCGAGGAAGGCCGGCAGGCTGCGGATAGGCATGAAATCGATCATATCCCGGCGCAAAAACCCGATTTGCCTCCCAGAACCTTGGAAGAGGGCTTGAGAAGAACCCGTGAAGGGTTTGTCTCCCGACTCAGTCAGATGTTCGGCCGCTCCAGTTTGGAGGAGGATCAGCTCGAGGAGATCGAAGAGATCTTGTTTACGGCCGATATTGGTGTGCGAACTTCCCAAAAACTCATTAATTTTCTCCAAAACGAAATAGATCGAAAACAACGCTCCGATCCCGGTAAGCTGCTTGCAGCTTTGAAAGAAAAAATGGTGGGTATGCTGTCGTTGGACACAAGCCCGATACAAATACAAGCGAGTAAACCGTTTGTCATCCTGGTGGTGGGTGTCAACGGAACCGGAAAGACCACCACCATAGGCAAGCTTGCGCTCAAGTATGCCAAAGAAGGCAATAAAGTGGTGTTGGCTGCTGCAGACACCTTCCGGGCCGCGGCGGTGGAACAACTCAAAATCTGGGGACAACGGGCCGACGTGCAGGTCATTTGCGGCCAACAAAATGCGGATCCGGCGTCGGTGGTTTTTGATGCCATCCAAAAGGCCAAGAGCCAAAATGCCGATGTGGTCATTGCGGATACGGCCGGCCGGCTTCACACCAAAGCCAACCTGCTGGAAGAGCTGAAAAAAGTCCATCGAGTGTGTGACAAGGGCCTGGAAGGAGCGCCTCACGAAGTGTTGTTGGTGTTGGATGCCACCACCGGTCAAAACGCCATCAACCAGGCCAAGGAATTTCATCAGGCCCTGAAAGTCACCGGGATCGTGCTGACCAAGCTGGATGGAACCGCAAAAGGCGGCATAATTTTAGGGATCAGCGACACATTCAATCTTCCGGTGCGTTTTATCGGGATAGGTGAAAAAGTCGACGATCTGCGCGAGTTCGATTCGGCCGAATTCGTCCGGGCATTGTTCGCCTAAATCAAAGGCGGTGATTGTCGGACACATAAAAAAAATTTCTCGGTTTTATGTAGGGGCAACCCTTGCGGTTGCCCTAAAGGGCAGGGGCAAGCCCTGCCCCTACAAAACCATTTGTCAATGTTGATCTTTTTGTGTCCGATAATTCATTT
>JBFFBT010000138.1:0-14900 GCA_041560255.1 Myxococcota bacterium | reverse complement strand
GGGGCCTCAACCGGGCTTTGTTCCGATATCCTTTCAAAAGCGGCCCGCCCGAGCTCGATGGCAGCAACCCCCAGAAGTATTCCAATGACCAAACTTGCGATGCTTTCTATTCTTCCATGCCCAAATGGATGGTTGGCATCCGCAGGCTTGCGTGACAACCTAAAACCGATCAACACGACCACCGACGTAAATGAATCCGTAAAAGTATGAAACGCATCCGCAAGCAGGGAAAGACTGCCCGACAACAATCCAAGCCACGCTTTGACAATCGTCAAGATCGTGTTCGAGATGACGCTTACCCATCCCTCCAGCATACCGATTTTCGCACGTTTATCTGAATTGAACGGATCATCATACCCAGGCAATCGTCGTTGCAACCACTTTTGAATCAATGATGTTCCCATAGATCTCTCCACTGGGGTTCCATCATACGAGTGTAAACACCGGTATGCAAGCCCAGCTCGTGTCCGTCTCAAAGCTCCGCGTGTTGATACTTCGAATGTATTCACCCATTGCATTTCAATACGTATTCCCGGCATTCCCAGCAAAACATGAATTTACAATGGAGACAAGCCTCATCGTTGGCTGCAAACCAGCTTCTTTTCTGATTGAATATGCAGGCAGGGTTTCGCTTTACAAGCGCTCATTTATGAAGATATCCTGGTGCAGCTGCAATCGTTCGGCAAATAAAAAAAATGAAGCCACTATCGGCTATGAAAAGGAGCGGATATGGGAAAACAAGATCTCCCCCACTACAAGCAAAAACAGCAACTTTTGTTCGACGCCGATATGGATGCAAAATCGTTGAAACAGTGGGGATATCGATTTCTTGAGCAAGAATGGCTTTCGGACGCCATGATGTTCTTTCAAAAAGCCAATGAGGGACAAGGGTTGAAGCTGATTCGAAATAAAGCCATCGATCAAGGAGATGTTTTTTTGTACAAAAGGACCATAGACGCCATGGGAACGCCCCCTTCGTCCCAAGAATGGAAGCAACTGGGCGAACGTGCCAAGGAACTCGGAAAGCTTCAATTCGCCCGAGAAGCCTATCGTCAGGCTGGAGATCGCAAAGCCATGGACATCATCGATCACATGATCACACCCCAGCAAGAAACCAACCCGGAGCAACCTCCTACCGACCCCGAAACCCCGATTGTTTGAATGTGTTGAAAATAAAACGGGTTGTCTTGCTTATACCATTATGCTCGGCGTTCATTGCAATACGTAGGTTTGCGACCGATACGCGCCAGCATTTTTTTTAAAACAGCAGATATTTTATTTGATGTCTCGCGTTTTTTTTCTTTTTGATCCTTGGGTCTTGCTGGAGTCTGCTCCATGAGAATCCAACCCACCAGAAAGCGGTAGGATGACTTTCTCGGCTCTCGAGATGGCCTGGGCGGTCTCTTGCACCTGCTCGATTCCAAATACGCGCGCCAAAAACCCGGATTTTTGCCGTCCGACCGAACGAACCTGACCAATCGCCCCGGCCGGCACCATGATGGCATCTTGTCCAAATATGGTATGCCTCGCGTCGATTTTCAACATGCGTTTGTCCGACAGCTCCAATTCTATGATTTTCCACTCGTCTCCGATTTCCACATCCACGAGCGTACCGAGGATCTTTCCATCTCGGCTGGTGACTTGCATACCTTGCAGATCCTTCAAGCTTCTTCCCACCGGGCTCTTGGCTTTACAGGCCCCGGCGCGGCTGATAAACAATACATCTTCACCAACTTTATCGACATCTTTGATGTCGATCCAGCTCTCTTGTCCTCCCAATCCCGCTTCCCGCACCACCAAGCCCGAAACCTGTTTCTTGACCGGATTGAGGTAAACCCTTTGAATGGAGCCCATGCTCCTTCCCTCGTTCAGCGTCACCACCTGCATGCCTTTAATTTCATGCAGTTGCTTGAACATGACACACCTCCTCACATGGTTGCCTAGGCCCTAGGAGGAATTCTTTTTCGAGTCGATCTTCTTTTTGGTTCTGGTTGATGGATTTGATTTCAACACCGCCCCCTCCGCGTTGAACACCCGGGAAAGAAATCCCGGCTGTTGCTGCGTTGGTTGCCCAAGCTTTTGCGCCGCCGCTTTTTCTACCAAAACGGCGTCTTCACCAAATACGGACTTGGGACCCACTTCGACTTCGCCGCCTGAATCCAAAACCAGAGCGGTTATGGACCAACTTTCACAATCAATGACGATATCGGTAAGCGTTCCGAGTCTCTTTCCGTCCAGAGATGTAACCGACAAACCCAATATATCTTTTACGTCCCGACCATGTAGGTCTTCTTTCGTGACCGCCTGGGTATCGGCAACAAACACAACATCCAGTCCCACTCGGTTGACGGCCGCGACCCGGATCGATTGCTCGGATGATATGGCTTTAGCCTTTATCACCAGACCCAGGGCGACCTTTCGGGCGGAATCCATTTGAACCCGGCGCACAGAACCAAGAAGCTTGCCTTCTTTTTCCGCCAAAACCTCCATGCCTTTGAGCTTCTGAAACCGCAATTGCATTGCTATCCACCCTTCTTGGTTGAACTATTTTAGTTTTATCGCGGCACGGCCCTGGTGTCAAGCAACCGCACCCAACCCTCGAGCAAGTGCACCTGCCGGCACATACCATCAACTTGCACTCCCGGCTCACACGTCGTACAAACATACGCTCCAATCTTGGCTGATAGTTGTTGCAAAACTTCTTTCTTAGGATGTAGGCTCAAATGAGCAGGCAGTTTGGAGGTATCCGACATGGCCAGAGATTTGGAGCAATATCTTCGCCCCGAAGTTGAGTCCACTCCCTTTTGCCCGGGTTGCGGGCATGGCATTTTAATGGGTTTGGTGCTTCGCGCCATCGATGAGCTCCAACTCGATATGAGAAAAACCCTTTTTGTATCGGGAATTGGTTGTGCGGCTTGGATACCCAGCCCGCACTTTAAGGCCGACACCTTGCATACTCTGCATGGAAGGGCCATCGCGTATGCAACCGGGGCAAAAACCTTCAATCCCGAGCTCACCACCATCGTCATCAGCGGAGACGGAGACCTGGCATCCATCGGCGGCAACCATTTGATCCATGCCGCGCGTAGAGACACTGATTTGACCGTGATTTGCGCCAACAACATGATCTACGGCATGACCGGCGGTCAACAAGCCTGTACCTCACCTCTAGGAACGATTGTCTCGACCTACCCCGAGGGAAATCCATACCGACCTTTCGACCTAGTAAAGCTGGTTGCGGCGGCAGGTGCCCGGTTTGCGGCCCGCTACGCGGTGAGCCAACCATTGGCATTGGTATCTGCAATCAAAAAAGCCATTTCAATCAAGGGTTTTTCTTTTATTGAAGCGCTGAGTCCCTGCCCAACCCAATACGGCAGGAGAAATCGATGCCCCAATCCGGTCGACCTATTGGGTATGTTGAAAAAAAGCTGTATTTCCATAGAAGAAGCTCAACACCATCCCCCCAAAGACACCGACAACTTGTTTGTCACGGGCATCTTCACGGATCAACCCTTTCCACCTTCATGATACTGTTCGGTTCTTCGGGCCGAGCGTGCTGTCCACTTTGATCTTAGACCCAACGTATGAACCGGCCGAAAGCTTTCGAGACGAAAAAATGTCAAAACCACCCGAGATTTCAGGGAGAATGTAAAAGATGACGGTATCCAATCGAACCCAAAGACCCATTATCGATCCTACCAAATGCCGGGCGTGCGGCATATGTACTCGGGATTGTCCGGCAGAGACCCAGACGGACTACCGAGGCGACATTCAAACGATGCGGGGTTTTATCTACCAACACAATCAACTAGGTTCTCCCCGATCCATCCCTCCTTGCCGGCAAGCCTGTCCCTTAGGCCAAAACATAAAAGAATACATTGATTTCATACGTCTTGGTAAAGTGAAAGAGGCCTTGCTCACGATTCGAGCAACCAATCCTTTGCCGGGGCTATGCGCGTATGTTTGTCACCACCCTTGTGAAAACGCCTGCACCCGATCCGGTTTGGACGACGCGATCGCCATCCGCAACCTAAAAAGGTTTGCAGTACAATACGAAGCCTCCAACCAAAAAGAAATTCTCAAAGCCCTTCTGGCCCAAAAATCGACCGCCAACCAGCAAAAAATTATTGTGATCGGCGCAGGTCCCGCCGGACTTACCTGTGCATACACCCTCATCATGGCCGGATACCGAGTAGAAGTTTTGGACGCTTTGCCCGAACCTGGGGGAATGCCGATCGGAGTGATCCCCGAATACCGTCTCCCCCGCTGGGTGGTGCGTCAGGATGTCTCGATGATTCGTGATCTGGGCGTAGAGTTTGTAAACTCCTTCCAAATCGGAAAAGATGCGGGCCTTCCAGAGTTGTTTTCCCGGGGAGCCGATGCCGTAGTCATCGCAACCGGAACCTGGAAAGACTCAAAAATGATGATTCCGGGCGAAGGGAATGATGGCAGCGTTGCATGCATCGACTTTTTGTCCGCCCTTAAAACCGGCCGACCATCCGGGGTACCGAACCGGGTTGTGATCATTGGAGGAGGAAATGCCGCCATTGACACGGCCAGATGTGTAAAACACCTGGGATCTCGGGAAGTCACCATCGTTTACCGCCGCACCTATCAAGAAATGCCCGCCATCCCCTCGGAAATCCGCGCGGCAGAAAAAGAAGGCATCAAGATCGTATCCATGGCCGCCCCCACGCGCATTCTGCTCGAAAATGGAAAGGTCGCCGGCCTAAGGTTGCTCGACACCATGCCGGGAGATCCTGACGAGTCGGGCCGGAAACGTCCAATTTTTCTAGAAGATAGTGATTTTACGATACCCGCCGACCTGGTTATTTCGGCCATCGGCCAATATGCGGATCTTTCCTTTTTGCATGACTGCAACAAAATATCCTGCGAAACCAACGGCATGTTGAAAGGATTGCACAACGTATTCGCGGCCGGAGATGTTCTGACCGGACCTACCACGGTCGCACATTCCATGGCTTCGGGCAAGCAAGCCGCCCTGCGGGTAATCCAGCATCTGGAGGAATCGAAATGTCAAACCATCAATGCATTAGGCTGATCGAAAGCCGTCAGTTGTCTATCGAAGATGAGCCTGGAAAAACCATTTTCGATGATCAGGCTTACAAGGAATCGCTGCGTTGTCTGAGCACCCATAGTTGTGACTCGTGCAACCTTTGCAAATTGATGTGCCCCGATATGGCTATAACCAAAGACCCCGAGACCAGCCTCATGCGCATTGATCTACAGTATTGCAAAGGGTGTGGTATATGCGCAAGCGTTTGTCCCAAGGGAGCCATCGAAATGGTGTTGGAATATGGTCGTTCTGAAGAAGAATCTTGAGCTATAACTTACCCATCTCGCGATCGAGATCCGCTTCTTCCCGAAGCTCTTCAGGGGTTTTTTTGCCGAGCTTCGTAGCGTTCTTTTTCACCACCAATTTTCCGTGGTCGAACTCTACCCGGCGTTTTTTTCCATTTCGAAGCATGACCATCCCGACTCCATGCGGTTTATCCTCGAACCAATCCCCATCGTATTTCGTACCATTGGGCAATACCGCAATTCCCTTGCCATGTCTTCTTCCGCTGTTCCAAGCACCTCGGTAGCTGGCTCCGGTTTTTCTTTTTTCCACCCCCTGTCCGTGCTTTTCTCCATTGAAGAACTCTCCTTGATAAACGGAACCGTCCGGGGTTACCAAACGTCCTTTCCCGTGATATTTTCCTTCCTTCCAACCACCCCGATAGCGCAAACCCTTTTTGGTTGAAATGACGCCTTGCCCATGGGCCATATCCGATTTCCACTCACCCCAATATTTGGTGCCATCCGATGTGATAAGAGAACCATTTCCGTTTTTTTGACCTTCTTTCCAGCTCCCACGGAATAGGGTGCCGTCTTTGCGCTTTTCGATGCCTTTGCCATCACGTTTGCCTTTTTTCCAACTACCTTTGTAATGGCTGCCATCCGCGAAGATCTCCTCACCAAATCCGTGCTTTTCTCCATCCTGAAAACCACCCGAATACTTGTAGCCGTCAGGTTGGGTCAGCTCGCCCTTTCCATGCCGTCTACGGTTTATGTAGCCACCTCGATATACCCCGCCGTTCTTGTATTTCTCTACGACCGGCCCGACCAAAAGATCGTCCTTCCAAGTTCCTTGCAACACGATTCCCGAACTCGTGGTCTCGACACCCTTACCGTCCCGCCTACCTCCTACAAAAGATCCCTCAAATCGACTTCCATCAGAGAACACCATGGAGCCCATGCCGTGTTGTTTGCTTTGTTTCCATCCGCCCGTATATGTCGCACCATCCGGCGTGGTTTCTGTGCCCTGACCTTCACGTTGATCCTTTCGCCATTCTCCGTCGTACTTCAAACCATATGAGGTAGTAAGTAGACCTTTTCCATGCCGCTGATCCTGCAACCACGAACCAGCATACACCGTCCCCTGGGAGCTGGTTTCGGTTCCGGTTCCATGTCGGACGGCGTTTTTCCACTCCCCTTCGTACCTGGTCCCATCGGGCGCGGTAAGCGCACCCCGTCCATTGGGCTTACCGAACGCAAACTCACCCGAATACATGATTCCTTCGGGACCGGAAGCCTTCCCAAACCCGGTTACCAACCCATCCACGCAACTACCCGAAAGAAGCTCCCAACCCTGCATGGTTGTATGAAGCGCGCAACCCTGCTGATCGGCATCACCGCTTCTTGCGAGCCCGGAGTCGAGCCATAACCATGCCTGTACCAACAATCCAACAACGACCATTTTCCCTGTCATACCCCAAAACCTCCTCTTTCCCCCTTTCGACACGCTCGAATTGGGTTTGCGAAAACCCATCGGATGCGCTAGCGTGATGTTGCCATGAAATCGGAACATCGAAAAGGTTAACGTTTCAACCCCCCGGAGGAACAAAACATGTATGCTGTAAAATTGATGAAAATCTGTTTGATTCCGACTGTTTTGGCAGTCTGCATCATTGCGGCATCCGCCAAGACAATGAAAGACGCGAAAAAAACCCCTGCGCGAACCGAGATCAACCCGATGCACACTTGGAACCCCGGGGATCTGTATTCCCACTTAAAAGCCTGGAAAAAAGATCTCGATATCTTGAGCACGGAGATTGGCAGATTCAAACAATGCGACGGCAAGCTTGGAACCAACCCCACCAAGTTGGCAACATGCTTGGACGATTACTACGGCATGCAGAAACGATACGGTCGATTGTCTACCTACGCCGCTTTGCTCAATGATCAAGATACCTCGGACAACACCGGGCAAGATTTGCGTGGTCGGATTGACAAAATCGGCACTTCACTCTCCGCGGCCACGGCCTTCGTGCGCCCCCAAATTTTGGCCATACCTGCAAACAAACTCTCCAACTTCCTAAAAAACAAGCGACTTCAAACCTATCGCATGGCCATCGACAAAA
Source organism: Myxococcota bacterium (assembly GCA_041560255.1). Lineage (GTDB taxonomy): Bacteria > Myxococcota > B64-G9 > B64-G9 > B64-G9 > JBFFBT01. The sequence goes on along the minus strand of JBFFBT010000138.1, from coordinate 7,476 downwards.
TTATCCGCATGAAAGATCATGTACAATCCATGGAGATCGAACGGCTCATAGCTAAATCCGGAGACCTGGCCAACATACCCCACAGTGTTTACCAAGCCTTGATCAGTCTTAATATTCCGTACAAGACCGCAACTCTTTCAAATGGACAGAAAGTCGTCATCAACCCGGCCATGTTCACCCGCTACCGAGCTTATCCCGATCGAACGGACCGCACCAACGTCTTTGAAGCGTTTTTCAGCACATTGAAGCAATACCAAGAAACTGCAGCCAGCTTACTCGCGGGCGCGGTCTACCGCGATCGCCTGTATGCAGATGCGCGCGCATACCAAAGTGATCTTCAGGCCGCGCTTTTCCAAGACGCCGTTCCTACTTCCATATACACCAATATGATCGATCAAGTCAGAAAAGGCCTGCCCCTGCTATGGCGCTATATGGAGATTCGCAAGCGCCTGATGAATCTTTCCAAATTGGGCTACCAGGATCTCTATGCTCCCATCATTCCGACAATCGACATGGAGTTCGACTGGCAGAACGCCAAAACCATTTTACTGGCTTCGGTCGAACCAATGGGCGATGTATACCAAAATATCATCCGAACTGCCTTTGAAAAAAGGTGGATCGACGTGTATCCCACCCGAGCGAAGCGTCCGGGCGCATATTGCACCGACAGCACTTTTGGAGCTCATCCGTATGTACTCATCAACTACAACGACGATTACGACAGCCTAAGCACCGCTACACACGAGCTCGGGCATGCTGCTCACAGCTATCTCAGCAGTCAAGAGCAAGCTTTCCACAATGCGGCCTACTCCATTTTCGTAGCCGAAGTGGCGTCCACCACCAACGAACATTTATTGAGATTGCACCTAAACTCACAAGAAACCGATCCTCGAAAACGCTTGTATCTTTTAGGGCAATACCTGGAACGCTGGCGGCAGACCGTCTTTCGTCAATGCCAATTCGCCGAATTCGAGCTCGGCATACATGAAATGGCTCAACAAGGCGAGACTCTAACCGCCGAAAAACTCAACCAGACCTATCTGGGATTGCTGCATACCTATTACGGTGTAAAACAAGGAATCATGGAAGTCGATCCCTCGTACGCCGTAGAATGGATCTACATCCCTCACTTTTATTACAACTTTTATGTTTTTCAGTACACCACTTCGTTCATTGCATCCAGTGCGATTGCAAAAAAGATTTATGCCGGCGACAAATCCGCCCGGGATGCATACCTGGACATGCTCAAGGCGGGCGGCTCCGAATACCCAGTCGAGCTACTTCGAAAGGGAGGCGCCGACATGACCTCATCCCAACCTTACGACTTGGCCTTTGAGTCCCTTGAAGCGGCATTGGATGAAGCCGAAAGCTTGATCAAGCAAATTGGAAGATAGATGTTACAGGAGACCCCGATTTCTCAGGAGGGGTTCGATCGAAGGCTCGGCACCCCGAAAACGCTTGTAAAGCTTTAGGGGATCTTCCGAGCCACCGCTGCTCAACACATGCTTCCGAAAAGCCTGGGCGGCTTTTTGATCGAAAAGCGAGCTTTCTTTAAATGCCTCAAACGCATCTGCATCCAGGACACCGGACCATATATAGCTGTAATAGCCCGCGGTATAAAAATCTCCACCAAATATATGTCGAAAATACGTGCTGCGATAGCGGGGTGCAATTTGTTCGATAAGCCCCATGCTTTGAGTGGATTTCGATTCGAATGCGGCTACATCCATATTCTCATGCGCAGAAACCATATGCCAATCCATATCCAACCTGCAAGCCGCCAAGTATTCGATCGTCTGAAAACCTTGATTGAAATATCTGCTTTTTTCAATCTTTTCAATCAATGCATCCGGAATCGGCTCACCAGTTTCATAGTGCCTTGCATATTGTTTCATGACCGCAGGTGCATAGGCCCAATGCTCCATGATTTGGGATGGCAGCTCTACAAAATCGGTGGGCACATCTTGCGTGCCTCGGTATTGCGTATTTATAAACAATGCATGCAAGGCATGTCCAAACTCATGAAACAATGTGCCTACTTCTTCCAAGCTCAACAATGCGGGCTTATCCGAAGTGGGTTTGGTAAAGTTGCAAACATTTGTAACCAGCGGAGCGATTCTTTTTCCCGCTTTCATATATGATTCTCGAAAACCGCCGCACCACGCCCCGCTTCGTTTACCTCTCCTTGGAAAATAATCGGTATAAAACAATCCTATGGAAGTACCATCGGACTCCAACACTTCAAAGATTTCAACGTTTTGATGATAAACGGGCAACTCGGGCCGCGCAACAAACCGAATGCCATAGAGTTTGTTTGCGACCGCAAAAGCTCCGGCCCTAACGTTTTCCAATTTAAAATAAGGACGCAGTTGGGAGTCATCCAAATCATATTCGCTCATTCTCCGCATCTCCGCGTAGTACCACCAATCCCAAGGTTGGAGCTCGAAGTTTTTTCCGTCCTTGAGAGCCAGGGCCTGCAATCCTGCAGCTTCTCGTTTGGCCACCTTCAAGGCAGGTACCCACAGACGCTGAAGAAAATCTATTACCGTCTTGGTTTCCTTGGCCATCCTCCGACGAAGCTTGAGGTCCGCATAGGTGTCGAATCCAAGCATTCGGGCCTTATCCAACCGTAGAGATACGATCTTTTGAACCAATTCTTTATTGTCCCGCTCGTCGCCGTGATTTCCCATATCGATGTATGCCAAATACATCTTCTCCCTGAGCGAGCGTATCTGTGAATACTGCAAAAAGGGGATCAAGCTGGGCTTATCCAACGTAAAGACCCATTTGCCGGATTTACCTCGCTCTTCGGCCGTTTTCTTGGCGGCCTCCACCACCGACTCCGGAAGGCCGGCCAGATCGGATGGATTATCAACCACCAGTTCGAAAAGGTTGACTTCATCGAGCAAATTTTGACCATATTGCAATGTGGCCAACCCAAGATCCCGGTTGATCCTCCGCAGTTTCTCCATATCCTCAGAAGACAATTCAGCTCCATTGAGCATAAAATCCAGATAGGTATTTTCGAGCAGCATATTTTGCTCGACCGATAACTGTAAAGATCCTTTCTGCTGATACACCGTTTTTATTTTTTTATACAAGCTCGAATTCAGAAGAATATCGTCACGATGTTTCGAAAGTATGGGTGAAAGAGTTTTGGCGAGATCCAACATCGGTTTGTCTGCATCAGATCCCAAGAGGCTGTAAAAAACCCTGGATACTCTGGCAAGAAACTCTCCGCTGCCGTCGAGAGCTACAATGGTATTTTCAAAGCTCGGGGGTTGCGGGTTTTCAACAATTGCGCGGATTTCCTGGGTTTGCAGCTCCATGCCCTTTTGAAAAGCGGGCTGATAGTGTTGTATGCCTATGCGACCGAACGGCGGCACACCATATGGGGTATCAAACTCGGCAAAAAAGGGATTTGGATCTTTGGGCACAGCGGTTTTACCCTCCTGGGTGATAACCAACTTCTGGTTGCATGCATACAACCCGGCCAGCCAAATCAAACCAACCGTCAATCCGGTCACTCTTATCCGCATGTTCATTTCCTTTCCTTAAAAATAAATTTCAGATTGGCTCTGTAACCGCGAGCCTGAGCATCTCCTGAAGCGCCTTTTGCGCGAGGATCATATCTGCTATCGCAATGCATTCATCTTTTGAATGTTCGTTTTGGGCTCCAATACCCACGACTGCCATTTCGATACCGTGGTTGTTGAATATCGAGGCATCGGTGTAACCGGTGATAAAAACCGGTCTGGCTTCGACTCCCAATGACTTTAATGCTCTCTGGGCTGTTCGAACCGTCCAGGAGTCCGGTTCGATACTGACTGCCTTACAGAGATTGTCACTGCGGATGTGCGCCGTCGCTCCAACTGATTCGACCTCTCTTCGTATGACGGCAACCATTTCTTCGGACAGGTTTTCGGCCTTCGCATGATTGGAAGAACGACATTCGGCCAAAAACTCAACCCTATCGGGCACACCATTGCGGATGAGACCTCCCTTGATCACTCCGACGTTGGCGGTTGTATCCTGATCCAACCTTCCCAAGCGCAAAGCTGAAATCGCTTTTGAGGCTGCAAATATTGCATTGATGCCCTTTTCGGGCTCCATGCCGGCATGCGCCGATTTACCCTCGATTTGAACATCTATCGCGAAGTAGGATGGACCTCCGATGACAATCGTCTCGAGGGTATCGTTATCCATCAAAAAACCCTTTCGGGCAGTCAGCATTCCGAAATCCAGGTTCTTGACCCCCAACAAGCCTACTTCTTCTTGGCGGGTCACGACAAATTCGATCGGGGGATGCAAATCGGATGTACGAAAGGTTTCAAGCACTTCGGCTATTCCGGCTTTGTCGTCGGCTCCGAGTATGGTCTCACCCTTGGAACGAATGACGCCATCATGCAAAACCGGTTCGATTCCAACTCCCGGCATGACGGTGTCGGCGTGACAGGAAACCAAAACCGCCTCTGTATCCCGGCATCCTTTTGCCGGTAACGTAGCGATAAGATTGCCATAATGATCCAATTCAGCCTTCGCTCCCACTGATGTCAGCTCTTTTGTCAGGTACTCCATCATGCGACTCTCATTACCGGACTCGGAATCGATTTGCACCATTTCCATGAACTGTCGAATCATACGTTCTGACATTTCGACGACCTCCTGATTTTGAATGAGTTTGCACCGGAACGAAATCTCTTGAGACAAGAATACTCCGATGTCCAATACAAAACGCGAATTTGCAACGCAAATGGATTAGTTTCCATACTTTGGAAGCAGAACAACTTCTATCCGCCGGTTTCTTCTGCGCCCTTCTTTGGTACGATTATCGGCAACCGGACGATATTGAGAAAATCCCAAAGCCGCAAGACGCTCACCCGGAATTTTGCATACATCCTGTAAAAACCGGACTACATTCGTGGCGCGCGCGGTCGAGAGCTCCCAATTCGAAGGGAAACGATCGATGATCTTTTCAGAAATGGGTACAGAGTCAGTATGTCCACCAACCTGAACAATTTTGTTATCGAGTCTGCGAAAAGACTCGGCCACTTGCTTCAATACTTCCTTGCCTCGTTCATTCAACTCTGCCTCGGCGGTCTCAAACAAAATCTTATCCACCAAATCCACGACCAAGTGCCCTCGGTCTTGTTTGATGATGACTTCACCTTTTTGCATTTCATCAGCCAATTTGGACGATAGCTCATCTTTTACTTTTTGTATATCGGCAAGCAGCTCCTCTTTGTTTTCGAGCTGTCTCACCAGATCATCCCGCTCGTTCTCCAAAGAACGCAATGCCTTGATATCAAAAGTGTTCTTATCAATAAGCTTTGCATGCGAGCTCTGCAGTTCACTCTGCTCAAACCGAATCCGATCGAGTCTTTCGCGCATCGGCACATGAACTTCCCGTACAAATAAAACCGCCGCAGCCAACAACAACACGAGCAACAATGCGAGAATCCATGCGATCAATCCTCCGGCTGAACGCTTCGTCGATGTATCGGATTCGATCTGGGTCGTACCAGCTTGGGATCGTTGATCGGTCTCGGATCTTTTCAACCGGTGGGTATCGATTACGGTTTTATCCAGAGGAGGCTCACCGGACATTTTACATCTCCTTCATTTGTGTAACGAAAATTCGGTGTTTTTTTCTCACGCCTCAAATCCTGGAAATATCTTATCCTTCAATACAACAGTTCACATCCCATAGCATATCAAGCATCCGGAAACTCTTCCCAAGATTTCTTCCTCTGGGAAAGCTCTTGTATTTTCCGGGCGATTTCAATCAATTCTTGATCGCCTTTGTCCCGAATGGTTCGAGCACATTCATCTAAAAACACGGCTTCATCCAGATTTCTGTGCTTCTGTTTCTCAAGCGCCTGTACAAAAGTATCAAAAAAATTTTTCAACTGATCGCCTTTTCGGAGCGGTCTGGTCTTCGGAACCTTACCTTCAGATAGGGATTTGAGGTATCCAGATATCAGGTAGATGGGACCGGCGACCCGATGGGTGACAAATATTCCCCAAACAAATAAGAATATAGCCATAACTGCAACAAAACCCGAAAGGCTGAACAAGACTTTTTGATCGAAGCCTTCGCGAATCTCTTGTCGGGTGCGTTTGAGAAACTCGGCATCTTTGTTTGGTTCTGGATTTTCGACCACAATTGCGGCTTCCATGGTGGCCATATCCGATGTGACCGTGGTCAAGCGGTAGATGAAGCTTCCCAAAACCGCGGATACCACCACTCCTATGATCACAATGATGAATGTATACTTGAGCTGAAATTTACGATCGATCAAGAACGTCCGTCTGCGGAGCAAACCTTTGTTTTTTCGATCAAAATTCGATTCCATATCAAACCCCTCGGCACCCCCTCGGTCGTCCCCGGCGCCTTTCCGACGCCTTTGAGCGCCTCTTGGGTCAATGAAGCTAAAGCCAAATACAAACAAATTGAATTTTATTGTGAGTACCGCCTAAAAATCAAGGCTTTTCCCGATAAACTTATGTAACAATTCGAAAGTTTTGCCACCGGAACCATTCTGGGATATGATGCAAGCACATGGATATGAAAGGTAAAGCGAGGATTGACGGATGAGCGGCTCTTCGAAAGACTCAAAACGCAGACGCCACCCAAGAACCCCTTTTTCTTTGCTGGTCCAATATCGTTTTGACGCCTTGGAAGATTTTCTCTCGGAGTATGCCACCGACATAAGCCTGGGAGGTATGTTCATCCGCACGGACGAGCCCTATGCAGAAGGAAGTTTGGTGTATCTTCAATTCCATTTGCGCAATGGTTCGGCTTTAATCGAAGGACTCGGAAAAGTTGCCTGGAACAACCCTCCGGACGAAAAGAAAAAAAATACCCATCCAGCCGGAATGGGCATCGAGTTTATCGATATGGATGAAAAATCTATGCAGCTTATCCGCCGCATCGTCAATCAAGATCTCGAGAATGAGCCGTAGAAATATCTTGAAAATAAAAATTGCCCAACTTTTTCATCTTAGGAAATCCAACCCAAGATAACGAGCAACCAATTGCCTGAAACGATTGAGGTTGAAAGGTTTTGTAATAAACTCGGCGCAACCGAATTGCACTGCGCGCTCCCGATCATCCTGCATGACATTTGCAGTCAATACGATCACCGGTATACACGCAAGAACCGGTTCATTTTTCAGTTCACGCATGAACTCGAATCCATCCATTCCGGGCAAATGGATATCCACCAATATCAAATCAGGCGGCTCTATCCTGGCCTTTTCCAATCCGTCTCGTGCCGCGGGCGCATGGGAAACCACGACAGTGGAAAACACCCTCAACACATGCTCGACCAACAAAAAGTTGTTATAATCATCTTCTATATAGAGGAGTCGTTTCATTGATAAAGAAAATCTCCCCGACGCTACAGCCCATATCATTACATCAATCCAGCCGCCGGAACAAGTCGCCCACGCCAATCGCGCGGATGCGGTCCG
>JBFFBT010000137.1:0-14915 GCA_041560255.1 Myxococcota bacterium | reverse complement strand
TGGCCCTGGATCCGAGAGTTGCCTATGTTGAGCCCGACGGAGTGGCCGGTATCGGCGCGACCCAAAATAACCCCCCCAACTGGGGACTCGATCGTATCGATCAGCGTAACCTCCCCCTGGACAACAAATACAATTACAACACGGACGGATCAGGTGTGCATGTGTATGTGACCGATACCGGTGTACGCTCGACCCACAACGAGTTCAAGGGCCGGATAGGCAATGGTTTTGACGCGGTGGGCGATGGAAGCGGGACCGAGGACAAACATGGACATGGCACCCATTGCGCGGGCATCGCGGCCGGCTCGACCTATGGCGTAGCCAAGGGAGCCACGATTCATCCCGTGCAAACTTTGGATTCTAGCGGGAATGCGGCATGGTCGGTGGTGATTTCGGGTATGGATTGGATCCGGAAAAACGCGCAAAAACCAGCGGTGGTAAGCTGCAGCATCTCGGGTGGAAAAAACACTGGAGTCAACCAAGCCGTAGCCAACGTGGTCAGCTCGGGCATTCAGGTAGTAATCGCCGCCGGTAATGCATCTTCGGATGCCTGCAACGCTTCACCTGCCAGCACAGACTCTGCGATTACTGTCGGTAATGCTACCAAACAAGACTCTAAGTATTTTGATTCGAATTGGGGAAAATGTTTGGATATTTGGGCGCCTGGCGCGAGCATATTGTCGGCCAGCCATATGAGCGACACCGGCAGCGCGACCATGACGGGTACCTCGATGGCATGTCCGCATGTCGCTGGTGCGGCGGCGTTGTATCTGGCCAACAACCAGAATGCCTCGCCTTCGCAGGTTACCAAGGCCATCTTGGACAACAGCACGCCCAACAAGATCACCAACGCCGGCACGGGCTCGCCCACCAATCTGCTGTATTCTGTATTTGATGACGTGACACCGACCCCGACGCCTAATCCGACTCCGACGCCCGATCCGACCCCGACGCCCGATCCGACCCCGACGCCCGATCCGACCCCGACGCCCGATCCGACCCCGACCCCTGAGCCGGGTGTTTCCTGCGCCAATCCGAATGGGGGTGATTTCTGCGGTAGAAAAGCAGACAGATGTTGGTGTGACGATCTCTGCAAGCAGTACAATGACTGCTGTCGCGACTATGATCGCGTTTGTGGTGGAGACCCCACTCCAACCCCGACGCCTAATCCGACCCCGACGCCCGATCCAACCCCGACGCCCAACCCGACGCCTACCCCCAATCCAGGACCATCTTGTGCAAGCCCGAATGGAGGCAACTATTGTGGCGGGTACTCACCAGACGGATGTTGGTGTACTCCTTGGTGCGAGTTTTTGAACAATTGTTGTCCGGATAAAGCCCAGATCTGCGGTTGATTTTGGGGCGTCGATCCCAATATATCTTATCTGCAAGTGTTATCTTTTTGATTGATAAAATCATTTTTATCTAATCTGGAGTGATACATCACATCGATGATATCGTTGCGTGTGATGATGCCAACCAATTCGCCCTCGCTTACTACGGGCAATCGGCCCACACCGTTGGAAGTCATTTTTTCAATCGCTCGTAATATGGGTTGTTTGGGATCAATGACACACACCTGTTGGCTCATGCAGCTTGAAATGGGCAGGTGGGAGCGATTTTCACGTTTGGCCGCCCGAATGTCCCGTTTTGACAAAATGCCCACCAGTTTGCCAAGTTTCATAACCGGTGCTCCGCTGATGGCCTTGGCTTCGAAAATTTTTGCTATCTCATCCAGAATCTGATCGCATGACACAGTAAAGACCGGATTGGTCATGAGATGGCGTACCTGGTATGGCACTGGAGGATGCGCGTTGAGGATCGTCATCAGGTTTCGTTTGGCTTCGATGAGGGTGACATTTTTCATGACCGCCGACCCGGCGCCTTGATGGCCGCCTCCACCCAGTTGTTTGAGAATAGCACCCATGTCAATATTTGGATGCCAGGAGCGTCCTACTACAGTCACGCTTTTTCTTTTTTGAAAAAGCCCGAAAACTCCTTCGCAGCCGCCAAGCTTCAAAGCCTCGCCGACTACCTCCGACAGTCCCATCAATGTTCTTTCAAGCTCCATGGTGCAAACAGAAATCCTCAAACCGTTCAACTCCACAAGCTCTGAATGAGACAAGAGATGAATGAGCAATTGAAGCTGTGAGCTGCTCAAGGCCGGGTGCAGGTAGTATCGCAAATCGAGTAAATTGGCGTCTTGCGCCATCAGATAGGACACAGCTTCAACGTCTTGTACCGTGGTGTTGGCGTAGGTCAACGATCCTGTATCTGCATGAATTCCAAGCGCGATGGCTGTGGCCTCAAAAGGCGTCAGTGGAATGTTGTTTTTTCGTAATTGCTCAACCAGAAGGGTTGCGCAAGCGCCTACAGGCTCCAGCTGCGTGTCGTATCCTCGAAAATCGTCCGAGCTGCTGATGTGATGATCAAATATCTGCACGCAAAGTGAGTTGTCGCCGGCGTCGATCCGTGACCACAAAGGCTCGAAGTCGCGCAGACGCGATCTACTGCGCACATCCACTACGACCACCCGGGTTACATTTGCAAGATCGATCTCGTCAACCGGTGTTAGATCGAAATGATCGCGGTACATGGTGACAAATCTGCGGACATTGGGGGGAAGCCCCCCGGCAACGACCCGGATTGCATCCGGATACAACTTGGAGGCTGCGATTTGGCATGCCAAGGCGTCAAAGTCTGTGTTTTGATGGGTTATGATGATGTCCAAGTTCGGTATCCTTACAGATGCTCCTTGGCAAATAACTTCATCATCATATCAACCCAAAGAGCTTCTGCCAATGCAAAGAGCAGCAGGATTTTCGAAGACTTTTGCTCCCAATCCAGGCCCTTCTTGAATAAGTCCTGATAATGACGATAATTTTGGATTCTGATGAGGGTTTGGATCCCGGTGAAAGTTATGCTTTCAGATCGACAATCGCTCTACTTATCGTAGTCCTTGTAAAGCCTCCGGTTTTGATGTGGTTGATGGTGGCCAAGATTTGGTTTATCGGTTCGAGATCCATAACAAAGCGTTTGTCCAGCTTGGTTTGGCTTTTGAAATTGTGCAAACAAACACTGATACGATCTTCTCCGGGCACCAAAAGAACGAGTCCATGGGTTCTGCAAATGATGGGTCGATTTTCGTACGCCAAACAGATGTTTTGTTCCAAAAAAGGACAATCACCCGATCTGCCTCTCGACAGGTTGCGGGCTCTTTCCAATACGGATTCTTGTTGCTTGGATGTAAGCTTTTCAAAAGCACCCAGGATATGCTCGGCCTCGAATACATATATGGATAAATCCACTCGGCAGCAATCACTACATCCCGGCTTGCACCGGATTTCGGATCCGTGATGTTGGATGACGTTTTGAGTAAACCGATCGATACGATCAGCAAGCTCCAGGTAAGATGCGATAGGATTGGAAACCATTTCGTTTGTCTTATTTGTTAGGGTGACCCATATGATTGGGTTTTTAGAATCTGGTTGTATACACCTTGCTCATTCTGAAAAACCACCCCATGATATTGTTCCGGACATTGTTTTCCATACAAGTCGATTTCGAAACTCCAATGGTTGGAACCTGTCGCGGTTGGATGAACCCCGTCTTTTGGATTCTCCTGGGTTTCTTTCAAAGCCGCTTTGATCCATGTGGGTTTACAGTTTGGATAAAGAAGGGATACCGACTCCATACAGCGAAGCAACTCGCGGCGGACCGGAAGGCTGTCCATCCGAGGCAGCTCATACCCGACAACCCCTCCGTCGTCGGATTTATCCGAGTACACCAAGCTGGGACGCTTGTCTGTGGACGATCCTGCTATGGGTTGGGCTTGAAATGTAGCCCGAAGCTCCGGTAGCTCGCCGTGAGATCGGATTTCGATATGATGCATGCTGAAGCGCTCCAAAAAGCGTTGCACATCAATGTCGGCTTCTATCCGCAGAATCATTCTGTGAACGTTTTTGGCAACGGTTTGAAAATGTTTTTTGGAGAGGTTTTTGGGTTTGGATTCTGGTTGGTCGAGCATCAATCCAAGCGAGAACCGGTACGGCGCTCTCAGCGATGACCAAAAAGAAGGTGGCTCGAAGATAAGCTCGAGATAGATGGGATCATGGTCGGTGCATCTTTCAGCCTGCATGCGTACCAACCGCCAGTTGTCAAACACATCCAGTTCCCTAAAGCGGCGGATACGTTTATGAAATTCATCCATATTCAATTCGAAAGGTTTGCATTGACCGCGTATTGTGCCGTCTGCCGGCAGAGAAGCCAGGCACACGCAAATTATCAAGTATCCCATGGGAATAAAAGGTTTTTTCAGATCACACACGAAATCATCCCTGTACACGAAGTTATTAAAGCTTGGGTACCTTGCCTTTTCTCATCCATCTGATCAACAACCATAGCAGAGGAAAGGCAAAAATCGCAAAAACCGGCACCCATAGTTGGTAATCCTTTCGATTTTGGATTTGTTTGGCTACAGCCAGTGTATGTACATCTTCAGGCTGCAGGTCGAGCGCTATGTCGATGAGCTCCTTGGCTCGATCGAGCTTGCGCAAAACGAAGTAAGATTCGGCCAACTTGACTAACAACTCGGGGTTGCGGGCGTGGTGCTTGCGGGCTTCCTCCAATACAACCGCGGCTCTTTCGTTGTCCTTTTTGTGGTTGTAGGCTTTTGCAAGAGACAATGCCAGTTGCAGGTTTTTAGGCTCCATCGAAAGAGCTTTTTTGTATGCCTCTATTGCGCGGGGATAGTCTTGATGGGTTTCATGTACATAGGCATCTCCCAGCAAGATCCAGCCGTCGGTGCGTTCGGGGGCGATTTCCGTTGCCATTCGGGCTGTGTCTGCGGCTTTACGAGCGTCACCCAGTCCGATGAGCGAGCTTGTCCGGCCCAGGATGGCTGCAATGTTTTGGGGATTTTGTTGGATCATCGCACTGTATTCGTCTAGTGATAGCTGGTATTTCTTCAGTTGCAGATATGCGTCGCCCAACATGATGCGTACTTCAACATTGTCGGGATGCTGTGATTTGGCGTGCTCCAGTGTAAGAACAGCTTCTTGGGGTCGGCCCGATTTGATGAGGCGTATGCCTTCTTGGAGCGAAGCGGGCAGGTCGATTCTATCGTTTGAATGGGTTACAGGATTTGCACACACAACGATCATGACGACCAAAACGATCACAGGGCTTTTTCCTCATAATGGACGGAGGCGTTTTCTATCTGCAATCTCAAAGGTACTTCCAATCCACAAGGTTTCATCAGATTTTCATCCGATAGTACTTCTTTTACCTTGCCGTCTGCAATCAATTTACCCGCTTCGATGATCAGGATTCGATCGCATACCTGGAGGACCAAATCGAGATCGTGGGAAGCCAGGATCACTGTGCCGTTGAGGGATCTTAATAGCGTTATGAGCTCGCGCCTGCTTTGACAGTCCAAATTGGCTCCGGGTTCGTCCAAAACCCAAATGGAAGGATTCATGGATAACACGGTTGCAATGGCGGCTCTTCTGCGCTCTCCATCGGATAGATGATGAGGTGTGCTGTTGCGAAGATGGGTCAGACGCATCCTGGCCAGGGCCGAGTCGGCCTTTTCGTAGGCCTCTTCCAACGATAATCCCATGTTGAGGGGTCCGAAAGCCGCATCTTCGATGATGGTCGGCATAAAAAGTTGATCTTCCGTATCAGAAAAAACAAAACCTACCTGTGAGCGAATGGATGCGAGAGATTTTTTTTCTATCTTCACGCCGTTTACATATACGTTTCCCGTACTGCGCAGAAGGCCGTTCAAGTGCAACAAAAGTGTGGATTTTCCGGCGCCGTTTCGGCCTACAACTCCAACTCTTTCACCCGGGTTGATTTGGAAGCTTATATCATGTAAAACTTTTTTTTCGTGGTACCAAAAGGAGAGTTTTTCGACCGATAAAGCGGGTATTTTCACTTATATTCCCCTACCTGCGTGGGTAAATGATCCGTATATGCATACGAACACCAGCAAAACGGATGCAAACCCAAGATCGCTTTTTTTCAATACGAACTTCGCAAACAATCGAATCTCTCCATCAAATCCTCTTGCGAGCATGGCTCGGTATACTCGTTCGGCCCGATCCAACGCCCTCAAAAATAGTCTTCCCACCATGCCTCCGGTCGAACGAGCTGGCCAACGGACCCTCCGTCCGGCGCTTCGCGCCAGCCGGGCTCTGCGCATCCGCATGCTTTCGTCCGCCATGATATCGAGGTAGCGAAATAAAAATGCCAGCACCGCTACGACGACCTGTGGAACTTTCAGTGCGCGCATGGCTTGAAGAAGGTGGTTGAAAGGGGTTGTAAAAACCAACCACGCCACGGTCATGATGGCCAGGATGCCCTTGAGCAAGATCGCTAAAGCTGCCCCGAGTCCTTCTCGATATATGCATATACCCGGCGAATCGAAGCAATGCACAACTTCTTCACCCTGGGAAAACGGCAGAAAAAGCGCAACCATGGCTACAAAAGGTAATACCATCAGGGTTCTCGAAAACACAAATCCCAAGGGTAGCTTTGCCAGCAACAATCCGAGCAAGATCAACGTGAGTGGCGCCACAAAGTGAAACCACGGCTCTTGCGGCCGGGTTGCGATGGTGGCGACCAACAACAACGCCGCCGGCAATTTGATCCTGGGATCCAGACGATGTATCCAGCTTCGACCCAAGGCGATCTGTTCAACCCGTCGGTGGTGCACTCCTTTTTCCTCTCAACCTTTTCATGCCGAAACCTACAATCATCAACGTACCGAACAATACCAGTGTGCCGGTCATCCCGGCGATGGCCTGTCTCCAGGCAGCAGGCAGTCCTGCTGGTATTTCATAGTCCGGCATAGGAGCTTGAGTCAACGCATCGCCCTCTTTGATGCCGTGTTTTTGCATGGAGCTTTCCAGTCCGTCCGGGGCTTCGGATGCATACAATCCCAAAATTCCGGCGATCCCCAGAGACAAGATCAACAATCCTACAACGAGCCTTCTCATCGAGTAAGCTCCATGATCTCGGGCCGGGCCGCTATGAGAAAACGCAATGTCGCCAGCGTAATGAGCCCTTCGCCGACTCCGATGAGGGAGTGTATGCCTGCCATGGTCAAGAACAGAGGAAAGAAAGGGACCTGGGTTGACAACCAAAGCTCCAAAGATGCGAGCACGGCTCCCAGCACGACGGAAAACCAACATGCAAAAAAGATGATGGATTGCTTTCGGAGTCCGAAATCGGATCCAGCCAACCTGCGCACCATGACGTTGCCGATAAAGATACCCGCTATACCCATATTGATGAGATTTGGACCCAATACGGTCAGACCGCCATCTTGAAACAAGAGCGCTTGAATGACCAACACACAGCACATGACCACGGTAGCGATGCATGGGCCCAACAAAACCATGAGCAACATGCTTCCCATCAGGTGGCCCGAAGTGCCGCCCGGAATCGGAAAGTTGATCATTTGAGCTGCGAAAACAAAGGCTCCCAATACGCCCATCATGGGTATACTGCGATCTGTGAGCTCAAAAGCACTTTTTTTAGCGCAAACCGCCACCACTCCTGCGGCCAACACATCGGCTGGGATCCATACGCTTGGTGAGAGTATGCCGTCGGGGAGATGCATTCAGTCGATCCTTTTGGTTGGGGTTTTACGGTTCGGCACGGAATGTACCAGCTTACCGTGTTTTACACCTCTGACTCCCAGAATCGAATTGGCGATGGCTTGGATTTTCTTGGGAGCACCTTTCAAGATCAACACTTCGATGCAATTGTTATGATCCAAATGCACGTGCATGGCGGAAAGAACCAAATTGTCGTGATCATGCTGCAGCTTGGTCAGCTTGGTTTGTAAATCGGTTACATGATGATCGTACACAAAAGTCAGGCTGGCCACGACCAGATCCTCGCCTTTTTGCCAGCTTTCTTCGACCAGCTTTTCGCGGATGATGTCCCGGATGGCTTCAGACCGGTTTGTCCAAGAACGGGTATTGAGCCAAGTATCGAACCAATCCAACAAGCTTTTTTCTATGGATACGCCAAAACGAACCAGTTCTTCCATCAATTCTTTCTCCGGTAAAAATTCCGTATGCGTTTCGTACCATTGTTGTTTTAAAATTACAACCATCACGCACTTTGGACCGTAGTTCCCACCGAGCCAGGCGTGGAAGAACCACAACAAGAGGATACATATACATAGGTGAACATGATGGTGTATTGTAAAAATGAATATAAACAAGAAGTTACGTGGTTACCTAAAATGCTTCGGTGGAGAGACATGTATGACTGGAAGGAATCTCTTTTTGGAAATGGATTGTGCATGGATGAGATTTTTTTTTGGTATTTTGGTAAGTTGTACGTGAAACATCGCCTGAAATAGGTTTTTTTTCCCCAGAATTGTTAGGAAATCATAATTTCAATTGTTAGATAAATAGGATTTCTTCTCCATGAGTTAGGATTTTTTTGTAATGTATCATGAAATATTATTTTAATTAACCACTTGTTTCATAATGGTTTTACTCCTGTTTTATCTCTTGACTTATTTTCGAAGGCCAAATATGAATGAACATGTGTAAGTCCCGTTCGAGCGAGAAAAAACAAAAAAAAGGAGGTTGAACATGTTGAAGAGATCGTATGGGAGGACCGGTTTGCTCGTCATAGCTTGCGGCTTGCTGGCTTTTATGGCGGGTGCTTGTTCTCAAGGAGAAGTAGGTATCGAGACCTGCAGAACTTCCAGCGATTGTGGCGAGGGGTTTGCTTGCAGTCCGGATGGAAGTTGTTTGAAAATCGCAGCTTCGGATCAAAAATTACCCGTAGCCTGGGATCTGCAGGAAAAATCCGCCATTCATGCGCAATCCAATGGCGTTCCGATTGTAAATCTTTCTTCCGGCCAAGGGGAGTTGGTGTTTTTCAAAATCGGTGTTCCCGATGGCGCGAAAAATTTACAGGTAAAGATTGCGGGAGCATCCGGAGATGCTGATCTTTACATGCAGTACCGGAAAAATCCTACCAGCTCGGTGTTTAATTGCAGGCCGTTTTTGGCGGGCAGCAACGAAGTGTGTACAGTTGCATCACCAATGCTTGGAGATTATTATGTCGGTATACATGGATATCAAGCATACTCCAACCTAACATTGGTAGCGAGCTATGAAGGCGGTGATGCCGGAGTGCAGCCGGGACCCGAGAAAGATCCCAACTCGTGCGTAGGTTATTGCGGCAAGAAGGCCCCTGGGGGTTGTTGGTGTGACGATTTATGCGCGCAGTACAATGATTGCTGCAGCGACAAAGTGGAGGTTTGTGACAATCCTGGTCCCACCCCAGAGCCAACCCCGGATCCGACTCCGACTCCCACTCCGGAACCCGGGAAGTCCTGCAAAAACCCTGCAGGAGGCGACTACTGCGGTCAGAAATCGCCGGATGGTTGTTGGTGTGACGACTTGTGTGCGCAATACGGGGATTGTTGTCCGGATAAAGCGGATGTGTGCGATGGTGGCCCGACTCCGACACCCACACCGGGCCCGACTCCCACTCCGACTCCGACCCCGGATCCGACTCCGACACCAACCCCGCAACCGACTCCGACTCCCACTCCGGAACCCGGGAAGTCCTGCAAAAACCCTGCTGGGGGCGACTACTGTGGTCAGAAATCTCCGGATGGTTGTTGGTGTGATAATGCGTGTACACAATATGGGGATTGTTGTCCGGACAAAACCGATGTGTGTGACGGCAGCCCTACCCCTACTCCGACACCCGGGCCGACCCCGACACCCGGACCGACTCCGACACCCGGTCCTGGGAAGAAAACATTCATTATTTCGGCGGTCAAAGATGATCTTGACAATCAGGACATGTACATCTTTGCGGACGGTTTAAAAGGGCTCGGATACACCCAACAAGAAGCCAACACAAATGTGTCGTCATCTCAAATGCTCAATTACCTCAAATCCGATGTGGGCATTTACTACCATACTGGTCATGGAACCGATGGTAAAGTCATGACCGCCGGAGGTTCCATATCTTATTCTCAAGTAGACCTAAGAGCCGAAAACACCACTTTTGCAACTTGCTTGACCCTGGTTCCGACCCAGTGGAAAAACCAATTCGGCGCCTCCGCCCAGGCTCTGACCGGCTATACCAAGGTATCATATGATAGTATCGACGAAGATGTTGTGAAAACCATGACAAAAGAGATGGGCAACGGTCGATCTTTTACCAAGGCCTGGTATCTTTCGAATGTGGGTATCAGCTCATTGAAGGATCGTTGGGCGAGCTATACTCGTGAGGGTAGCTCAATTGTCGAGTACTCGGCCAGGACCGGAAACATCCCGGCCTACAACACCGGTGATATGGTGCAAATGGGTCGCACCGACAACCTGTGGGTATCGTCGGATGTTCTCATGAGTTCGAGCTCTTTTGCCGACATGTATACCACGGCGATCGGATTGACACCGCAACCGATTACGACCTATTCGGTGCCCGACAGCTTCAGCTATCTCGATTCGACCAACATGACGGCCGAGCAGGCTGAGTTTATCGCCGAAACCTGGCTTGGCTCCGGTATGCCCGCCGATGCAGTGCTCGACATGATCATTCCGGTTCAGCGTTCCATTGACGGCGGATTTTACGAAGTAGTGGGGTATACGGTGGTTTATATGAGAGAGCTTGCGGGGTTGCAGGTTCGCGGAAACCGCATCACCGATCATATTGCCGTTTTGGTCGGACCTGCCGGCGTATTGTCCATGTCGAAATATTGGCCGAGTGTGCGAACCGCCCCATCCTCATTGTCAGGCAACCTCTTGTCGGTCAAAGACGCCGTGATGCTGGCGGCCGAGGATATCGCAGGCATACTCAAGGATAAGGTCGATCTGTTCTTCACTCAGGTCAACGCGGTCTATGGCACTCGTGGACCCAATCATGGTGACGTCTTGGTCCCGGCTTACGAGATTGTCAGCACAGACGGCACCCGGTTTGTCATCGACGCCCGTACGGGTGATCTGCTGTTTTAGTATCTGCAGATCGCTTCTCTTTACAATCTCGCCTTCAACAATAAAAATCTAGGATCCCATTGATAGGTCGTGTCATTCTGATCATGAGACCGAACATTAGTATGTGTATTGTATTCCTTCGGCCATATTACGTGGGTACGATTCGGGTCGAATTTAAATCCTAAGTTCTATCTTAAGATGGATGGCGCCGAGCCATACACATCAGTATCATTCTCAAAAGCTTCTCGCTTGATACGCTGAAGGTGTCGTCGAAAAAAACTGAGGGGAAAGGGAGAAATATGGTTTCGTTGCATGTTGCTGTCATGGGAATCAAAACAAGCCGTTGGTATCACTCCGTTTTACAGATTTGTCAGAGTCCGGGTTGTCAGGTGGTGTGCTTGGTTTTGATCATGAAGATGATTGTGCTCTTGTACGGGATCGCAAGCTTTCATGTGCTCGCCAACCAGACCATTGACAGCTCGGGCGGTCTCTTGGGCATTTGGAGCCGATGGGATGCAAACCACTATATAAATATCGCGCAAAATGGATACCAAGCAAGCGGTGAAAAACAGGCATTGTTGGTGTTTTTCCCGTTGTTTCCTTGGATGGTTCGTGCATTGTTCGGATTGTTTGGCGAGATACAGTTGGCGGCATTTTTCGTATCTACGCTTGCCTCGGTGGGACTGGGTTTGCTATTGTACCATCTGGCAGCTATGGATAAGGTGAAATCACCCGAGCTGGCGGTCTGGTTTCTCTTTATTTTCCCTACGAGTTACTTTTTACATATCGGTTATACGGAAAGTCTTTTTTTATGTTTCGCCATGGGTGCTTTTTGGTGTGGCCGGAAAAAAATCTGGTGGTTGAGCGGGCTCTTGGGATGTATGGCCGCCTTGGCCCGCATCAACGCCGTTGTGCTCTTGCCGGCCCTGGCGTTTGAGGCATTGAGTGAATACAAACAATCCAAACGTTGGAATCCCGGTTGGTTATGGTTGTTGTTGGTACCCATTGGGTTGTTGGGATATCTTGGAGTCAATTACCTTACGACCGGGGATCCATTTTTGTTTTTGGAGCATCAAAGAGACAATTGGCATCGCACCCTGACCTGGCCTTGGGTGGGGATCAACAACAAGCTGGAAGAGTTTTGGTCGAATCCCTGGGAAAACCATATGGTGAGGGTGCAGGAGTTGGTCTTTATCGCTATAGGATTGATAGCCTCCGTGTTTTCTTGGTTTTGTCAGAGAAAGTCCTATGCTGTTTGGATGACAGGTAATTGGTGGTTGTTTACGTCGCATACGTTTATCCTGTCTGTTCCTAGATATACCATCACCCTCTTTCCTCTTTTCTTGCTGTTGGCGCGATGGTCGAAAGATAACCTTCGATTCAATTTGGTAAGTGCGGTATCTGTGATGTTTCTGGCTTTATTTATCGGCCAATTCGTGCGGGGCCATTGGGCTTTCTAAATCGATAGGCTTTGAGACGGTAGCAAATTAATTTTTATGTATGAGCTTGGCGAAAGGATTGTGCGTCAATTTTTGGTCGTTTTTTGGGGTCTTTGTAGCTGTAGGGTTGATCTTGGAGCTTCTTTTGGTTGGTTTCTTTTGGTCTTTTGAGTTGGTGGAGGTTTGTTTGGGTTTTTTGAAATGAACTGAGCCGGATTTTTTGGTAGTCAAACCGATCCGATCCCTATCCAAATCGATTTCCAAAACACGTACCGTGACGCGATCGCCAACTTTGGCGACTTGACTGGGATCGTTGACAAACTGATCCGACAGCTCCGAGATATGTATCAATCCGTCTCGATGTACGCCGATATCCACAAAAGCACCGAAATTTGTAACGTTGGTAATCACACCCCGAAGCTCCATACCGATTTCGAGGTCGGATATGGAATGCACGTCGTCTCTGAACTGGATCGGCTCGTAGGACGCACGCGGATCGCGGCCCGGTTTTTTCAGCTCTTGGAGAATATCTTTTAGGGTCGGCTCGCCTACCTCTTTCGAGATATAGGGTCGTATGTCAACGCGTTCGACCAGATCGGAATCACCTACCAATTGCGTCAATGCGATGTTCAAATCACCCGCGATGCGCTCGACCAACTCATACCGCTCGGGGTGGACGGCGGATCGATCGAGTGGATGCGGGCTTTCGCGTACTCGGATAAATCCGGCGGCCTGCTCGAATGTGCGTGGTCCCAAACCAGGCACCGAGAGCAATTGTGTCCGATTGAGGAAAGCTCCGTGGGTGTTGCGGTATTCGATGATTTTTTTGGCCGTGGATGCGCCGATGCCCGCCACTCGTGACAACAAAGGCGCGCTGGCGGTATTCAGCTCGACACCCACTTGATTGACACAGCTTTCCACCACTTCATCCAGTTTTCGCACCAAAAGAGGTTGATGCACATCGTGTTGGTATTGACCCACTCCGATGGACTTGGGTTCGATTTTGACAAGCTCCGCCAAAGGATCCTGTAAGCGCAGTCCTATCGATATTGCTCCACGCACGGTTACATCCAGATCCGGATATTCCTGCCTTGCAAGCCCGGATGCGCTGTAAATGCTGGCTCCGGCCTCATTGATCTGAACGACCGAGATGTCTTGGTCGGTTTGTTCCTGTAGGAGATTGCGTACAAACGATTCGGCCTCTCTTCCGCCCGTACCGTTTCCGATCGCTATGGCTGACGGCCGGTGCTTGTGAATCAATTGAAATAAAATTTCTTTTGCCAGATTGCGTTCATGTTCGCTTTTGGAGAGATAGATGGTTTGATTTTCTAAAAATTTTCCGGTTGCGTCGATGGCCGCGATTTTACAGCCTGTTCGAAGCCCGGGATCCAGACCAAAGACCGGTTTGGTGCCCAATGGTGGAGCCATGAGCAATGCCCGAAGGTTTTTGGCAAACACTTCGACCGCCGCATGATCGGAACGCATTTTAAGCTCCACCCGGACATCCGTCTCTACCCCGGGGGCCAGAAGGCGGCGATAACCATATTCGCACGCGGTGGACAACTCAGACGCAAAAGGAGAGGTTTCGGAGTAACGCATGATCGAAAGTATTTGATCAATGAGAGGTTGCTCGTCTGCCTCGATGCGGGCGCGCAGCACTTGCTCTCTTTCTCCCCTTCGAACAGCCAGAAACCGATGGGATGCAATCGTTGCAATGTGCTCCCTGTAATCATAATAGTCCTGATATTTTGATGGTTTGTCTTTGTAATCCGGCATGGCCTCCACCCGAAGTACACCGGATTTCAAAAAAGCATCTCGGATCAATGACCGCACCTCGGCCCGCTCGGATATCGTTTCGGCAACGATGTCTCGGGCCCCTTGCAAGGCGGCTTGGGTGTCCGGAATTTGCTTTTCAATGTCTATGTACGTTTGCGCTTCTTTCTCGGGGTCGCCTTCATGCGGTTGCAGAAGTATTCTTTCTGCAAGTGGTTCCAAGCCTCGTTCGCGGGCTTTGGTCGCCCGGGTGGCTCGTTTGGGTTTGTAGGGCAGATAGAGATCTTCCAAATCCGTTTTGGTGGACACGGTCAAAATCTTTTGCTTGAGCTCTTTGGTAAGCTTTCCCTGTCCTTCGATGGTTGTCAATACCTGTTCTTTGCGTTGTTGAAGCTCCACCAGGTAGGTGTGCCGCTCTTGAATCGTACGCAGTTGCTCTTCGTCGAGGCCTCCGGTGGCTTCTTTCCGGTACCTGGCGATAAAAGGTACCGTATTGCCCGCCTGAAGCAGGTCGATTGCGGAGCTTATTTGGCTGCTGGGGATTGTTAATTCGGGTGATAGAATAGAAATGGGATCAAATTGGGTTTTCTCGTTCACGCTTTTCTTCCTTTGCCTGGAGGTTCCGCCGATTCGCCAGCCTGACGCCACCTGCCTAAAGCAAGCGGACGTCCAGGAGCACGTGATAGTGGAGCTGCTCGGCCACGAACATGAGCACATC
>JBFFBT010000136.1:0-15045 GCA_041560255.1 Myxococcota bacterium | reverse complement strand
TCTTCAATCTCTTCATTATTAGAAGGATTATTCTGATTACTAATATTTAAACCACCAAGATTAGCTAGTTCTTCATAAGTATAAACTTTTATATATTCAGAAGGATCTGGTAATGAATATACTCAGTTTATTTTCTGAAGAATATGAAAACTGTGAAACGGGATCAATTTGGGATATCTCCATGTCTTTAGAATCCATAATTGATAAACTGAAGGCAAAAATAAAAACCCTTTCAGACGGCAAAAAAAACATTCTGCATATCATGCCGGTGATGCTACAAGGATGGGGAAGATCCGAGCTGACCGAAAAATGTAGGCGACAACGTCAAGCCGTAATTGCAGGTCTCATGGCGACCGGATATACTCCTATTCACCCAGAATGCTTGGGTCTGGCAACCATGACTTGGCCTGAGCAAACTCTTATTCAAGGCACAATCGAAACCCCTTACGAGTGGTATCAATCCCATGATGATCATGCTGGCGAAAAGAAAAGTACGTTTATCCTGGTAGTGTGGATTGATGAACGGAGACTACTGAAAGACCAGGACGGAAAACCACAACCCATCAGGACACTCGATGAATATATTTCGAAGATGCTGCCTGGCAACCTTTCCAATAATAGCGAAAATAATAAAATAATAATCTTGGGACCAGCCACCTCGACTTTGTTCGGAAAAATCATTGACGTTCTCAAATTAGATTACAATCAAGGCAACAAATATAAGTTAAAATTTAAATTCATTTCAACAAGAGCCACGGCGTTCTCCCCTGATGAGTGGGAAAAGCACTTTGAAGACAATAAAATTAAAATTGTAAACACAATTTCTGATGATTCAAAAGTAGTTTCTAAACTTGTACAGGAATTGGAAATCAGAAAATGCTTACCATCCTCGCCGTTTCAAAAAGGATTGGGACATATAGCCTTCATCACAGAATGGGATACAACCTATGGACGCAAATTCAATGAATTATACTATCAAACGCTCGCGTCGAGCTATCCCTTTTATGAAATGTATTTGACTACGCTATACATACTCAAAATCCATTTACCCAAATTATTCAAAATGGGCTTGAATATTTTGGCTAATCCGAATACTCCCAATAAAAATATTGCTGAATTTTATCGGCATATATTCACAATTGACATGTTAAATAAAGAATATTTAAAGATTAAATTGAACGAATTTTTATGGTCGGATAATATTCATCACTTTCGATACCTCCGGGGAATAGATGGAACCTTGCCCGGGGATAATCAACCGGAGACACAACAAAAGCCTAACAACCAGAAAGAATCGTTTCACAATAGTCGGCCTAAAATCGAATCTGCAGACATGGAACGCGCGTTTGGAACCAGTCAGTTGGATGGCCTGAGACGTCTCGCTACTAAGCTGCAGGAGCTGCAACATGATCTTGAGGATCGAAGTCAAAGACTTTCTGCAGTGGGAATTCTTGGCAATGATGTGTATGACAAGCTACTCATTTTACAAGCAGTTCGTCCAATGCTGCCAGGAACAATCTTTTTCACCACCGATCTCGATGCCAGATTTTTACAGTTTAAAAAGGAATCATGGATGCAAAACCTGATTGTCGGATCCGGATATGGGTTGGATCTGGAATCAATGAAAAAGCAAGGTATCACTCCGTTTCGCGATAATTACCAAACGAGTACTTTTTATGGTGTGTATCATACTCTGCGAAACAACCCCATAGAACCTCCTGAACCGAAAATTTATGAAATCGGAATCGATCAAGCGCACGACAGTACGAACACCGGCTACATAGATATATCGTTGACTACGTTTTGTATCAGTGTAGTACTCATATTGATTGTCTTGATGATTTTTATATTACCTGGCTTGCGAATGAATCCTCAAATCAAATGGAACGCGGACAAGAAAGAAAGAGCATCAAGGATTTTTTTTGCAGGTGTATTCGTTGTATTCACCAGTTTCTTGGGAATATCAATGTATATAAGTGGAAGCGATCCAATGGGCGAACCGGTGCTTTTTTTCAGCGGCGTGAGTATTTGGCCTACAGGAATCATACGCCTTTTTGCAGCCTCTTTATCTATCAGCTTACTGCTCAGGGCAACCGGAAACATGCGAAGATGTCAAGATGAGCTATACAAAGAGTATGGTCTTAGTCAGCAAGACACGCTCAGTAAATTGAAAAAGCCGAGCTTTTTTAAGTGGTTAAATCAGGAGATCGATCTTTTCTTTGGATGGACTCTATATCCCGGGTGGAAGGAGAACATTGAAGAAAAAAAAGACGTATACCTGGACGTTGATGACTTATGGAAAAAATACCTATATTTGGGTATGCCTTGGCGACGTACGATACGCATCGTTATCATCTCTATTTTTCTAGGGTTGGTTTTTTATTTTATTCGTCATTTTTTCGAACTCGAAATTTCGTCTTCGCGCAATCTCGCTAGAGGAGACATCGCCCAAGTTGCCCATCGGATTATTACGTCAATCAGCGTGTTATCCCAATGGATACTGGCTATCTATGTCATCGATTCGACGATACTCTTTAGCCAAATAGCCCGCGCGTTTTCATATCGACTCACCATGTGGCCCCAAAATGCTATCCGGAAAATTGCCCAGAAGCACACCGGGATCACCAAAAATTTGGCGACCGAATATCTCGAAATTCGTTTTCTGGCCGACATCACCCGGGTAGTGGGTCGTCTCATCATCTATCCATTCGCGGTAGTGTTTTTGATGATCGTATCCAGAAGTCGCTTGTTCGAAGGCTGGTGCTGGCCAAGCGGTTTGGTGATGATCTATGGTTCTCTTTTGACTTTATTGTTGGCGGCGGCAATTTGGCTAAGGACACTGGTCGAGCAGGCCAGACGCTCGACCCTCAAAGAACTTACTTACTTCCGAAACCAAAACTCGACAAACCAATCCATCAATTCGATTGACTCCGTCATTAACCTAGTGGAAAACGTGCAAGAAGGTGCTTTTGCCCGCTGGACGCAACATCCTATTTTGCGCGCTGTACTGTATCCTTTCGGTGGCGCAGGCGCTTTGTACCTGCTCGAGTATCTCGGCGGACTTGGTTTGTAGACAGGTTAAAGAGCAAAGCTATCGACACTTTTCAATCGCAAATTGACTATAGGCAAAAATCGAACCGATAAAACGCCGACACACGAGCCACGAAAATAAGGCGAAAACAAACCTTCGACAAGGCAATGGGCGTGGTTTATTGGGCAAGCTGGCTGACCAGCGGGCCGGCGATTCTTTAATACTCAGAACTTTCCCGGCTGGTCCTTGCAGCGTTGATTCATGAATTCATTGCTCGAAGAATCATTTTTTCGACAGCCGGCTTTGCTCCGACATAGTGGATCACTATATCCGGGTGTCGATTTCGAAAAACACGAAAAACTTCATCAGCAAATGCTTGTCTAATCTGATCTATCTTGGCAAAATCAAATATCACCGTTTTAAACCGATCTATCCTGACCAAGAGTCTTTTCGCTTGAGAACGGGAAACGAAGTGTTCGTCTCCATAACGCGCCAATGAAACCGGAACGACTGTTTTGTCAAACCCATAACCGTCTTCAGATGTCAATATTATCCATTTGCATTGTCAACATTATGACTCCATTTGTCAACCTTACTTCAGCACCTTACTTCAGCTATATCTCGATATTGCCCTAGAAGTATTCCGTTTTGTGGCAGGGAATCCCAGAAAATACATGACTGTCACTTGCTATGGCTGCCAACGGTTCAAAGCAACTATTGTATGAATATATGCACTTATTTCACATACCCGTTGCGCAATAGGTTGCCCCGGCCGGTCGGCCATAGAAGGCAGTTGGGTTCGGAGCCGGGGATACGGTATACCTGCACTTGGGGTTGGGAGTTGTCGTCGTCTTTCAGGTTGACCACCAGCTCCAACACTCCGTCGTTGTCGATGTCTTCGATGGTGGGCACCGCCATGGCGCCCCGTCCGGGCAGCGGCAGCTTGTGTTGCAGCTTACCCACGGCGTCCAGGATAAACAGGGCGCTCTTTCCTTCGTCCGGCGAGTAGGTGCCGAAGACCATCTCGGGCACTCCGTCGGCGGAAAGATCCACAACCAGTACGCCCGCGGTCAGTACTCTGTCGCTTGTGGTGTAGGTGTATTGCCACAGGTGGTTTTTTTTTGCGTCCACACAATGGATGCGCCCGTCGAAACCCGCAAACACGAACTCGGGCCCCGGTTTATCCGGAAAAATGTTTGCAACCGTGACTTGGTTGGTGGCGCCCACCACATTGGTGCCTTCGAAATCCCACAGGCCTGCCAGATAATCCGGAAAATGCATAGGCTCCTCCCAACCGGCCAGCCGGGTACCGTCGGATCGCAACGCCCACAAGGCCACGCCCTGTTCACGCTTTGTCTGAGATGCGTTTTGCACCGAGCCGAGCACCACCAGATCTCCTTTTCCGTCCAGATCCACGTCCGTAATGGCGGGCGCCGAATTGGTGAAATGGGCTTGCAGATCGGTATCGGGTTGATCGGGCCAGCCCTGTTTCGCGAGGGCATAGTCGTGCAAAAACCGGATGCCTGCAAATTTGGTAGGATGGGCAAACATCTCGTTGGAGTCGAACATACGCCCGGCTCCATTGAAAAGGCTCAGGTAGGCATTGTCTTGGGTGACGAAAACCTCGGCAACCCCGTCCGCGTCTACATCCCCCAATGCCAGGTTTTGATCGAACCCGCCCGTGATGTAACAGGCTTGGTCACAACCCGAGGCCGACGAAGCCAGGGGTGGAAAACCGGCCACTTTGGTTCCGTTTGGGTTGAAAGCCATGACCGTATCCAATCCACCCCCCGACGCGACCCCGATGGTGGTTACCGTAACCAACTCGAGCTCGCCGTCATCATCGATGTCCGCCGACGCCAAGGTGCGCAATTCGTCTTGAAATCGTACGGGAAAACCCGCGAGAGAATTACCGGATGCATCCCATGCGTAGATCTCCGCCCGGCAGGCGGCCGCAATCTCCAGACCTGGTTTTTTAGGCAGCAAATCCGCTACCACCGGCGACGACCAAATGCGCCCTTGCCCGGCCGTAAGCTGCATGACCACTTCCTTGTCGAGACGCCAGACCATAATATGGTTGCCCCGAGCCGCTACAATTTCTTTTTGACCTGTCTGATCCACATCCGCAACCGCCACGGACGCCAGCCAGGCCTCCTGCCATAAATCCGAAAACTCGGCCGCCAATATGGGTTTCTCGCAAGCCGTCACCGGGTTGACGCCGGGATTGCACACCGCAGCGGGTGGATCGATGGGCGGTAGAGGCTCTTCGGGATCTCGGTCACATCCAAAAACCACAAGACACCCTGCCACTACAAACAAGCGATACAATTTCATGGTTTTACTCCGTTTTTACAGAAACACCCAAGTGCTCGAGGACAAATGCCATCTCGTCCACCTTTTGCGAGATGAGCTCGTCAAGCGGCGTACCCAAACCATGTCCGGTATGGGAGTTGGTGCGAAGCAATATGGGCCGGCCGGATACCGAGGCTTGCTGCAACCGCGCGGTCATTTTACGCGAATGCATCGGATCCACCCGAGGATCGTTGGCTCCGGTCATCAACAATACGGCCGGATACGCGGTGGAGTCTTCGACCCGATGATAGGGGGAATAGGCATACAACGCTTTGAAATGCTCGGGGTTGTTTACCGTACCGTACTCGGGAATGTTGAACCTGCCATTGGCGGAAAGCTCCGAGCGCAGCATGTCATAGATACCCACATGGGACACTGCCGCTCGAAATGCCTGCGGGTGTTGGGTGATCATGGCGCCCATCAACAACCCACCGTTGCTCCCACCCCGGATGGCGATCTTTTCGGTTCGGGTAGTTCCGTTTTCGACCAAACGGCGCATCACCGCGTAAAAATCGTCAAAGACATTCTGCTTGCGGGTAAGCCGACCCTCTTGATGCCAGGTTTGCCCATATTCGCCCCCACCCCGGATGTTGGCATACGCCACCAACACGCCATGATCGAGCCAAAGCCTGATGAGTGGATCGTATCGAGGTCTCACACTGATCTGGTAGCCTCCATAACCATACAAGATCACAGGATGCGATCCGTCCAAGTGTATATTTTTGGGCCTTATGACGCTGAACGGAACTTTGGTGCCGTCTCGGGACAACCCGACATCCCGCACCACCTCCAAGTCATGAAAGTCTATCCGGTCTTCGGAGGCCAGAGCGGTTTTTTCGGTGCTGCCACCCTCGGCAGTATATCGATACCAGGCCGCAGGATCGATATAGGTCTCGCTTTTGAAAAGTATATCATCCCCATCCAGGGTCATCACTTGATCGACGTTGCAGATGGGAGGTGTCGCAGGCGCCTCGACCGGCCGGCCTTGAAAATCAAACGCCTTCAATACGACCGGTCCGCCGACCTGGTAGACAACCACCAATCGGGATTTGGTGACGATCAATGTATCGGGACCCCAAAAGTTTGACATGATCGAATGCTCGGATTGCGGGATGACGCAGTCGGCCCCATCCAAATCAATCCGATCGAAATCCATGTTGAGGATCTTTCCTCTAGGAGCGTCTTTTCGGGAAATGAGCCACAAATCGTCGTTTGAGCCAAAGACGGCTTGCACAATCCCATCATCAAACCCGGCAATTTTCCGCCAGCTCGCGCGCCGATCACGCAGCATGAGCATAAAACGCCCACTATCGCCATACTGTACGATGGCAAGCACCCTACCGGTATCGGCTTGGATCCGTAAACGAATCTCGGCTATCCGGGGAAAATCTTTTCCAATCTCATACCGATCCTCTGCGCCCGGGGTTTTGAGCTTGTGAAACCAAACCTGTTGAAAAAAGTCCAAGTCTTCATCCGCGCGTTCGCCCCGACGAGGATATCGGGTATAGTAAAATCCAGAGCCATCGGGCAACCAAGCCAAATCCCCCCCGGCGGTCCCTTTGTTGACCCCGAGTACCGGCGGTTCGACCAATCCACAACTTTGGGTGTCGAAAACATACACGTCGCCGCTTTCGGATCCCTCACGAGATAACGACACCGCCACAAGCGCCCCGTCCGGTGAAGGTACATACCAATCCATGGACATCGAACCGGCCGCATCCAGCTTATTGGGATCCAACACCACCTTTTCATCATTCGACCGATCGATCGAGCTCATCACCACCAAAATGGGTTGATTGAGGGGAGGGGTGATCTTTT
Organism: Myxococcota bacterium; assembly: GCA_041560255.1. Classification (GTDB taxonomy): domain Bacteria; phylum Myxococcota; class B64-G9; order B64-G9; family B64-G9; genus JBFFBT01. The sequence continues at coordinate 7,844 of JBFFBT010000136.1, read as the reverse complement.
GGGCAAACAACATCCCTTCACGCCGACTGAGGGAAAAGTAATTGGAAGTCTGTTGGTGCAAAAGATCGGTGATGCGTTTTCTCAACCTCCCGACGCCGGGAAGAGCGTCCAAAAAAGCCCGTGCGTAGGTATTTTGACGATCGCTCCAAGCACGCACCCTGGATTGACTCCAATCCTCGAGCCAACGGTAATCGTCTCTGACCTCGACCCCATGATAGTAATCAACCATCGGAAATTTTTCGGTCTCAGGCAAGCTCAGGTGAGCACACCCGGTCACATACACCCATGCCAACGCTCCACCGGCAAACCGCTTCAGCATTTCTCTCACCTCCCGAATGTTTTTTGGATTTGAACTGCCTATCATATTGAAGTCAATTCCAAATCTCAAAAACCAAGTTTCGAGACGGGCGCTATACCAGGTTGACGACAGGATAATTCTATGGTTTATTTAGAAAAAACACAAGTCATGATACAATCTTCAAGTTCTTGTTGATAGAGATTGCATTCACTGGAAGGAGCCTTCCGATGTCTTCGAAAAAACCGGATATGGAGCCTACCGAGCTGGTCGAACCAGAAACCCTCCCTAGCACCAACCCCCAAACCCAAAGCATCCCAATCAGGGCATCCCCAACATACGACATCAGCGACCTCAAGTGGACCGACATGGAATCCAGCGCTGCTTCCGTCAAGATCATTCATAAACATGTGCTCAAGAAAGCCCGGGACGCGGGCGGTTGGTATCAGTCCAAAAAAAACTCCCGCAAACGCATATCGAAGCTTCTGCAGCTTACCGCGCTGCTTACCGGTGTGGCCGGCGGGTTGGTGCCGTTACTCCAACCTCTTTGGACCGAGCTTCCAAGCAATCTCGGTTATGTGTTGATCGGATTGTCGGCCGCGCTTTTGTTTGCAAACCGATTTTTAGGAATTTCGTCCGGTTGGATCCGGTTTGTCCAAACCGAGCTGCTGATCCAAAAAGCCACCGAAAGTTTCGAGATCGAATGGGCCCAGACCATGGCATCCATGAACGGCAGGCCCGCAAACCCGGTTCAACTTTCGCAGCTTTTCGACAAGTTGAAACACTTCGCCACCGACATCAACCAACTCGTAGAGCAGGAGACCAACGCCTGGGCTGCTCAATTCGACCAGGATCTGGAGCTGGTTGAAAAATCATTCAAGGGCCGGTCAACAGGTTCATTAAGAAAATAAGCCCTCATGAAATCCGCCGGCTACCGAGTCTGTTTGTATATATTATTCATATAGTTACAAACCAAATACCGATCCGGTGTCTGGGAGGTGTCTACAACCGCACTTTTGCAGTCGAAAATCCAATCTATTTTATAAAATAAAAACATAGGTTTATCTGCAAAGGCTCCCGGTTGCAACCACGTAAATATTGCATTTTGCAGTGTATGATTGTAGCCATCCTGAGAGCTATGCATGCGCTGAAATAAAAACCGGAATCCATGGCGGAAAATTGGGTGTTTAGAAATAAAAAACAAAAAGTTATATTTACATACCAGTACACCGGTCAACCCGGGAAGCTTCATCCCGATTCCATCCCGCCGGGGGGAGTGACAACAACCAGCACCAAGTCGGCAATCTTTGCGGTGCGCTGAGACATGAGGTGAAAACTGTGAGTGCAATTCTTTACATGGTGGCCTATCTGGCCCTGGGTGTGTTTTTCGTTGCGGTGGTTGCGCGGATTATCATGTGGATCAAAATGCCCATGCATGTGCGTTGGGAGCTGTATCCCGTCGCCCACGAAGCCGGCAAGGCCCACTACGGCGGATCCTACTACGAAGAAAGCGAATGGTGGAACCAGCCCAGGCAGGTATCGTTGTTGGGTGAGCTGAAAGTCATGCTCCCGGAGATATTGTTTCTGGTGGCTCTCAAGGAGCACAACTTCAAATTATGGCTTCGTTCGTTTCCATTTCACTTTGGCTTGTATTTGGTCGTCGCCTCCACCGCGCTGATGTTCGCAACCGGGCTCATCAACGCCATATCCCTGGATATATTGCATGGTGCTTTGGGAAATCTCATCCATAATGTGATTCTTGTCAGCGCGGCGGCCGGATTGGTGATCTCATGGCTGGGGGCTTTGGGGTTGCTGCAACGTAGACTCAGCCTACACGAGCTGAAAGATTTTGCGAGTCCGGCCGATATCTTCAACTTGGTTTTTTTCGTGATCGCATTCGGGGTTGCCTTGGTCACGTTTGTGTTGGTTGACAATGACTTTTCCATTGTATCGGGATTTATCGCCAACCTCTTGACCTTCAAACCGGCCGCTTTACCGGGCACCGGATTGGCATCGATCCTGCCTTCGATTTCAGTGGTGCTGATGAGCCTGTTGGTCGCCTATATCCCACTCACGCACATGTCTCATTTTATCGGAAAATATTTCTCATACCACTCCATACGCTGGAACGACGAGCCGAATCTTCAGGGAGGACCCCAGGAAGAGACCATCGGAAAAATGTTACAGCTACCCATTACTTGGGCCGCACCTCACATCAAGGCCGACGGCATAAAAACCTGGGCGGAAGTAGCTACGGATATCACCGTGAAGGAAAACAAAAAATGAAACAAATTAAATCCATAAAAGAATTTTCTCAAGGCGACCAAGCCTTGGCGCACATCGAACCATATGATCAGACGCCGTTGCCGGCGCCGTTCGACAAAATCGATCAAGAACCCGCGATGGAACCCTTATCTCCACAATCCAAAGAAAAATATGAATGTTCCTTGGATGATACCATCGCGGTCAGCATCCCCAAACCCGAGTCCAAAGAGGAAGAAGAACGGCTCGTCAACCAGTTTATCTCAGGACTTCGCAAGCTTTTCAGCAAAGAAAACAACTGGACGTTTCTCAAGCCGCTGGTTATGTCCATGGAGCACTGCGCCAAATGCCAGACTTGTTCGGACTCCTGCCCCATTTATGAGGAAAGCGGCCGAAATGCACTCTATCGCCCTACATTGCGTTCGGAAATCCTTCGCAGAATGTATTACAAATACATCAAAAGAGGATCGAAGTTCGTTCATGGAGACATCGATCTTAACTGGAAAACGGTGTCCCGGCTGATCGAGCTGGCATACCGCTGCAACCTATGCCGAAGATGTGCACAAACCTGTCCGATAGGCGCCGATAATGCGCTGCTGGCCAGGGAGATTCGTAAAATCGCCAGTCAGGAGATGGGAATCGCCCCCAAGGAGATTCATCAAAACGGCTCGGTGCTCCAAATAAAAGTAGGATCTTCAACCGGGATGAACTCACTGGTCGTCAAAGACAACATCGAGTTTATCGACGAGGACACTACGGACAAGACCGGTATTCCGGTCGAGACCCCCTGGGATAAAGAAGGAGCCGACATTCTGCTTATTCATAACGCCGGTGAGATCATGGCCTGGCCCGAAAATCCGGGAGCTTTTGCGCTGCTTTTCAACCAAGCAGGCTTGAGTTGGACCATGTCGAGCGAGCTTGCGGCCTATGACGGCATCAATTATGGAGTTTGGTATGATGATGTACAGTTTGCCCGGGTCGCTTTGCTGCATGCCCAGGCGGCCAAAAAGCTCGGAGTGAAAAAAATCGTCATTGGAGAATGTGGTCATGCCCACAAGGCCCTTACGGTCATTGCCGATAAAGTTTTGACCGGAGATCTCAATATCCCCCGAGAAAGCGCCATAACCGTGCTTTTAGATATCGTCAAATCGGGCAAGATCAAATTCGACAAATCCAGAAACGATTTTCCGGTAACCTTGCATGATCCTTGCAATATGGTTCGGTTGATGGGAATTGTAGCTCCACAACGCGAGATCATCCGAGCGGTCGTACCCGAAGGAAGATTCCGCGAAATGACCCCGCATGGCGTCAACAATTACTGCTGTGGTGGCGGATCGGGTTTTGCCATCATGTCGGGGCACAATTTTTCCCACTGGAGGCATCATGTTTCCGGAAGGCGCAAGTTCAGACAGATTCTCAATGCCTTCCAGGACGAACCCATGGACAAAGAACATCCCAAATATGTATGTGCACCCTGCAGCAACTGCAAGGGTCAAATCCGAGATATCCTTCAATATTACAACGCCTGGGAAAAAGCCGGCATTTCCTATGGTGGATTGGTGGAGCTGATGGTCAACGCCATGGTAGATGCAAAACCAGGCTATATTGATTGGGAATGGCACTAGACGGGTAAAAAGAGTTAATATTTCAAACTCATCCTTGACAGTATCCTTTAGATAAACGTATACTTTTGCGTGGATAGACGGTCTCTGGGTCGACTTGCGTCATGTGCTTGTATATGATCCAATCAGCCGTACTGTTGATCGCAACCCAGAAGGTATACGAGGGATGGATACATACGAAGTAAAAATTCTGGGGCAGCGATATAAAATGAAAAGCGAAGAGGGCCAGGAATATATCGAAAAATTGGCCCAATTCGTCAATGAAAAAATTAAGGATATACAGAGAAACACAAAAAATGTCGCCACGCAAAATTTGGCCGTATTGGCGGCGATCAACATTGCCGACAACCTCTTCAAAAATCAAGAGAGGGAAAATCAGGCCAAAAGGGAGGTACGGGAACGTATCCGGCGTATTCTCAAGATGATTCGCAAAAGCGATGATTCCAGTGAAGGATGAAAACCAAGAAACAAGGCTTCCCCTGCCGGGTGCGTCAAGAGCGAATAGAAAAATAATGAACCGACAGTACTTTACTGGGAGCGCCCACTGTCAATGGCGTGCGTCCCTCCAACTGGCAGGGAAGCCCAGAAGTTGTTATGGCGCGCCCACCTATACAAGAAGGCGGTTCATTGCCTTCGCTTGCTCAGACGGCCAAGGTGGGGGAATTTTTAGCATTTACTCGTCGCGCAGGTTGACGAGGTTGACATAGATCGGGGCCAAACCGTGACCCAACGATTCATGCGGGATACATGTAGCGGATTGATAGAAAAATGATAGTCATGCGACACCCCATAACCGATTCGACGCACCGTGTGCTTTCGGATTTGTGCGTCTTTCCAAACCACCGGGAATGGAGGCATGCGCGTAGGATTCTCTTGCGTGTATACGGTTTGGTAGCAGAATAACTCCCAGAACCGCCGTCGTAAGCTCGACACATTGGGCGGTTCGTTGTTCTACCTCGTCGGCGGGTGCCCGCCGAGTAAAATACAATAAACTACCGCCGTTGGGGCGGTGTGAGCGACACAATCGCCGCGACGGCTTATTGGGCCCAGCCACAATATATGCGCCCACAAGGAGGTAATCAAGGTGGAGACCATCATCATCGTTTCCATAATAATTGGTATCGCCAGCCTTTTCATCGGGTTTTTCACCTCCTACGTCTTACAGACGAAGAAATCCACATCCCAGATAAATCGCTCGAAAAAAGAAGTCGAGCGCATTATCGACGAGGCGAAAAAACAGTCTGATCTCACCAAAAGGGCAGCTGAAATCGAAGCGAAGGAGGTAATCGAACGCAGAAAAAAAGATTTGGAAAATGAGATCAAAGAAAAACAAAATTCGTTGACGTTTTTGGAAAAAAGACTCAATCACCGGGAGGAAAGCCTCGAAAAAAGAGCCGATTTAATGGAGAGGCAGGAAGCCGAATTCAAGCGCAGAGAAAGAGATATCCAAAAACGCGAGCAACAAAGTAAGGATTTGCAAACCAAATATGAAAATCTCAACCAGGAGTTCCAGCAGCGTATCGAGCAGCTTGCCGGTATGTCCGCAGCGGACGCGAAGAAAATATTGATCGACTCGGTCACAGAAGAATCCCGGCATGAAGCCGCAAAATACATCAAACAAATCGAGGATCAAACCCGAGAGGAAGCCGAGAAAAAAGCCAAAAAAATTATAGCTACAGCCATTCAAAGATATGCCGGGGACTATGTTTCCGAAACAACGGTTTCGGTGGTTCATCTTCCCAACGAAGACATGAAAGGCCGAATCATCGGACGAGAAGGACGCAATATCCGCGCCATCGAAGCAGCCACCGGAATGGATTTGATCATCGACGATACGCCCGAAGCCGTCATCATTTCGGGGTTCAACCCAGTCCGAAGAGAAATCACCCGTCTCAGCCTCGAAAAGCTCATTGCAGACGGCAGAATCCACCCGGCGCGCATCGAGGAAGTCGTGGCCAAAACCACCGAGGAAATCGAAAAAGCCATCAAGGAAGCCGGCGAACGGGCTACCTTCGAGCTGGGCATTCATGGCATTCATCCGGAGTTGATACGTTATCTCGGCAGGTTGAAGTACCGGACCAGCTACAGCCAAAACCAATTGCAACATGCCATAGAAGTAGGCTTTTTAGCCGGCGCAATGGCGTCCGAGCTGGGGATGAACCCCAGGCAGGCCAAACGGGCCGGCTTGTTACATGATATCGGCAAGTCCATTGACCACGAAGTTGAAGGATCGCATGCGCTCATCGGATCGGATCTTCTTAAAAAATATAACGAATCACCCAAAATCATCCATGCGGTACGTGCCCACCACGAAGAGGTGAAGCCCGAATCAATCCTGGCGGTCTTGATTCAAGCGGCCGACGCGTTGTCCGGAGCCCGACCGGGAGCGCGCCGCGAGATGCTTGAGACATATGTAAAACGTATCGAGGATCTTGAGAAAATATGCCGATCTTTTAAAGGAGTTGAAAAGGCATTCGCAATCCAAGCAGGCCGGGAAATCCGTGTCATGGTGGAAAACAACCGCATCACCGACGAGGCTGCGTTGCTCCTTTCGAAAGATATCGCCACCAAAATAGAAAAAGAGCTTACCTACCCAGGTCAAATCAAAATCACCGTGATCCGTGAAACCCGGGCGGTTGAGTATGCCAGATAGTCAACAACTCAACATCCTGCTTTTGGGTGATATCATTGGAAAACCCGGCCGCAAGGCGCTGCATGCCGCCCTCGGCTCCATCCGACGGGAATGCGGAGCCGATTTCGTGTTGGCAAACGGCGAGAACGCCTCCGGAGGCTTGGGCATTACTCCCGAAGTGACTGAAGAGTTGTTGCTTCTAGGAATCGATGTGCTTACATCCGGCAATCACATCTGGAAACATAAAGACATCAAAAAATACCTGGATGATCAGCCCCGGCTGCTGAGGCCTGCCAATTACCCAAATACAAGTCCCGGAAAAGGCTCGGGTATTATTGAAACCAAGAGCGGCATCCCCATTGGAGTCATCAACCTGGAAGGGTTGTTGTTCATGAGCTCGCTCAATTGTCCTTTTCAGACCGCCGACCGGGAGTTGGACAAGATACGACCGCATGCCCAGGTGATCCTGGTGGATTTTCACGCCGAAGCCACCAGCGAAAAAAGGGCTCTGGGTCATTATTTGGACGGACGGGTCAGCGCGGTGGTCGGTACCCACACCCACATCCCTACCGCAGACGCCGAAGTGTTGGAGGGAAAAACCGGCTATCTTACCGATCTGGGCATGTGCGGTCCGATCGACTCGGTCATCGGAGTAAGAAAAGAACAGGCCATCGCAAGATTCATCACCAAAATGCCGCAACCCTTTCAAGTCGCCGGGAAAAACGTCAAGATCCAAGGCGCCCTGCTCACAGTCGATCCCAAAACCGGCCGGTGTCTCGAAATCCAACAGCGCTGTTGGCCGGTAGAAATTTGATCCAAGATTTGCAGTAATCCGAAGAAAAAAGGCATGTATGGTAATGAACCTAAAAAATCTGCCCGCCAAGGGATGAAATCCAAGAAGAGCTACCATCAATTTTTCGATAACTGACGTGCCCAGATTTCGATCGCGTGAAAATATCCACTCTGCGACATCTCTCCCACCGATATCCGTTCTCGTTCAGATACGGTATCAGTCCAAAAGATCGATCGTTAT
>JBFFBT010000135.1:0-15188 GCA_041560255.1 Myxococcota bacterium | reverse complement strand
TAATTTCGTGCGCTCTCAATACATCGTTATATGCAACGTTGGGGTTATGCTTGATTGAGATCAACAAAGAAAATCATAGAAGCAATTGATCGTAATCTCTTTCCTACATAGTCATACAAGTCGACTTTTTCCATACCGCCGATTGATTGCAATATAAAAAATGGCCGTACGACCGGGTTATACTTAAGAATAAGATGGATTGATTAATCGTTGTTGCTCGGCAAGAAATAAAATGATGTACAAAGAAAAACTGAAAACTATTCGGGATTGTATTTGGAATTTTTGTATGTACCGAGCAAATTTATTCTTTAGACTGATGACTTTATCGATGCGTCTTCCTATATGTCGACTACCGGAAACATTTTGTAGCAAGCAAGCAAGTATATTTCGGGTATAGGACTTCTAACTAAAAGTATGCTCTCAACTGTTCACTAGAATATCGGGGGCTCTCATCCTCCGATCCTCCGGCCCAGCAACCTGGCGGATGGTACACTCCTTCCGCCAGGTTGTATGGGTTTTTTAGTTTTTTACGAACCAACACAGAGCCGATATGCAACAAGCCTGTATGCATTTTATCCTGTATGCGTGTCCAATGACTGCATCGCATCGAGACGATGATAGAAAAAAGCAGAACGATATCGTAAAAATAATCATACATAAAACAGTTTGGAGATATTGGTCTTAAGAATAATGCAGTTTTCATTTGTATTGATAAGCGCAATAAAGAGCGTAAAAACGCACAAATAAATGACGAATTTTCAAGTTGTTGAAAACAATAATCGAGTTGACCTGCAAAATCAATCCAAAGGCTGATGACATCAAAAACCTCTTTTATCTAAACTCAAGCTACAAACGTATCGAACCAATGGTGAGCGAGAAAATATGAAAATAGAGAAAGGAGGTCAAAACCAGAAAATCTAGATTTGTATCAGATGAAGTATAACGTGGGTTTTCCTGTAAACTCTAGAGCAAAAGGAGAGTCTTGGAATGAAGAGAATTTTAAGTGTAATTGCATTGTTTACGGCCCTGGCGATGATGCAGGGTTGCGGGCCGGTGCAGGATACGAACAACCAGAATCCTGAGACCGGACTCAATATTATCATTGATCGTAACTCGACCGACGATATGACCGCCGCGCAGATCAAGGCGATTGTATCGAGCGTAATAGGCCCTGAAGATTACACTGCGGTGTATGTCAACAACCAGCGCAGTAGTCTCCACCTTATTCTTAACCGGCATAATGTATACTCGACCGAGTTTGCATTGATCAGAACCCAAAACGGCCGGGTGGTGTCGTTTGAGGAGTCTGATTTTTACCCTCAATCGGTTGGCTCGAGCGGGTTTTACCCTAGTTGCCCTGATTCGAGCAAAGAGACCTACTGGACCACCGAGTGCAGCACCATCAATACCGCAGTCAGCGTGATCAACGACAACGACTCGGCGGCAAAGAGCAGAGGGTATCAGAGCCTCAAGGCGGTGGGCAGCGGAGAGAGCAAGACCAACGTATTGAACTATCTTTCATGCGCCAACATGAGACTATGGGGGCGCGTGGGCCATGGGTACACCGGAGGACTGCAGCTTGCCGGCGGGGCGATGTTGAGCGATTTTTCGGGCGTGAGCTTGAGCGGCAAGGGAGTATATGCAAACTCATGCCAGGCGTTCAACAATCCATTCAACAGCAAGGTGAAAGGAGCCGGAGCGAATTGGTTCATCTCGGGTATCAGCGACCTTTCGATCGGTCCATCAGAAGCCACCTTCAGATGTTGGTGGGGTAAGGCGAAAGATCAGGCCGATATTTGCACGAGTCTCAACAGTTGTGTGCAAAGCGGCGCGGGCCAGCATGGATGCTACGGAAACGGCCAGAAAGTGCCCGCTCCCGGCAGCGGCCCCGGGCCCAATCCGACCCCGACGCCCGATCCCGGACCCAACCCGACGCCTGTGCCGGACAACTCGTGCGAAGGCCGGTGTGGACAAAAAGCTCCCGGAGGTTGCTGGTGTGACGATTTGTGCAGTCAGTATGGAGACTGCTGCTCTGATTATCAACAGGCCTGTGTCAACCCGACACCCAACCCGACCCCGACCCCGACACCCGATCCGACCCCGACTCCGGGTCCCAATCCAACCCCGACCCCGGATCCCAATCCGAGCGGGACGACCTGTTCGCTCAACCCGTATTCAAGCGTCGACTGGTCGAGCTGGCAGCAGTACAAGGCCAACTTTCACACGCACACCAATCGAAGCGACGGAAGCTACGATCCGGGGCGGGTGATCGATTATTACAGCTCGAAAGGCTACAAGATTTTGGCTATCACGGATCACGACACAATAACTTGGCCATGGACGGACTTCGGGAAGAACCCTGCAAGCCTGGGCATGATTGCGGTCAAGGGAGACGAGTACTCGGGCTCCGAGCATTACAATGCTTTTTGGAGTTTTTCGACTTCCAGCAGCAACCTGCAAAGCGGCATTCCGCACGTGCAGCAAAGCGGCGGATTGGGCCAAATCAACCATCCGGGAAGAGACCATTCGTCCTCCGAGGCGAACTGGTTTATCCCCTGGTACAGAGATTACAGCTCGACCGTCCAGTTGGAGGTGTTCAACCAGGGAGACCGGTATACCAACGATCGCAAATTGTGGGATAACATCAATGATAGTTATTTCAAATCCAACAAGAAGCTGGTTTGGGGAGCCTCGAACGATGATATGCACAGCACGAGCCACCTTTACAGAAACTTCCAGTTCATGCTCATGCCGCAATTGACCGAAGCGGCGGTGAAGACCGCGCAGAAGACCGGAACGTTTTATTTCTGCTACGAGCCGGGTGGATCGGGCAGCGCGAACGTGCCCAAGATCAGCAATATCACGGTGGACAACAGCGCGAAGACCATATCTGTAACGGCAACCGGCGCCAACAGCATATCGTGGATCGGTCCCGGAACGACCTCGGTGGGAAGCGGGGCGACCTTCAACTTTGCCAATTACACCAAGTCGTTCGTGCGCATCGTGTTGGACGGAAGCAGTGGAGACTGCTACAGTCAGCCGTTTGGTTTCGACGTCGGCTCGAACCCCAACCCAACCCCTACGCCCGATCCGGGTCCCAACCCGACTCCGACTCCAGCGCCGGACGGCAGCTCCTGTGTGGGGCGCTGTGGATCACAAGCGCCTGACGGATGTTGGTGCGACGATATGTGCAGTCAGTATGGAGACTGCTGCTCTGACTACCAACAGGCTTGTGTCAATCCGACTCCCAATCCTACCCCGGCGCCCGGGAAATCTTGTGAGGGAAGCTGCGGCGGTCAATCCCCCGACGGTTGTTATTGCGATAGTATGTGTAGCCAATATGGGGATTGCTGTCCGGACTACGAGCAGGTATGTGGCAGCGATCCGGGTCCCAACCCTACACCCAATCCCAATCCGGACAACCAAGAGTGCTTGAAGTGTCATCCCAACGCGCACGAGCAGAATAAGGATTGCAAGAGCTGCCATCCCAATCCGCATTAGGGAGAGGAGAGCCGGATCACAGCAGATGAGCTACACAAATACTTTGTTCTTGCCATAAAAGAATGTCGGAGCCTCTCATTCTCCGACCCTCCAGCCAAGTGACCTGACGGAAGTTTTGCTTCCGTCAGGCCACCTGGCGTATTTTCATGATTTTTCTTTTTATCTTTGGGCTCGAAGGACGGGATGGGTCGCAAACGTCTCGCTTTGATGATATTGTCGGCAAACCAGGCGATCAGTTGGGTGTAAACAGCACTGTCAGGTTGTTGTAAAATACGATATCGATATCCCCATTACCTTCTTTTTTGGCTTTCAGGTAGACCGTGTGGGCTCCGGCGGTCACCGAAATGCGTCCTACGATTGCATAGGGAGTCTCGAATGTGCCCACCGCGTTCGCATTGGCGTACCAGCGGGTACGGATGGTTCCGGTGGTGGCGGCCGGGTCGGTTGTGATGAAAACACTGGCTCCGTTCCAATTGGTGCCCACAGTACCTTGAAAATACCCGCTGGCCTGTACCATCAAATAGCCTGTGGCCGGAGCGGTGATGCCGACCTGGATCACATTGCTTGGAGAGGTCGTGAGGGTCAGGTTTTGGGTGTAGCCTGCAGCCGAGACAAAGGACGATGCGCTGCTTGCATTGTCGACATATTGCTTGGTGGCGGCCATCATATCGGAGGTTGGATTGCCGGCCAGAATCAGGTTGCCTTGCATGGTGTCGCCGCTGACATCGACATAGGTGGATGTGTGGTTGTGATCACCCGCGGCCACCTGGGTGGAAGCCGTACCGATTTTCGATTCGGCCGCGAGATCGCTGTAGGCCGAGTAGCGCGAAGTGGACAGCGTGCCGCTGGTGATGTCGGTGGCGCTATGGGCATGGGTCGAGGTCGCATAGCTGCCGTCATGGTTATGGCTCGTTGCGGCGTAAGCGCTGTCATGGTTGTGGTTTCCCGCAGCCACTTGGGTGGAAGCCGTACCGATTTTGCTTTCGGTTGTAAGATCATCATAGGCCGAGTAACGTGAAGTGGATAATGTACCGCTGGTCAGATCCGTCGTGCTGTGGGCATGGGTGGAAGCTGCATAATCACCGTCATGATTGTGGGTATCTGCGGCGTAACCATTGTCGGATACCATATCGTCGACCTCGGCTTCGGTGAGCTTGGTGTCGGTGTCGGTATCCTCGGAGCAACTCCAGCCGTCGGCGGATTTTTTGGCCACCTGACCGACGGTACAGGAGAGCCCGCCCAAAGTATCGTTGTCGCCGTCGGAAAGACCCGTGGGTACATCTTGCAGGTCTGCGAAAGAGCCGCTGGTCGCAACGGTTGCGAGTTTACTCGAAAGCGCGTAACCATTGTCGTCGACCATGGCGTCGACCTCGGCTTCAGTGAGCTTGGTGTCGGTATCGGTATCCTCGGAACAGATCCAGCCGCCGGAGGATTTTTTGGCCACCTGACCTGTGGTGCAGGAGAGCCCACCCAAGGTGTCGTTGTCGCCATCGGAAAGACCCGTGGGTATGTTTTTCAGGTCTGCGAAAGAGCCGCTGGTTGCGACGGTTGCGAGGTTGCTCGAAAGTGCGTAACCATTGTCGGATACCATATCGTCGACCTCGGCTTCGGTGAGCTTGGTGTCGGTGTCGGTATCATCGGAGCAACTCCAACCGTCAGCGGATTTTTTGGCCACTTGACCGATGGTGCAGGATAGCCCGCCCAAAGTATCGTTGTCACCGTCGGAAAGTCCCGTGGGTATGTTATTCAGGTCTGCGAAAGAGCCGCTGGTTGCGACGGTTGCGAGGTTGCTCGAAAGCGCGTAACCATTGTCGGATACCATATCGTCGACCTCGGCTTCGGTCAGTTGGGTGTCGGTAGGTTTTTTACATACCCAGGCACTGCCGTCAAAGCCGACGAAATCATCGGTCGAGCAGGTCAGATCCCCCACGGTGTCGTCATCACCGTCTTGAAGGTCTGCGGGCAGGTTTTCGAGATCCGACCAGTCGACTTTATCGGTCGCAAGTCGTAGATCGTCGGGAGTCAGACCCAGTAGGGTTTGGGCTTCTGCGGCTTTGTGAGCAAAAATTGCATACGGGATCATACCCAATTTCATTTTATGGGGCATGGTTTGCCCTTCGACACCGACTTCGAGGTACATGTTGTCGTTTTCAGAAAACACGGCTGGATCGAGAGTGCTGATCTCGCCCAGGAAAATCGAAAAAAACCCTTCGTTTACATCGACATTCAGAGTTTCTGTGAACAACGGATCGACGGCGTCACTGGTTGCATACAGCTTGAACGTCATTTCGAACATACCATCGAGTCGCTCGCCTTGGTCGTTGGTAAGCGCCCCCTGGATGGGTATGGTCAGGTTATTCTGAGAAAAAGCCGATAACGACCATAGCATGATACCAATCCATACAACCGCGATTGTCCGGGTTTTGACTGTCATTGTGAATTCCCCTTTTCGATCTATCGATAAAGTTAATATTTACCTATCAGCGTTGGACTGGAAGGTTTGTGTTTTGACGAGCATCAAGGGCTTCTGTGCAATCCTCAGTCTGATTCGATAGTTGGTTGAGCTCGTCTCCAGGCTGCCGGTAACTGCCTGAATGCCCTCGAGAGGTCGATCTATTTCAATCGGACCGGGTGTCGGATTTGGATTGGGTGTCGGAGTGGGCCCGGGAGGCGGGGTGGGTGTCGGGGTTGGACTTGGTCCGCCGCCACCTCCTCCGCAGGCAGTCAGGATGGATAGCATGCTGGCGAATAGTATGACGATAAAGATGCCGGTCGATTTCATGACGATCCTCCCGTATATAGAACGACTCATGCGATTTTGTTTGGCTTTTGATGCTATTGCCCGACAGTCGCGAATTGTGCCGGGTGGGTTTCGCGACCGCCTTTTATTGTCATCGTCAATACGCGGAAAATATTAAATGTGTTAAGAAGATATATCTACATGTCTTGAGAAGATTGGATTTGTCCGGTTTATGATTTGACGATGGTTTTTCCGAACCAACTCAATCGCAGGCACTCGGGTTCGGGGCAGGCTTCCACGCATCGCAGACACAAGGTGCATTCCCAGGCGGTGACTTCCCCCTGAAGTTTACCTTGGTAGACCTTGCGAACGTCCACCGGACAGCTTCTTTGGCAGGCGCCGCAACGGGTACATTTTCGGCCGTTTTTTACAATCGACACCAGGCCGGTCCGGTTGAAAACTGCGGTGAGCCCACCGATGGGGCACAGGCGGCACCAAAATCTTCGTACCGTAAGACCGATAAAAAAGAGGGCGAAAGCCAAAAGACCCAGCATGGTAAACACGGTGGTGATGGTATCATGCCAATCGGTCCAACAGATCGAGTCAAACGAGAAAAAAGCTGCGAAAATTCTGGATGGGCATACCCGACAGAATGGCTCGACCAGGCTCGGTCCGGCGTCGTCCAAGAAAGGCAGTCCGGCGATTATCGCCAGCAATAGGGTAAGTACGAGTAAGCAGTACTTTGTGGCAATCAGGCCGATCCTCCATGCGTTGGAAATCCGTACCTGTGCGATACCCAGACTGAGGCGGATTTTGGTCAGAACATCCGATAAAAATCCAAGCGGACAAACCCAGCCGCACCAAAGTCGAGCTCCCAAAAGCATCAACCCCACCACCAAGAGAAGATAGGGCAATACCTGTTCGAAAGGCGGCAGATAGCTCAAGAGGTCGGAAACAAAGTACAGGCTGCAGCCTTTGCACAAGCCCTTTCTTTGGTAAATACAAGTAGTAGCAGGCAGATGCAGGTTGAGCACCGTATCTCTGCGCTCTACCCATTTGAGCTTGATGGGTCCTGAACTTTCCTGAACGGTTGTCTGGGCCGAAAGAGTCAACTCGGCCTGTATCCAGCGTACGGCAAAGCCTCCATAGAGCAGGATTACAAAGAAAAATATCTGTAATAATAATCTCACTTTAGATATGGAGCGAGGTTTGTGCAAGCACATGCTAATCCTCATAGTACCGATACAGGCAAATACCAACAATCGCGGTTCGCATTAATGAGCATCCGTATCGAGTAGTTTACCTGAAAGAAATTCGATGGCTTGGTCGAGTTGCACATCTTTTCCGCCGCAGTAACGTATATCGACCGGTACATGGATATCAGGTACGATTCCCGAACCTTCCAGAACATCTCCCTCTACCTGTGCAATATTGACAGCCAAGTACAAAAGACCACGGTTGCGAAGCGGAAACAGCCGCCCTCCGGTTGCCGCCCCGGCAGTGGTCTCGCCGATGAGAGTAGCCAGTTTTCGTTTTTTAGCAACGTGTACCAGAAGTTCTTTCCCGCTTCGGGTGGCATGGTTGATGAGGTATACAGCAGGCTTACGCCATTGTGAGTCTGATACCTGCATCTTTTGATTCCGATCGAAAAAGTGAATCGCTGGAATGTTTTGATCGAAAATATTGAGGTATGAAGGACTGGCGCCGCCCAGTCCGTAGCGCAAATCGATAATCAATGCATCCGCATCTTTCAAGCGGCCCCAACTGATCGCCGCCATGAGTTCTTGGTGGTATTCGTAGCCGGCATATGACAAAATATGGATGTATCCGATTTTTTTTCCTTGGCGTTCAATCAGCCGAATACTTGCTTTTTGGGCCTCAAGCAATTCCTTTTTAGGGTTCATGAGGACAGGGACCAGGCTGACCCTGATGGTATTTCCATTCGGCTTTCTTTGGATGATCAGTTTGGTCTTTTTTCCTACCTGGTTTTTGATCGCATCGATCTGTGAATATGGATTGCCGTCAACGGTTTGTATCTCGTCGCCTTTCAACAACCCGGCCCGATCTGCAACGCTTCCGGGCAACACGCATGCGATAAATGATTTTTCTTGTACACGCTCGGTAATGACTCCAATGGTTGGATACAAAACTTCCTGATTGTTGTGGAGCTTTTTGATTTCCGGTATGGCTGAAAACACGGCGCTCAAATGATAGTATTCGAAGTCGGATGGTGTGAGGTAAGTTGTATGGGAGGTTTGAAGATCGTTTAAAAGCTCGTTGATGAGAGCCGAAAAATCTTTTTTGTTTTGAGTGTTTTTAATTTTTTCTCGGTACTTTTTTCTCATGCTTGGTAGCTTGTCCCGGATGATATTTGGATGATAAAAATGACTTTTCATGATCGAGCATATCTCTTGAAACACATCGTCGAACGATATTGCAGCGACATTGAAGTTTGTTTCGGAGATTGGTAGGTTTCTTTTCGAGCTGTATGTATCGAAATCGTAGACAAGCAGTTTTTTGACCAAAGGCTCTACAATGTCACTTACCGCGGATTTGTGCATTGGGTGTTGCAGATATTTCTGCAATGCATCTTTGGATTCGAATGTCATCAAAATCGCCAGATCGTAACTGCTGTCTACCACCGGGCGGTTGCTGTCTAGCGGTGTTCCTGTCGATACGGATACAATCCCGGGGATTTCTGCAAATTGGTGGGATGCTTGTATGAGGCGTGTGCGGGCCGAAGGATCGTTTGGGTTTTTGAGCCAAAACAGAGCCAAGTGGTTGATGTGTCCGGAAGGTCGATTTTGAAGATTCGCGCAACTTGGAAGAAAATGGATGAGTGCTGAGCTGAACCAGAGCAAAAACAAGATTGTCGGGATCTTCATCGGTAAAAATCCTCGATAATGATGAGCAGGACGAGTTTCAAAATGACGCTTTACAATGACTCTGTCAAGACATATGCAAAAAAATCAATGCAGCCTGGTTCGACCCAAAAAAATTATACATTTCGAGGTTATACCGACACTTTTTCATGGGTTCGATCTCGCAATTGGGGTAAGCTGCAACCACGAGCGAGGGAGAATCGAAAACCGAGAAAAAGGAGAGTCTTATGAAACGATGTTATCCGATTTTGGTTTGGGCTGTGTTGATGGGCCTCATACCGGTCTCAGGATGCAAAAAAAAGGAGTCGGCTCCCGAGGCAGAGGTTGCGAAGCAGTCAGCAGCCTCGAAAGAGAACGAAACCGAGCCTTCCCAAGCGTCGAGTCTCATAACGCCCGGAGATAAAAAAGACAGCGAGCCCAAAGAGAAGTATGAGGTGCCTCAATATGTCACCGACACGGTCGAGCACATCCAAAAAGTCAATGCACTCATACGGGACAATCTGAAAAGCTGTAAGGCTGTTTTGAAGCAAGTGTCCGGCTATCTCGAAAAGAATAGGGATCGTATCAAGAAATTTCAAAACGAGGCCATACAAGCTCACAAAAACATGTCGGATGCTCAAAAAATGATGCTGGCCAATGAACTACACCCCGTCATGAGCAAACTCATGAAAGAATCCAATGAAATCAAAAATGAGCTTTACGAAAAATGTCCTGAAGAAGCCAAGCGCATCGATGATCTGTTGAAAGAAATGCGCCCCGACATACCGCCTTCTCAACACGGACACAGCCATGAGCATCCCGGCGATGACCACAATCATGATGGTCACAATCACGATTAGTGCAAAGAAGCAGACAATTTAGCTAAATGAAATTTGCAGACGTGGACGGGGCTACAACGGCAGGGCTCGGCCTGTTTCTGGAGGGGGGTTTTGCGTCTTGTCCAATCCATTCGATATGCGGGCCAGATCGGCGATGCTGGTGTTTGCGGCCAAGTGGGTTGCGCCTTCTTTGAGGATTTGCATGAATTGCCGAACACTCTGGGAGGTGGCGACGGCATCTACCGAAAGCTCTCCCGACAGGGAGTCGAGTACTTCCATCGCCCGTATGGATGCCGGATCTGTGCCGGGCATATATATTTCGCTATATTCGGATGCAGGCTCTGATCCGGCTCGAACCAGATAATTCTTCTTCTCGAGCGTCTCCAGCACGGCATTGAGTGGCTCCGGGGGGGTATCGAACAAGTTGCTGATTTCCGCCACCGGAATGCCTCTAAGCCCGGCCGAAAACCTTCGGGCACATTCGCTGAGCACGAGCAGACCCAAGTAACCCGGGTGCAATTTGGTGGTTTTCTGGTTACGGTACCGGACGGCCTTTTGGGATAGATCCTTGAAGTGTTGAATCACATACGCCATTTCGCAGCCAAACAAAACCACCAACCATGTCAGCCAGATCCACAAAAAGAACAGTGGAATGACCGCGATGCTGCCATATACCTTTTGGTAGCTCACCGCCTGGCTGATATACAGAGCAAACGCCTTCTTGGCCACCAGATGCCACAAGGTGCCTGCCACCATCGAAGCGATCAGGGCCGCGCGCAGGTTGACTTTCGTGTTGGGCATCAGAGAGTACACCAAAGCCAAAAAACCCCATACGGCCGCCAGATCGATGAGGAAACCCACGCTGCTTGAAAGCCAGTCCGGACTGCCTTTCGCCATTTCGGTGATGTGGCCGGATAGGGATTGCGCCATGGTCAGCAAAATCGGACCCAGGGTCAAAACCAGCCAAAACATGATGAGCTTTTTCTTCAAGCCGCGCTTGCGGGTAGCTTTCCAGATGCGATTCATGGCCTTTTCCATGGTCGAGAGCACATCAATCGCGACAAAAAACAAAAAAAACAGGCCCACCGCGGCAGCGGTGCTCATGCGCGATCGAACCGCCTGGACCATTTCGTTGACCCGATCGGTTGCGTCGACGTTTTTGCCATCCACGGTCATTTGGATCGAATCGATGTTGAGCACGCTGAAAATGCCCTTGAGCACATTGCTGCCGACTTCTTGATCCGACGAGAAAAAATTGACCATCAATATGATAATCACCAACAACGGAATCAGGGAAAGCAAGGTCTTGTACGTCAGATCGCCTGCCACGGTCACCGCGTGATCCTGCCCGAACTGACGCAGCACCATGATCCAAAGACGCATCTGATGGGTCAAAAGACGCGCGAAGCGGTTCATTTCATCCGCCGGTTTTTCGAAAAGCTCAGAGAGCTTTTGTTTCATTCGATAAATCTTACCGTTGGTTTTTTTTTGCATTTTGCCTACCTCACGCCGATCGTGCCGAGCCTGCTCGACGATCAAAAGGGGACGTTATCCCATACACATTAGAACCCAAAGAGCAAGCCGAAATCAAACTTCATGACACCGATGGATTCACTTCGGTCAAAAATCGTGGATATCTTTTTTACCACAAAGAGATACCCTGAGGTGGGTACGAATAAGATGTTCAATCCTATCTGTGCAGTAACTTGCCAGGAGGCTCGGCATAGCAGTATGATGACCGCAGATTGCATCAAACCGTGACAGGAGGGTCCCATGGCGAGGGAGTTTTGGGTGTTTATCGTCTTTACGCTCAGCGTGTTGCTGTTGTTTTTCATTTTTGTGGCGGTTGGTTGGCCTGGAGGTGATGATAGGAGCAATTGGGATCCCTGTGTGACCGACACCAGCGACGGAAATGAAAACAGTTGTTATTGTGAGGCGATTGAGCCGGATCAAATCGGTACCCCGTTTCACGTCCAACAGCCTTTCAATACTTGGTCCAATCTGTATTCCGTATTACTCGGCGGCATATTGGCGGGTTTGATGTACCATTATAGAAAAACTCAATCTTCGAGGGATGCCAACCGCATGCGTTCGGATACAGTCATACCGCTGATATATTTGTGTGTGGTTGTATTTCTCGGATTGGGAAGCATGTTCTTTCACGCATCGATGGTCGCCTGGGGTGGAAAGTTCGACAACCTCTCCATGAATACATTCGCTTGTTTTTTGGTGGCTTATACCGCTTTACGCATGACAAATCGAAATTGGGTGTTCTATCTGATATACGGATTCGGGGTGGTATTCTTCAGCGTGCTGAACATTATCGGCGTCGATAGCCTGTATACCATCATGACGATTGTAGCTATGTATGCCGTGTTGGAAATCATTGTGGTTTCGGCCATGCCGGCCGTCCGCAATGATCTGAAAAGCTTTGGAATGTTCTATTTTCCAGCCTTGGTTGCTTGGGGTCTTGCGGTGCTTTTTTGGGTGTTGTCTCAGACCGGCGGCGATCTATGCAACCCGGGATCATTTTTTCAATGGCATGGAGTTTGGCACTGGTTGGCCGGTGCGGTGGCTTTTTTCTTGTATTATTTTTGGAGAGCAGCGCCGAGATGAGATTTGTAGGATACAGATGGTGAGAGGCCGAAGCAAATAAATATTCACTGTATGCAGAAAGAATCTAGACGGGTAGGGATAAGCGAAAGCATGCTCCCCGACCGGGTCCCTCGCTTTGGGCGGTCAGATTTCCTCCCATAGACTTGGCTGCGTTGGCGCTGGAGTGAAATTGTAGATCTTGTGGGTTGAAATCCTTGTCGAGGTTGAAAGAAAATATGCTTGACAAGCTGTCGGCATCGAAACCGACCCCGTTGTCTGCGACCGAAAACATAATATGATCAACGGTGTTTTTCTCGATTTTGAGGATGATTTTTTTCTTTTCGCTTGGTTGATTTTGCAGCGAGGTATGGGCATTGTTGATGAGATGAACCAATATTTGTACGACTTTGTGCCTCTCGACCCGTATAGGATCTTGGTATTGGTAATCGCGCTCGATTCGGATGCTTGGATTTGAGATAAGTTGACTCATCTCCAGGGCGATCTCCATCAGATCGACGGGAAGCACGGGTTCCAATATGTTTTTTGTACGAATATAGGTTCCTTGCATGGCCACCAGCTTTTTTACAACAGCCAGGTGATCTTCCATTGTCTGGATGTCCCGGATGTTTTGGTTGTGCTCCTGAGAAAGCTGAGAGGCAAGCTGCGTCAGGTATTCGATGGTTTTCATCCCTCGTTCGGGATCGGGTAATTTCTCGACGGTATCCGTGAAGGTATCTTTGGTGAGTGTGGATATCTTGGGAAGGTTGATGATTTTAGAGTCTTTCAGCCTGTCTTGGATCAGGTTTTGAGATACGTTGAGGCTGTTTAATGCGTTGCCGATATTGTGTAACACTCCGGAGGCCACATCCGCCATGCCGGCTTTCCAGGAAGCGTCCAGGAGCTGGTTTTGGGTTTTTTTCAGCACGTGAAGGCTTTCTTCCAATTGGTCTTTTTTCTCTCTAAGCTCCCGGGTGCGTTGGTTTACGATTTTCTCGAGTCTTTTCTTTGCTGCGATCAGCCGGCGGGTGTTGAATCGAATGCCGGAAAATAGGGATACAAGCACCAGCAGGCTATATCCTATGTAAGCCAAAATGGTACGATACCAAGGGGGATGAATCACAAATTGGTACAATGCTTTTTGGCTTGGGTGATCGAATATGTTGATGGCTTGTACTGTGAATCGGTAGTTTCCCTCGGGAAGATTGGTAAATTCTTTGTACGTTTTTTCCGACCAATCGCTCCAGTCTCGATCATAGCCTTCCAACCGTGTGCGAAACCGCAAGGACTTGGGTTGCTCGTAAAATGCGGCCGAGTATTGAAAAGCGATCGAGTTTTTCTCATACGGCAGAGTCGGTAACAACTCTATGGGCGGATCGATGGTGGGTTGCCTGGGAAATCCTCTTTTATCATTGCCAGGCTCGAAGCTGGTTCCTTGAAAAAGGATCTCGTTGTTGTTGACCACCACGTTTCGAATCAAGGCATGGTAATGCGAATGGTAATCTTTATGGATGGTGGAGTCATAGCGGAATACGGCCTCACTCGTGCTGATCCAGATGGTGCCTTCCGGCTCCAAAAATATACCTGCAAATTCTCCTTGGATTTTGTTCAAGGCCGCATCGATCCACTCGAAAGTTTTGTCTTTTCCTTTCTTGAGTATGACCAAGTGTTTACCCGTAGAGCCAATGAGCTTGTCGTCGTCATGGGCATAAAACGCTTTGATTTTCTCGACATTTTGAATACGATAACCATCGATCTCGGTTGCGGGCACAAACCGGGGCTCGGACGATCCGATATCATCCAGGTTGATTTTGTATATGCCTTGTTCGGATGATATGTACACATCATCATAAATGGCTCGGACTAGTTCGGGAGCGAAAGGAAGATCGCGGGATGGGTACAATGTGGTCTCATGCCGGCATGGCGAGTCGCCCGTAAAGCGTATGTGTAGAACACCCCGCTGGTTTAATGTCCAGAGGTTTCCATATTTATCCCCGGCTATGGAAACCTGCATGTCTTTTGCGGACGGAAAGCATTGCATGTTGAGGTTGTTGACCCGGCTTTTGTTTCGGACGTCTTCAAACTCGAGAAAAGCCAAACCACCTTCTTGTGAGTTGAGAAACACAAGATCCGGAAACCGGGAGGACTGACAAGAGGTCAAGGAGATAAAGGGTAAATCGAGCCTTTTTGTGGCGATGGTGTCTTGGATTTCGTACACGCCGTTTTGACACAAGGGTGCAAACAAGGCCTGTTTTCTTTTGATCAAAGAAAAACAATCACTCCTGGTGTTGTCGATTTTATAAAGATTTCTGTTGTAATTTTTTTGTAAAAGTTTTTCTTTGGGCAGGTAGTACACCCCGAGTAGGCTGCCCATGTACATGATGCCTTGGTGTCTTTGAAAAGAGATCACGATGCTTTCAAGGTTGTTGCGTGTGTCGAAAAGCGATATGGGCGAGCTGATTTCGATGTGTGACAATCCCTTGGAGCTCGTGGCCCATAAGTTGGAGTCACGATCCACATATACACTCGTGATGGTATGATTCAGGAGTCCCGCATGGGTGTTGATCACGTTTTGCGACCAGCCTTGGGCATCCAGGACCAGGATGCCTCCCTCGAGTGTATTGATAAAATATCGATCGTCCAAAAATTTGGGAT
>JBFFBT010000134.1:0-15323 GCA_041560255.1 Myxococcota bacterium | reverse complement strand
GACTATCTATAGTGCAGGCTATGGTATGCTCGAAGAACGTCTCTAACAGCTATAATTCGTTGAATACTTGCTTGACCTATAATAACCCCTTGTTTCTTAAAGAAAACGGATCACGGCTGTGTCAGAGTCTGCGAGGGTTGACTCCTGGCGCTGTATCAGTATATATATGCCTGTATTGCCATCGAGATTTTTGCTTGGGGCGACATCGATCCATCTGATACGTGGGGTAACATGGTATGCGGCGTAGCGGCTTTGCCAAATCGCTGTCTTTTAAGCTGTCCATGTTGATGTTTGGTCTCTTTGCAGGATTTGCATCTTTTTTGGGCTTGGCGACCTATTTTGTATCCCACGGATGGCTTGAGGAGATAGCCGTATCAAATCTGGAAGCGTTGACCTCTTCCCGATATATAACTTTGAAAATGCTCATTGCCAACAAATTGGCTCATCTCAAAGCGCTCTCCGAGTACCACTTGGCCCATTATGTCAGACAGGTGGCAAAAACGCAGGACGGCGCCAAATCGGATTTTATCGAGGCGTTGGAGCGAAGAATCGATTGGGAGATTGCGTCTGTAGACAACGTCGAGGGCATTTGCTTGTATCGCCCCGACGGCTCTGTAATTACCTGCAGGGGCGCGCTGTATGAAGAAATGACGGATTACAAAGACACAAAAACATTGTTAAAAGCCCGGCATCGGTCGATTGTTTTGGATCCTATCATGCACCAGGGTCATTTTGCCCTGGATCTCATGGCTCCGGTTCGATCCGCAAAAGGAGATGTGTTGGCTGTATTGTTGGTTCGGTATGATGGGCAGAATATATTGGCGGTTACCGGAGATTACACCGGCCTGGGAGAATCCGGGGAGACGGTATTGGGAGTCCGCAAAGGGGATTTGGTGTTTTTTTTGGCGCCGCTTCGTTTCGACCCCGGCATAAGTCAGACACAACCCGCCGAGATCTCTGGACAACGGGCAAAACCCATGTTGCATGCCACTTCGGGTCAATCCGGGCTGACCCGATCGTTTGACTACCGCAAAGTGGAGGTGTTGGCGGCGTACCGACCCATAAGACCACCTGGGTGGGGGCTGGTGGTCAAACAGGATGTATCGGAAGCTTTTTCCAACTCCAATCGATTGCAGATCATTTTGTTTTTTCTCTGGTTGATTTTGATAACCATCAGTCTGATTGCTACCTTATTTCTCGTTCGGGTTTTCATGCGGCCGGTGAAGGATTTGCATCGAGCAACCGAAAAAGTGTCGGGTGGAGATCTGAGCGTAAAAGTGCCGGAAGAAAGCGAAGATGAGTTGGGTAGGTTGGCTAGATCTTTCAATCGAATGATCGACCGGATGAACAATGCCCAGAGAGAGCAGGAGCGCAGCAACCGCGAGCTTACTTCGTTTGCTTATGTGGTGTCGCACGATCTGCGCGCCCCCCTGCGGGCGATCTTCAATTTGTCTCAGTGGCTGCAAGAAGATCTATCCAACCAACTGCAAGCCGAGCACAAAAAACAGCTCGGTATGTTGCGTGAGCAAGCAACCAGGATGGACTCTCTCATCAAGGGTTTGCTGGAGTACTCCCGGGTGGGTCGGACGGATACGGATCTGGGTTGGGTGAATACAGACTTGTTGGTACAACAGATCATACAATCCATGGGGGTTTCTGAAAGATTTTCCTTCGAGATAGGCGCGCTGCCTCGGGTGTATGCCAATAAGGTGCGTATCACCCAAGTTCTGCAAAACTTGATTGACAATGCGGTTCATCATCATCCGGGTCCGAATGGGCGTGTCGAGGTGACGTGTGAAAAGGGTCCCGAAGGCTATACCTTTTCGATAAAAGATGACGGTGTCGGTATCGAGCCCCGGTATCATGAGCGTATCTTCAACATGTTTCAAACATTGTCGGCGGCGCGCGACCTAACCGACAATACGGGCATCGGGTTGGCTTTGGTGAAACGTATCGTCGAAGAGCATGGAGGTAGAGTGTGGGTAGTGTCGAGCGGGGAAGCGGGCCGGGGTGCGGATTTTAGGTTTAATTGGCCGAAAATAGTACCAGAGGAATAAAAAATGCATCAAAAAGCAACCATTTTGTTGGTGGAAGACGATCCTATTGATGTCATGTCGATACAACGCGCGTTTCAAAAAAACAACATTACAAACCGTCTCGTTACAGTCAACGACGGTGAACAAGCGCTTGATTTTCTTTACAAGCGGGGAGATTTTCACAATGAGCAAGCTTTGCCGAAGCCGGACTTGATTCTTCTCGATATCAACATGCCCCGTATGAACGGGTTAGAGTTTTTACAAGCCATTAAAAACGATCCCCAATTCGTACACATTCCGGTTGTCATTCTCACCAGCTCGGAATATCAAAGCGACATCAAAAGAGGCTTTGTGTTGCAAGCTGCGGGCTACATTGTAAAACCCGTGGCGTTCGACATTTTCTGTAAAGCGATAATGACGATTGATAGCTATTGGACGTTGAGCATGTTGCCGTAGATGTGTAAGGATTTTCAGATGTCCGGGATACACATACTGGTGGTTGAAGACAGCGAGATTGATTTTATGGCCGTCGAAAGATTGGTCAAGAATCTGAAACTGCCTTATGTGCTCGATTGGGCCCGGACGGTCGTCCAGGCCGAAAATGAATTAACCAAGAGTTCGTATGATTTGATTATGATTGATCACCGTTTGCCGGATGGCTCTGGGTTGGATGTACAAAAAAAGTGTGGGAAAATCCCCACCATATTTATTACGGGTTCGGCCGATATCGGTGTTGCGGTCGAAGCCATGAGAGTCGGCGCCGACGATTTCCTCATCAAGGATCCTCGGGGTGAGTATGTCAAGTTGCTGCCCGAAGTGATTGAGAAGGCTTTCGCCCGCAAGAGAATGGAACAAGAGCTTTCCCGATACCGGATCGAGCTGGAAAGACTGGTATATGAAAGAACCAAGTCTCTCGAGCAGAGCAATCGTAGCCTCATAAATCAAATCGAAGAACGGAAAAAAATAGAAGAGGCCCTAAGACAGAGCGAAGCCAATTACCGTTCGTTGGTCGAGGCCTCACCGGACGTCATCCTCAGGTTCGACCATCGGATGCGCCTGCGGTATGTCGATCCTCATACCTCCCGCCATTTTGGAATTTTGGGGCGGCGCCCGGAGGGAAAAACTCCACAGGAGCTGGATATCGAACCCGAGCTCAGGGATTTTTGGTTGGCGCAGCTGAAATCCATATTTGCGCAGGCCGCATCGATTGAAACCGAAACGCGGATCACGTTGCATGGAGCCGCCCATATCTACAATTGGCGATTGGTGCCCGAAAAAAACCGACAGGGTCAAACCGTGGGCGTGGTCGCCATCGGTCGGGATGTGACCGATCGCAGGAAAACCGCCGAAGAAACCCGACATTTGCGAGAGCAATTGCTGCAATCTCAAAAAATGGAAGCCATCGGAAGGCTGGCCGGGGGTGTGGCGCACGACTTCAACAATCTGCTGACGGCCATTTTGGTATATAGCGAATTGTTGCTCGATGAGCATCAGGATGCTCGAGTCAAAGAGCCCGTGCAGGAAATCAAGCAGGCTGCAAAGCGAGCCGAGTCTTTGGTGCGCCAACTTCTGGCCTACAGCCGGAGACAGGTCATGCGGCCGAGGCGGTTGGACTTTAACGAGATCCTACAAAATATGGAAAAAATGCTTGGCAGAGTGATTGGAGAAGACATCCACCTCATGCTCAACTGCCGAAATGGTTTGGGGAAGATATGGGCGGATGTGGGTCAAATCGAGCAGGTCATCATGAACCTGGCCGTCAACGCCAGAGACGCAATGCCTCAGGGTGGGGATCTGAGCATTGATACCTCAACGATCTTTCTGGATGCGGCAGCAGTGGAAAAATATCCCGGATTGCAAGTTGGAGATTATGTCGTCGTTAATGTAAGGGATACGGGTGAGGGCATGGATCTTTCCACCCAAGATAGGATCTTCGAGCCATTTTTCACCACAAAAAAAATGGGTCATGGAACCGGCTTGGGACTGTCGACCGTGTATGGAATCGTCACCCAAAGCCAAGGACACATTTGTGTACGCAGTGAGCCGGGTAAAGGGACGCGTTTTAAAATCTTTTTTCCTCAAGTAGATGAAGCTGAAACCACCCATGATCATCAGGCTTTCTACGATACGGAAGAAAGCGCGTTCGGCGATCTGAAAGGAGATGAGACCATTTTGGTGGTAGAAGATGAGGATATCATATTATCGCTTACCTCCAAGGTGCTCACCCACTATGGATATCGGATTCTTACTGCAGCAGACAGCGATCAGGCCCTCTCAAGAGTCAAAGAGCATGTCGGTCCCATCCATTTGTTGCTCACGGATGTGGTACTGCCCGGAGAGGGAGGCAAAAAGATCGCCGATGCGGTAGTTCGATTTCATCCAGGCTTGAAGGTGCTGTATATGTCCGGATATGCCGATGAGGCAATCATGCACCACGGCGAAATTGGATCAGATACTCCTTTGTTGCAGAAACCCTTTTCACCCAAGCTGTTGGTCCAGAAGGTGCGCTGGGTGTTGGATCGTATCAACCCCATGTTATAAAAACTCGTGGCCGCTGCCTTTTCTAAAATGGATTTATAGACCGAAATATCGTCGCAGATAAAGGCATATCGATATGACCTTGTTTCCGGTTGTCGGCAGACTTTTGATTGATATACCGGGGTATTTGTATAACCAAAAGGTCGATTTCCTCTTTCTGTAATCCATTTGTAATCGTTCGCGCGGTAAAATCGAAGCATGGATTCCGGGGTTGTATTTCGTGATAAAAGGGGCATCTTTGTTCAAGTCGATATAGTGGATGAAAAAAACATGTTGTATTCTAGAGGGGAAAATGAAAAAGATAAATACTTCTAATGATTACGATCATGATCTGCTGGTGGCGTTAAAAAAACGTACACAGTCGGCCCAAGTGCATATTTGGAGCCGGGAATCGTCAGCGCTCAAAGAGCTTGCGCAAAAATGTCTTGGATGCAACGCAGAAAACGAATCCTTGGTAATGGATGTTTTTGCTGACTTTTTCTACAATTACGTAGACAATATCAGGCATCCGGCCGCCATTGGAGCGTATTTGCGCATCATGGTCATCCGCCGGGCCAGACGAAAAGTAGAGATGGCCGAAAAGCTGGTCCCGTTGTGGATGGCGAACTGCAAAACCGAATCGGAAGAAGAAGAAATCGACCGAAAGTTGAAAATGGAATGGCTCAGTGGGTGTCTCGACCATCTCACGCCCGGAACCAGACAAATTCTCAGGTTGCACTTCGCCCAGGGACTCTCGTATACAGCCATTGCCGAAATTAGGGGCATAAGCAAACAAGCGGTCTCCAGGATAGTGAAATGTGCGTGTGGAAAACTAAAAAAATGTATATATTACAAAAAAATACTTATGATGATGGGTATCAAAACAACTACCGGAAGAGAAAAAGCACCAGTCTCTTGGTTAGTTAAAGGTTCAGCTTGACAAGGCTTTGTAAGAGGTAGCAACCGTGGATGAGGGCAGTGAGCCGGCTTGTAAGATTGGGTGATTTGGTGGGGCTGTATTGGTGAGGTTGAGTAAGAGGAAGTTTTAATCATGTTATTGACGCTTCGGGCAGAGATCGAGCGAGATTCTTGGTTGGGTCACCTGAGTAGAATTGTTTTCTGTGGTTGATACCAAGATGAATTGGGAATTTGGAGATAAAGTTTACTAGGTAGTGTTCGTCTCAAAACTCTTAGAAATTATTTTCGAGTTTTGAAATGGCTTTTCGGACTCAAGAAACTCGCTACTTACAAGTCACTAAAAAACAGTGACTTGTAAGTTTAGCTCAGACAGGTATCGTCATCCAATATGGTGCGGCAGGTGATCTCAAAAACGGTGTTCGGCTGGGGCATGTATCTTAATTGACGACCCATGATGTGTTTCTACGCAAAATAAATACCAAATACTAGTTCGAGAGTTGGGTGGCACCTAGGTTGGGGGCTTGGGTTTTGTCGAGAGCGTGCTTTTTTACGTGCAGGGCAGACACGGAGTGTTGCAGCTTAGCGTGTGCCTGAGTCGGTGGGCTGCGTTTCCCGGTACAGACTTGATATCGCATCATGATAGGGGTTGAACGACCTTTGAAGCCTGGTACAGCACTTTTCAGGTTGTATGGTTTGCCGACACGAGTATGCTTTGGTGGTTTTCAACAAGGGTTGAGTAAGTATTGAATACCATCAAAAATCGGCATAATCTTTCTCGTTGTTCGTATTTTATATCGAGAAAGGCTTAGCATGTCGACGAAAAGACCGACACCAGCCAAGATCACCC
Organism: Myxococcota bacterium; assembly: GCA_041560255.1. Lineage (GTDB taxonomy): Bacteria > Myxococcota > B64-G9 > B64-G9 > B64-G9 > JBFFBT01. The sequence goes on along the minus strand of JBFFBT010000134.1, from coordinate 9,005 downwards.
GCCCGACGATTGAAGATGTCTACACCCGAGAGCGATTGATGGAGCATCTGGATCGGTACCGGGATCGGATTGTGACGTGGATATCTGCGCCTGCCGGTTCGGGTAAGACCACCCTGGTGGCGGATTATCTCGACCGGCGTCGTCTGGCGTGCTTGTGGTACGAGCTGAGTAGGCAGGACGAAGACATAGCGAGTTTTTTTTATTATATGGGATTGGGTGTCAAGAAGGCCGCCCCGAGGCAAAGAAAACCATTGCCGTTGTTGACACCCGAGTATTTGGCCGATGTAGCGACGTATTCCATGAGGTTTTTCGAAAGCTTGAGCCACCGGTTGAAGTGGCCCTATGCGGTTGTCTTGGACAATTACCAGGAGATATCCGAGCAGTCCGGATTGCACGAGGTGTTGCTCGAAGGTTTGCGGGGATTATCCCGGCATATTCGGGTGATTGTGGTGAGTCGCAAAGAACCACCCGGATGGATGGCCCGGATGCAGGCGAACCGGGAAGTGGGGGTACTGGAGGCCGATGATTTGAGGTTTACGCTCGAGGAGATGAAAGAAGTCGCGAGACTGCAACACAAAGAGCCGGTAGCCGAGAAACAAGTCGAGCAGTTGCATAAGCTGACCCATGGATGGATCGCGGGGCTTATCTTGTTGTTGCAAAGAAAGGATCTTGGGGAGCTTTCATGGGATAAGATGGGTGAACATGGGTTGGATGAAGTATTTGCGTATTTCGCGAGCCAGGTGTTCGACAAGCTGGATGAAAAGATAAAGACCCTGCTCTTGAAAACCGCCTATCTCCCGTCGGTTGGATTGCATGAGGCTCGGGAGTTGACCGGAGACGGCCAAGTGGATCGGATATTGTCTCGGTTGAATCGGGAGAACTGTTTTACCGAAAAGCGATATGCCGAAAAGGTTTTGTATCAGTATCACCCGTTGTTTCGGGATTTTCTCAAGCTGCGCGCCGAAGAAAGCTATGGAAAAGAAGAGTTGTATCGCATCAAGCAAATGTCTGCCGATCTCATGGAGCGGGCCGGGCAGGCCGAAAATGCTGCCAACATGTATTGTCTGTTGGGAGAAAGCGAGCGCTTGATAAAGCTCATCAAAGAGAAAGGACCCGAGCTCATCAGCCAAGGGCGCATTCGTACACTAGAGCAATGGTTTGGATGCATTCACCCGCAGACCGTGCGCTTCGATCCCTGGCTTTTGTACCTGCGAGGCTGCAATCAAAAATTGACCAGTCCAGCCGCTGCAAGGATCGACTTTGAGACAGCGTATCAAAAATTTAAAGAAGAAGGCGACCCGAAAGGTCTTTACCTGGCTTGGTTGGGGGTGGTGGAGTCCTTTGTTGTGGCTCGAGAACATTTATCCCTGTTTAAAGACTGGGCCGATGAAATGGGGTATATCGTCGAAAATTACCCACAGATTCCTTCTGATGAAATCTCGAATCAAGTAATCGCCAATATGGTCTACGCTTTGACTATCTGTGATCCTACCAATCCGAGCTACCCCTATTGGGACTCATTGGCAAAAGACATGCCCTATCGCACGATGGATCCAAGCCAGCAACTCGTCCTCAACGGCATTTTAATGCAGATTTATTGTTTTACCGGAATGCAAACGAGAGCCAGATTGATATTTGATGCGATCAATCAAACCGCCCGTTTCGACCAGGCATCCGACTTTGCCAAGATAGTGTGGTTTACCATAGCGTCATTGTATTGGTATACCCAGGGTGCGTTTGAAAAAGGTCAAGAATCGGCCCAAAGAGCACTGGATGTTTCCTGTAAAACCGGGGTACGGGTTTGGGAAGCCTATTCATTAATGTATTTCATATACAATGTATTGGCTCGTGGAGATCTCGAATCGGCCGACGAAAAATTGGGGTTCATGGGCCGGATTATCGAAAAGGGGCATCAATTTGATCTATGCAGTTACTATCATATAATTGCGTTTCGTTCTCTGCTTGTGGGAGATTTTCAAGCTGCTCTCAGTTATCTAAATTCATTTCTGCAGATTTCTGGTCGATTTGGATCACCCTTTGGGCATGGTTTTAGTGTTTTGCTTTCAAGTTACATACATTTTAAGTGTGGAAACCTCGAAGAAGCCCAAAAGTATCACGCGCAAGCAAAACAAGATTGTCGGTTGGAAAAGAGTAAGATGTTGTATTATAAATACCTGTTGTTGGAGACTGGATTTGCTTTGGCTCAAGCCGACGCGCCGAAAATCCTTACAACTTTGTCCGATGCTTTGAGATATGGAAAAACAAATCTTTTGAGAATTATTGATTTTTGGGCGCCTTCGGATATTTCTGCACTGTGTGCTGCGGCGTTGGAGCATGGAATCGAAGTTGATTATGTCAAAGATTTGATTCGCGTCCACAATCTTACGCCCCATCCGTCGTTTGTTCGATTCGAGCATTGGCCGTGGAAGATCAAGGTGGCGACCCTGGGTGGCTTTACCCTGATGGTCGACGGGCAAGCGCAAAAGGTATCCGGCAAGGCGCAAAAAAAACCCTTGGAGTTACTGAAAGCCGTCATTGCACATGGGGCTGGTGGGGTGGGGATACAGATGATTTCGGATGTTTTATGGCCCGATGCGGACGGGGATATGGCCAAGCGATCCTTTGCAACCACCCTGCATCGGCTCAGGCGTCTATTGGGAAGTGACAGTGCCGTCATACTGGGTGAGGGGAAAGTGAGCTTGAATGGCAGCCTGTTTTGGGTGGATGTTTGGGCTTTTGATTGGTTTTTGAAGCAAGCCGGGTCCGAGCTTGGAGATGAGGACCTCGTGGTTGTAAAGCAAGGGTTACAGAAACCCATCGAGCTGTACAAAGGGGCGTTTTTGGGTGGAGATGCCGAGGAAGAATGGATTTTCTCGGCTCGTCAACGCTACCGAAGCAAATACTTTCGGGTGGTGACCCGCCTCGGGCGGGTGTATGAAAAAAGCAATCAGATTGAAAGAGCCGTGGAGTGTTTTCAAAAAGGCATCGAAGTAGACCCGCTTGCCGAGGAGTTGTACCAAGAGTTGATGCTGTGTCTACAGCGGTCCGGAAGGCGGGTCGAAGCGGTGGGTGTGTATGAAAGTTGTAAACAAGCTTTTTCTTCTATAGCCGGGCTCGATCCGTCGGAAAAAACCCAGTCCATTTACCAATCTCTGCTTGGTTCGAGCTAGGAGTTTTTCTTGGGTGTGTACACCGGTGCAAACTCCTACGGTCTTCGGGGGGTTGTATTGTCGGCTGGGATCTGTTTTAGTTGTGTTTATGGTAAATATGTTTCGCAATAGGCTGTATGGCGGCGGTAAGTGGATGGGATTTCTAGGGTTGTTTTTGGCTCTGGCCGCAGCAGAAGGATGTGAAAAAAAACCGCATGCTTTCGTGATACAAAAGTCTGAGCATGAAAAATCCGACCGATCATCCAAAGATGAGCAAAAATGGGCCGTAAATCCTCACGATCTACCGGTTTTGTTGATTGGCGCGGATGGCTTGGATCTCGAGGTGATCAGAGAATTGGCGGATGCCGGAAAACTTCCGGTGATTCGAGCAATGATGGATGGAGGTGTTTGCGGAACTCTGCTTTCGGAGCACGAAATGCGAAGCCCGCCTCTTTGGACCACCATTGCAACCGGCAGGCCTCGTGCGGTGCACGGCATTTATGATTTTGTGACCGGTTCTCGGCTATGGCCGAAAGAGCTGAGGAGTGAAAAACGCCGTTTGGTTACCAGCAGTATGCGCAATGTCGATGCATTGTGGGATATTGTAAGCCGTCGAGACAAAACGGTTGCAGTGGTGGGTTGGCTCAATACCTGGCCGGCAGAAAAAGTCAACGGAGTCATGGTCAGTCCCTATGTCGCCCTGGGCTCCAAAAAACAAGTAACCATCAAAGGTACCGTGTATCCCGATGTGGCTGAGCAAGTCTATCCGCGGAAAAAGTGGCAAGAAATTCAAGCTCTGGTGGTTACCTTGGAAGAAGTGGAAAAAAAATTGGTAGGCGGATTTTTCCCCAATCCGCCCGAAGACGTGGCTCGATCTTATCCCATTCTTCGCAAATACGAGCGAGGAGTCAGATGGTCGCTTGCCCATACCCTCACGATGCGAAATATCACTTTACATCTCATCCGACAGCTTCGACCCGATCTTACCATGGTGTATTTTGAAGGCGCCGATTCGCTCGCACATCGATTTTGGTTGTTTCGCCGGCCGACAGCGGAGATCGAAGCGCAACTCAAGGAAACCGGCCTTGCGGTTTCGCACGCCGGCGAGCTGGGTGCACTGTATGGTGATGTTTTGAATCGCTACTACATGTTGTTGGATGAAACCGTTGGAGAGCTCATTTCGGCGATGCCGAAGGGATCTCGAGTGGTTTTGGTAAGCGATCATGGATTTACCAACCGTTCCCGGCATCACCCGGCGCCTCAAACGGTGCCTTTTACGGGTGAGCATCGGATTGAAGGTGTCATTCTGATTTCGGGATTGGGCATCCAGACCGGAAAAACCATCGTGGGAGCCACGATCTACAATGTGGTTCCGACCGTATTGGATCTTTTGGGCGTCAGAGCTAAATTGGGTTTCGAGGGAAAAAGCTTGAGGGCGCAGGTGCAATCATATCGATCGGATACGAGACACAACCGAAACCGCGATCATGTAACCCCGGATTCTGATAGCATGCTAGTTCCCTTTGATGAAGAAGAAATCGATCGACTTCGATCGTTGGGATATGTGGAGTAAGGGAAGAAACCTGCAGAATCGTGACCGGGCTGGATTCGGTATGGTACGAAAACCAAGCATCCTGTGTGTGTTCATATTGTCGGGAGTGATTCCGGCGATAGCGTCGCAAGATCAATCCCAAAAACCCGCATGGAAACATGACAAGGCCGCCTTGGGGTTCAAACAAAGGATTGACAATGGAGGATTCGAGCAGGGATTGGTGGGATGGAAGGTCGAAAATGTTCGACTCGTGGTCGATCCGCTTTCGGCCCGTGGAGGCACACGATGTGTCGTGGGACAAGTGCAAAGGAGCAAGACCGGCGCGAAGTTGCTGAAAAAGATTTGGTTGCGTTCGGACAAAGTGTATCGGCTGGAGTTGTGGGTCAAGGCCGACAACCACAGCCGCTTGACCATCTGGCGTCGCTCTGGAGCAGATCGGGTGGTATTGGCCAACTGGCAAAACGTGCCCTCCCGCTGGCGTAGATACCGGGTGCATTTTACAGTTGACGTCGATGGTCCATCCACCCTTCAAATCATCGCGCCATCGTCCTTTTGGGCTCCAACCGGAAGGATGTGGGTGGACGATGTGTCCCTTTACGAAATGCCCAGGTGGGGTGAACAACACGAGCTATCGACCGGGGGAGGGTTCAATGATTTTCCGTCCCTGGCCGCCGCGGGTCCCGATACGTCCTGGGCTGCATGGGTTGCATTCAAAAACGGTCGGGATTCCATCCAGGTTGCTCGATTGCGGGTTGCCCAAAAGCAGGTTCATATTTTGGGGCGTTGGGGGATTGTAAACCCATCCACCGCCAAAGTGCTTGGGCCTACCTTGGTGTCTGACGGAACATCACACTGGTTGATATACTCCTCCGAGCAAGATAAAAACTGGGATCTGCATGCCGTGGTGCTCGATGAAAAGCGCGGACCTCAAAAGGCGTTGAGAATTACCGACCATCCCGGTGTGGACGTTTATCCCGCGGGAGTTATCGACGCAGATACCTTGTGGATAGCATGGGAGTCCAACCGTGATCAGGGATTGAGGCAAATCTATTTGACGGCCGTACGCCGAGGTGTTGTGGGTCGTCCCATTCGATTGTCAACCCCAGGGACCAACAATCATCAACCCGCCATGGTAAGCAACCAAACGGGTGATGTTCGGGTTGCTTGGCATAGCTTCAGAAAAAACAACATGGATCTTTACTCGTGTGTTGTGACGGATGGAATTGCAGAAAGCGAACGCAGGATGACCCATGCCGCGGGCATCGATCGAGGTGTGCGGTTGGCTTCGATCGATCGGCAGGTATGGATGGCTTGGGAGCATGTCACATACAATGGATACAAATTGGGAAAAGCGGCGGTAAAGAGGGTACAGATCGCCAGAATCGATCCGATCGGTTTGATGGCGCCTTATGGACTCGAGCAAACTGTTTTGGGACAAAATGCAGAATCACCGGACTTGTGTCAGGATGTAAAAGGAGGATTTTGGGTTTCGGCCAGGGTGCCGCGGGATAAAAACTCGGGATGGGATGTATTTCTTTGGAGGGTTGCGGGTTCTGGATGGTCAGGCCCGAAAGTATTGTCCACCCGAAAGGGCATGAACCGAAGATCAGAGCTGGTGATATCCTCAGATTCGGTGTTGGTTGCCTACCAGGCCGATGACTTGCCTGGACGGTGGCTGAGTGTCGAGCAGAGCAGAAAAAAAGGCTCAAGCGGGGTGTTGCTGTCGAGATTGAATCCCAAAAACGGCGGTCTTGGAAACCCGCGGCTTGAACCGTACGAAATGCCCGAGGACTCATTCGATGCTGCCGGCATTCGATTGTCCAAAGGCGAGGATCGGACGGGTTGGTCCGTATCCTACGAGGGGCGAAAATTGAACCTGTATTTTGGAGATCTTCATGAGCACTCGGATTTTTCGGTGTGTGAGCGGACTCGGGATGAAACCCCTGATCAGAGTTATCAAATGATGCGAGATCTCCTACGGGTGGATTTCGGTGGGCTTACGGACCACGGAAAATGTTTCAATCCCTATTTGTGGCATTACTTGGGCAAGTTGACCCGGGCCAATCATGATGCGGGCCGTTTTTTGACGTTTTTGGCCCAAGAATGGACGTCATCCAATGAAACCAGAAGTAAGCAATATCCTTTCGGTTACTATGGGCACCGCAACCTGATCTTTGAAGATGCAGCTTTTCCAAATTGGTACAATGCCGCAGAAGGACAGGATCCCCGCTCGCATCGAAAAATCCTCGAGAGGGATGGGGCGGAATATGTGCTCATTCCACATCAGTTGGCCGATACGGGTAATGTCCCTATGGATTGGAGCTTTCACGACGAGTCGCATGAGCCGGTGGCTGAAATATATCAAATGCGCGGATCGTACGAATGCAAGGGTTGTTTGCAGGAGGCCAGATTGGCCGGGCCAAGGGGATATTTTATCCAGGACGCTTGGGAAAAGGGGATCGTTATCGGCGTGATAGCATCGCCGGATCACGAGGGAGGCGCCGGGAAGGCCGCGGTGTATGCGCCCGAGCTCAGCCGAAGAGCTATCCTGGATGCCATACGCAACCGGAGCACCTATGCCACCACCGGGGCAAAGATCTTTTTGGATGTGCGGGTAAACGGGATGTTCATGGGGCAGGTCAAAGATCATGTATCCATAGCGCCCATAGAGGTAGAGGTGCATGTGGATTGTCCAAGGCGCATTAAACGGGTCGATGTCCTGCGCAACAACCGAACGATCTTTACAGCCCGGGGTGCAAAAAACCGCATGCGGTTTAGGTATCTGGATGATGAAGTCTCTGAGGGTAGGGTGTTTTACTATGTGCGGGTGGTTCAAAGAGACGGAGAGATGGCCTGGTCGTCGCCCGTATGGCTGCATCGCTTCAAGCCGAAGTCAAATTGAAAGTGCTTTTATAATTGGTGGAGGTGGTTGTGAATCTGCGTTGTATGCAATTGATTATGGGTATGTTGTTTTGCCTGTTTTGGTTTGCGCCGAGGGCGGGATATGCCGAGAGTCGAAAGAAGGTCAAACTGATTGTTTTCGCGGTAGATGGATTGTCGCCGGATTTGCTCGAGGCCCTGATGCGTCGCAATGCCGTCCCTCATATGCGATCTTTATCTGAAGACGGAGTGAGAGGAATTTTGAAATCGTTTTGGCCGATGCGTACCATGCAGGTCTGGACGTCCATGGCGACTGGAAAGCTTCCCGGCCAGCACGGCATCTGGGATCACGTTGCCCATAGTGATTATAATCCACCGGAATTTCGAACAAATTTTCGTAAAGTCTATACGCCTGATGACCGCAAGAGTAAGGCTTTGTGGAACTTGTTGTCAGAAAAAAATCTAAAAACCCTGGTGATAGGTTGGCCCACTACTTGGCCGGCGGAACGGATCGAAAACGCCGTCATCGTGGCTCCCAAGGTCTTGTATGGGGACGGGCGCAATGTGACCATCAAGGGATCGTTTTGGCGTCGAACAGAAAATATCGTGCATCCGGAGATATTTCAAAAGGAAGTGCAAAAATGGATTGTGGAGCCGGGTGACATCAAGAATCCCGAGTTGTATTCATGGGCCGGGATACCTGAAGATCCGGCTGATTTGTACCAAACTCCCAAGATCAAAGACTATGTCTATGCACTGCGATGGAACCTTGCTAGGGCCGGATCGGTAGAAAAATTGACCCTCAATCTCTCGCTCCGGGCGTGTCCCGATGTGATTTTGAGTTATTTTCAGTGTTCGGACTCGCTGTTGCATCGTTTCTGGATTTTTCAGAAAACCGAAGAAGAAATTAGGGCCAGATTGGCTCAATTTCATATTCCTACGGACAAGGCCGGATTGTTGAAACGACATTTCGGTAAGGTGGTCGAAAATTGCTACCGGGATGTGGACAGGCGCATCGGGAGGATTTTGGATCGGTTGCGAAGTGACGGTACCTTGGTGATGGTGGTATCCGATCACGGATTTGGAGATGGTCCCAAACTCCATCCTTTTCGCGCCGAACCATATGGAGGAATACATCACACCAATGGAGTGATGATAGCGGCCGGACCCGGTATCTGCAGCGATGCAAAGCTTGATAATGCGTCAGTTTTGGATGTTACACCCACCATATTGTATGCCTTGCAATTGCCGGTGGCGCAAGACATGCGCGGCCGGGTGCTTTGGGAGTTGTTTTCTGAAACCGTTCGTAAAAACCGGCCGATTGATACAATTTCCAGTTACGAATCCAAAGCTCAGATCATTTGCCCTTACGCCGAAGGTTATCCACCCAAGCCGGAAGATTTCATTTGGTAGTTTTCGAGTTG